>JBIKWC010000265.1:0-10198 GCA_044356535.1 Myxococcota bacterium
CCTGCTTGTTCGTGCGCTCCCAGGGGGACGGGAGGCTGGCCAGCGTACCGTCGGTCCCCGGGTCGAACCGGTGGTTGCCGACGGTGGCGCCCGTGGACGGCTTGTCGACCTGCAGGTCCTCCGCCGCCTCCTGCTCGATCTTCTGCTCCTTCGACCACTGGGGGGAGAGCACCTCCGGGTTGATGTCGACCCGCGCGGAGCGCGTCTCCTTCTCGACCTTCTGGTCGTACCGCGACAGGTAGTCGGACTCGAGCGGCTTCTCCTCGACCTTCGGGGGGGCGATCTCCACGATCTGGCCGTCCCATTCGGGCTCGGGATCGGGCGGGGGCTCCGGCGGAACCTCGGGCTCGTCGAGGTTCACGAGCAGGAAGGCGGCTGCGTCGCGCCCCGCTGCCTTCGTCTGGAAGAAGCCGGGCGGTCCGAACCACACGAGCACGCCGAGGGCGGCGACGTGCGCGAAGAGCGAGCAGAGCGCGAACAGCACCGGACCCACGACCGACCGTCGTCGACGCGGAAGCCCGTCGCGGCCCGAGCGCAGGATCACGTGCGGAGACCCCCGACCCCTACTGTACCCACGCGCCTGGACGCGCGTCAGGGATTCCGGTACCGGAGCGTGATCTCGTGGTGCAGCTCGGCTCGCCCGAGGGCGTCGGGGATGCGCTCCACCCGCGGCGGGATCGCCCGGACCGCCATGCCGTCGAGGGCCGGCAGGCCGCTGCTGCGCACCACGCGGACCTCGGAGGTCTGGCCCGACCGCCGGACGAGGTACCGCACCGTGACGTTCCCCTGGATGCCCAGGGCCTGGGCGTGGGGTTCGAGGTCCATCCGGCTCCACCGCGCCATCACGGCCGCCTCGAGCCCGGTGACGTAGTCACCCAAGGCCGACCCCGCGAAGCCGGCCGCCGGCGCCCAGATCACGTCGGGCTCGACCCAGGTGGTGTCGGGGGGGGCGCCCTGGGTCTGCAGCGGGCCTCCGACCAGCGACAGGGTCGCGGTGCGCTCGCGGAGCAGGTCGTGATCGAGCTGCCAGCCGAGGGAGCGGCGGAGGTCGTCGACTGCGTCGGTCGGTGGCTCCGGGGTGGTCAGGTTCACCTGCGCGTGGGTGGGTGCAGCGATGGGACCCGTCGCGACCTCCGCGACCGACGACACGCCCTCGTCCGTCGCGCCCCAACCCTCCCCGCGCCGGGACTCGGCCAGCGGCCGGGGCGCGTCGGAGACGACGGCGATCGGCTCCGCCTCGGGCTCCGGGGGGAGCACCACCAGCTCGACGAGAACTTCCGGGGGCGGAGCCTCGCCGCGGGGCAGACCCGGGAGCAGCGCCAGGCCTACGGCACCCGCGAGGTGGACCCAGACGGCGCCGATCAACGCCCAGCGACGCTCGTCGCGCGCATCGCGCCGAAGCACGCGCCGCACGAGGTTCCTGCCTTCGTTGATCCGATCCACGACCACCCACTCGGCCCAGTATCCACGACCTGGAGCGAGAACGGCACCACGGATACCCGGTGCCGTGCGTCCCTCGTCCCGCCTCGACCTCCTCCTCGTCCCCTGCGACCCCCTGGCACCCGTCGCCGAGGGGCTCGTCGAAGGTTGGCTCGCGGACGGCGTGCTGGGCGCTGCGGGTGCGCCGGGTCCCCGGGCGACGGCGCTGGCGCAGTTTCACACCTGGCGGCTCGACCAGCCTGGTCAGCTCACGTTGTGGGCCAACCGCCAGGGTGGGTTCTCGGTGTCCTGTCCCACGTGCGGCGCGAACCTCGTCTCCTCCTTCGTCCCCGCGTGGGAGGCCGGTCGGCGGGTCGGGGTCCTCCCCCGTCTTCCGTGCCCGGCTTGTGGCCAGGAGCGGCGCCTCGATGCGCTGTCCTTCCGACCGGCGGCGGCGTTCGCGACCTGGGCCGTGGAGCTCGCTGACGTGGCCGGGCCCGACCTCGCCCCCGGGGCCCGCGCGCGGTGGCCGGAGCTCGCCGCGATGGTGGTCGTCCTCCGCCGAGGATAGGGACCGACGGTGGACCCAATCCAATTCCGGCTGTTCGGCTTCCCCGTCCGCGTGGAGCCGTCGTTCTTCCTCACCATCGCCATCGCGCTGCTGTTCCAGCTGTCCGCAGGCGGGCCCCTGGTCTTCGCGTTCACCTGGGGGGCGGTCGTGTTCGTGTCCGTGCTCGTGCACGAGCTCGGCCACGCGCTGGTCGCGCGGTCCCTCCGGGTGCCCGTGGGGACCATCTCGCTCCATGCGCTCGGCGGTCAGGTCCAGACCGGTCGCACCAGCCCGGCCCGGAGCCTCGCGGTCAGCCTGGGTGGCCCGGGCGCCGGCCTCTCGCTCGGGCTGGTCACGCTCGCGCTCGTGCCGCTCGTCGGCCAGGGGGCGTTCGCGTCGCGCGTCATCGAGGATCTGTTGTGGGTGAACCTCGGCTGGTCGATGTTCAACCTGCTTCCGCTCTACCCGCTCGACGGCGGCAACGCGATGCGGTCGGGCCTGGCCCTCGTCCTGCGCGAGACCCAGGCGTGGCGCATCACGGCGGGCACCGGGGTCATCCTCGGCGCGATCGTCCTGGTGTTCGGCCTCCAGTCCCACATGATGATCGTGACCTACCTCGGCGGGTTCGCGATCTGGCAGAACTGGCAGATCCTCAACGGACTGCCGGGCTGACGGGGATCCGCACCACGGCGCGCGCGCCCGCACCGGCGGGGCCGGGCAGCAGGTGCAGCTCCCCTCCCCATTCTTCGGCGAGGCGGCGCGACAGGAACAGTCCGAGGCCGGTGCCCGAGCCCGCAGGCTTGGTGGTCACGAACGGCTGGAACAGGTGGTCGCGGACCCGGGGTTCGATGCCGGCCCCCCCGTCGAGGACCTCGATCTCGGCGTGGTCTGGGTGGACATGCACGGTGACCGACACGGTGCGGTCCCCACCGAGCGCGGCGTCGATGGCGTTCGCCACGAGGTTCACCACCACCTGGCGGACCGCCACGGGCCGCACCAGGACCTCCACGGTGAGCCCCGTTTCGTGGTGCAGCTTGACGCCCACCTGGCGGGCGCGGGGTCCGAGGGCGCTCACCGCCGACCGGACGAGCGCACCGAGCTCGACCACCTCGGCCGTGGCGCTCCGCGGGCGCAGCGCAGAGTAGTGCTCCACCAGGGACTCGATGTGGCCGAGCTCCTGGCGCAACACGAGGAGCTCCGCCTCCCCGAGCGCCGCCCGGTGGGACAGCGCGAGGTCCACGAGGCCCTTCAGGACGAACAGCGGCTGGCGCACCTCGTGGAACAACGAGGCCGCCAGCAGCCCGGTCTCCGCCAGCTCTGCCAGCTCCGCCCACCCCTCTCCGTCGACGCCTGCCGGGTCACCCGCGCTCACCGCCCCTCCAACGTGATGTCCGTGACGCAGCTCGCGCCCTGGTTGCCGAGGCCGTCCGCCGCAGCGACGTGGACCTCGTACCGACCCGGAGGCAACACCGTCCCCGCGTGTCCCCGCCCGTCCCACGACACGAGGTCGGTCGCGGTGAGCGGGATCTCCCAGTTCAGGTCCACCAGCGCTCCGACATCGTCGTAGACCTCGACCACCCACCACGACGGGGGCGCGGACACCGACGCGAGGATCGAAACCCGATCGGCCTCCTCGCTGGCGCCGTCGTCGCCGTCGGGACGGAACCGGAGAGACGGGGGGATCACCTCGTCGCACTGGGGCGCTTCGGGTGCTGCCGCCGAACCACCGAACGCCGACTGCCAACCAGCAGGCCCCGTGCCCCAGTCGCCGGCCAGGCGGTTGCCCGCTGCGTCGCGGAGCAGGCTCGACGCCGTGAGCACGTGCGGCCCGAGCGCACCGTCGAGCGGCGCGGCGGTGGTGAGGGTGACTTCGTCCCCGGCGAGGGTGGCGGTGACCGGAGCAGCGCCACCCACCGTGAAGTTGGTCGGTACCACGGAGGCGGCCTGGAGCGGCTCGGAGAACCGGATGACGAACGTGTCGGCGAGACCCGCCTGGCTCCCGACCGGGCTCGCGGACACCACCACCGGCCGCACGACGTCCCCGGTGATCGGGAGCGCGAGCTCACCCCGCGCGGTCCCACCTGCGCTGGCAGCCACTACGGTGAGCGTGGTCGCGGACAACCCACCGGCGCTGGTGTCGAGGGGTGTGGATGCGTCGCCGTTGGCGTCGAGGGTGACGGCGAGCCCTTCTCCCGTCGCGAACGCGGACGAGAGCAGGCCACCCGTCGTGGAGAGCAACACGTCTCCGCCCGCTGCTGGATTCCCAGCGCAGTCCGTCACGCCCAGGAGCTCGATCGTCGCCACGCCCAACACAGGCAGCGGGGCGACCGAGGCCTCGAGCGGCAACAGCCCCGCCGGGCTCCCGTCGTCCGGGGCCGACCAGGCGATGCCCGCGACCTCGTCGGCGCACGAGGCGGTGTCGATGACGAGCCCGGTCACGTCGTGCCGCCCCAGGCCCGGCAGGACGACGGGGATCAGCGCCAGCGGGTCGAGCGCGCCAGGTGCACCGTTCACGCTCACCGCGTACCGGGCGATGGCCAGGGCGCCACGCGACGAGGAGGAAAGGTCCGCGACGACGGCTCCCCCGTCGGCCCCGGTCGCGCACGCGACGCCTTCGGTGAGCCCGCCGAACACCATCCCGGCGGTGGGGCCACCCGGGCACCGTCGGACGACGATCACCTCGGCCTCGCCCGAGTAGCCGCCGGCAGAGAGCTCGAGGACGTCCGGCAGGGCGGCGCCCGACCAGGTGAAGGCACCGGTTCCCACGCCGTTCACGATCGGGACGGCGAGGTCGGGCGTCGCCGTCGCGCGCGAAGACACGAGCCCGAGCACGTCGAGGTTCGTCCGGTTGCCGAAGTCGTCGACCGCCTCCACGGTCACCGGCGTGGCCTCGTCGACCCAGGCCCACGCGCCGACCGTCGCGCGAAGCCCGATCGTCGGTCCCGGCGCCACCGCGATCACGTCCGAGCGACCGAGCACGGCGCCGAGCTGGCTCGCGGCGACCCGGGTGGACCCGGCCGCAGTGAACGCCGCCGAGACCTCGGCTCGCCCCGCTGCGTCGAGGTCGACCTGGGTGGACCCGAAGGAGCCCGATTCGTCGGAGAGCTGCAGGGTGGCGTCGTCCTGCACGAGGTACGGGTTCCCGAAGGCGTCCGCTCCGTCGAACGAGACGGTCACGGCCACCCCGGCGGTGGCTGCGGGTGGCGCCGACACCGTCACGACCGCGAGGGCTCCGTTCTGGACGGCGACCGGCGCCTGAGCCACGAAACCGTCGAGCTCGACCGACACCTGGGCGTCGGGCCGGGCCGTGAGGAACGTGCACTCGAAGGCCGCGCTGCCGTCACCAGCGGTTCCGACGCGATCGCACAGCAGGTCCCCGAGATCGTCGGAGAAGGTGTAGTCCTCCGTGGTCGCCGCAGACGGCACCACGTTGCCCCACGCGTCCAGCGGGGAGACCAGCACCGGGAGCGGCACCCCCGCCGTGGCGACCCCCGCCGCACGCAGCGCGAGGCCTGCCAGCTCGTCGTCCGGGAGCACCTCGATCGCGGTCGACACGCCGCTGACGCCGTCGTCCCCCACCACCTGGACGAACACCTCCGGCGCGGCCCGGGTGAGGCGCGTCGCGCACACGCGCGCGTCACCGAACGCCGTGCAGCCGAGCTCGACGAGCCCAGAGGTGGACGCCGTGAGGGAGGCCGTGGCGGCCCACGCCGTCTCGTTGCCGTAGGGATCGGTGGGGGTCACCAGGAAGCTCAGGGGGTCGCCGGCCCGGACCGACAAGGCGTCGGGCTGGACCATGAGTCGGCTCGCCGGACCCGCGTCCACTACGAACGGTGGGGACCGACCCGACAGGTTGCCGGGATCGACGACCACGATTTCGTCTTCTGGGCAGGTGGGAGACGACGCCAGGGTGGGGACGACCTCGAACAGCGTCTCGCCGGACAACGCGACGGTGCCGAACCAGCCGGAGCACGGCGTCCGCAGCGACACCTGAATCATGTCCGGGATGGGGTTCCCGAACTGATCGACCACCCGGCCGCTCACCACGAACCCTTCACCGGCGACGAAGGGGCCCGCCGGGAGGGTCAGCTCCACGGAGAGGTCCTCACCGGGCTCGAACAGCAGCGAGAGCGTGTCGGTCACGACCGTCGAGTAGGGATCGCCGGCGGCCACCACGAGATCCACCCGACCGGGCGCGGCCGGCGTCACGTCGATCGAGGCGCGCCCGTCGGTGAGGTTGCCGCGGAGCCCGTCTCCGGACGGGGTGGGCCGAACGGAGGCGAGCGTGCCGGGATCGAGCGAGACGAGCCCCGAGCCGGACGTCCCGACGATCACGACCTCGAACGGCAGCGGCACGACCTGATCGTCCACGTCCAGGAGCTTGACGTCGACCGTGGCGGACTGGCCCGCCGAGTACACGAGGCGCGACGACGCGAGCAGCAGGCGCGCCGCCTGCTGGTCGGTGACCCGGAACCCGCCCGGGAGGAACACCTCGTCGCTGCTCGGGCTCTCGACCACGAGGGACCACACCCCGGCCGGCAGTCCCGACGGGACGGTCGCGGTCAGGTGTGTGTCGTCGACGATGCCCACCCCGAGGAGCGGCACGATCTGGGGAGTCGTCGCGCCGTCGGGGCCCTCGAGCCGGGCGCGATAGGTCGGGTTGATCGAGGCACCTCCACCGCGGGCGTCGACCTCGATCTGGGGCCAGAAGTCCTGCCCCAGGAGCGAGATGGTGGTGACGTCCCCGTTCCAGGCGAAGGACGGTACCGCGCGTTCGACCACCGGTTCCGGCAGCGAAGGGCGCGTACAGGCGGCCAGCAGCGCGAACATCACCACACCACCCGATAGGCCAGTGTAGCCGACGCTCCGCCCAGGTTGCCGCTGAATCCCACGTCGATGGACGGAGCCTGGAGCCACGCCCCCCGCAGGCCGAACGCAAGCTCGCCCCCGAGGGCCCTGCGGGCCACCGCCGCGTGGAGCTCGGGTCCGAACAGGAAGGTCTCCCCTTTCGTCACGGGCTCCGACCCGAACCGGACTTCCAGGCGCTGCATGCCGGCTGCGAGCCCTCCCCCACCCCACACCGACCAGGGCCCGCGGTCGTCGCGCAGCAGGAGCGCGAAGCAGCCTGGGACGAGGGTCGAGCGCAGCTCGGCGGGTGGACCGACGCCCGTGTCGACGACGGTCGACGAGCTCGTCACCCACACCCCGAACCGCACCATCAGGGCCTCGCCGACGATGGGGTTGCGGAGGCGCACGTCCAGGTCGACGCCTCCGACGGGCAACACCCGGGGACCGAAGCGCGTCGTCGCGCCGATCCACGGTCCCAACGAAAACCGGACGACGCGAGGCTCGATCAACAGGCGCGCGCTGCTGTGGACCGCCTCGGTGGAGGCCGTGATCTCGACCTCGCGGCGCTCCTCCACGGCGAGCGGCTGGTACTCGGCGACGAGGCTGCCGTCGGTTCGCTGGTGCAGGGCGCCCACCGAGCCCTCGGAGACCTCGATGGTGACGGGCTCGTCGACCACCGGCTGCCCAAACCCGTCCTCCATGCGGACGACCACCCAGGCGACCGCTCCCGGGCCCGCGCGCAACACCGGCGGATCCACGTCGACGTCGAGCCCCGCGATGCGGCCGGGGCGGAGCGAGAGCTCGACGCGCGCCGTGAGGCCCGCCCGCAGCGGACCCGTCGCTGCCTCGCGGGGCAGGACGAAGCCTTGGCGTGCCAACGTCTCCTCGTGGCCCGACCAGCGCGCCGAGATGGGGATCGGCCCCGCGATCAGCTCGGGCGACAACGGGGACGAGGCCCACCCGTCGGCGCCGGTCACGACGCGCGCCTCGGCCTCTCCCGCCGACAACGTCAGCTCTACCCCCTCGAGCGGGCGACGGAGCCGGTCGAGCGCACGCGCCGACAACACGAGGCCTGCCGGGCTCGGCGCGGACCAGGCGAACTCGAGCTCACGGGGTGCACCGGATCCGGGCGGCGGGTGGTAGCTCGCCACCACTGCGTCGCGCCCCTGGGCCACGGCGGTGGACCCGTCGTACTCCGACCGGCCCAGCGTGGGGTCGCCGCTCTGGATGTCGACGTGGCCCTCCTCGGCCGAGACGGTCACGCGATCCACGAGCAGGCGCTCTCCCCGCCAGTCTTCCAGCGCGACCCGCACCTCCGCGGTGGGGAAGTCGGCCCGCAGCTCTTCGGGCCACACGCGCAGCGACAGGCGCGCCGGAACGGCTGCCACCGGCACGCGAAAGTCGGCCTGACGTCCGCCAGCGGTGCAGACCACGCGGATGTCCTGGGGCTCCACGAGGGGGGGCATCGCGCCGTACCAGGTGCCCGGATGGTGCTGGCGGAGCGGGATCTCTCCGAACGGGGCCCGGCAGGCCGGCGGAGTCGTGGCCGGCGCACCGACCGGAGTGATGGCGGCCACGAAGAAGAGGGGCGGCCGGCGTCCGGGGAGGAGCTCGCTCGCCACGGACGCCACCAGCGTGGGCTCCGTCTCGGCGACGAGGGGGATCTCGGTGCGGGTGACGTTCCCGAGGAGGTCCGTGAGGATCGCGATCGCCGTGGACTCGCCGGGCAGCTGATCCACGCGACCCTCGATGGTCCCTGCCTCCGAGGCCGTGAACGGACCATAGGCCCGCCCGCCGACCTCGAGCTGGAGCGACACGCCCGGCTCGACGACCAGGGGGAGTCGCGGCCGCCCGCGGAGGCGCACCCGGGCAACCACCGGCCCCCGCTCGGACCGCTGGTCCCGGATCGCGACGAGAGCCCAGCGGGGATGGACCAGCGGATCAGGGACGAAGTGCGCCACCCACGTGTCGCCGACCTGCTCGACGGTCACTCGACCCTCGGAGGACTCCGCCAGGAGCTCCGACAGCTGCCCGTCGAACCCAGTGATCGGGAGGTCCACGCGCACTGCGCCGACGACCGCGTCCACCTGCTCCGGCACACCGAGGGCAGCGTCGGCCGGGGCAACGAGGTCGCGGCGAAGGGTGAGCCCAGCGACGGTGACCTCCACCGCCTCCGCCTGCAGCGACGGGACGAGCACCGCGCGCCACACGCCCGGTCGCACCGCGACCCAGCTCCGGGCGTTGCCTCCGCGCACGATGGGCTCTCGCGGCGCAGCGGTGGTGGCGTCGTCCGCGAGCTCGATCCAGGTCGCCTGCCCGGGGTGGATCGGCTCGTCGACCAAGGTGAGCCGGGGAGTCGCGAAGGCAGTGGCCAGCAGCGCGAGCATCACGGTCGCCCGTACTCCACCCCGGCCTGGAACCTCGGCCCGCTGGAGTCGCGCACCAGGACGCCGGGCACCTCGGTGCGCCGCCCCAGCAGGTCGGTGGACTCCACCACCACGCGGTTCTCGCCCTCCGCCAGCAACACGTTGGCCCGGAACACGCCGGTCGCGTCGGCCTTCACTTCGACGACCTGCGCCCCGCCGCGGACGCGGATCGTCGCTCCCGGGACCGTCCTCCCCTCCACGACCCACTGCTCCCGGCGGGTCTTGGCTTCGGTCGGCCACTGGACCGCGAGCAGCAGCTCCTCCGGAATCTGGTCGACGGTGCCGTGCCGATCCACCACCCACACCTGTTGCCCCGCCCCCACGCGGGTCACGTCGGTGCCCGACATCGCGACCTCACCCTCGGACACCGCGACCTGCAGCAGCTCCCCCTCGACGCCCACGTCGAACACGGCGTTCGTGGACACCACGGACCGCCCCCTGCTCCCGACCCGGACGGCGCCGGAATCGGGTCGCACCGTGGCGGACAGGGCGCCGTCTTCGAGCTCGAGGCTGACCCCCGTGGCGTCGACGGCGGTGATCTCGAGCGACGAGGTGGGTCCCACGGAGATGGTGGTGTCGTCTCCCAGGCGCATCGACGCGCGCCCGTCGGAGCCCGTCAGGAGCTGATCCGCAGGGAGGAGGGGGTCACCCGCGCGCGCGGGCCGGGTGGCGTCTCCGGCCGTGATCGTGACCGCGCCCTCGATCGAGATCAGCCGGAGCTCGGGACCGAGCGACTCCCACCGCAACGACTGCCACGCGACCACGCCCAGGACGAGCGCGACCAACAAGACGGGAGCGAGCCACCCGACCGACGAGCGCAACGGGCCTCCTTGGGGGGTGTCCGGCTGCTGGTGGCGACCCACCACGCTCGCTCGTAATCACTTCCTCCGCTCTAGCGGGGTCTCGGGGGCGGATCCACCCGGCAGGTGCACGCGCCACCGCACGCCGTCCTCCG
>JBIKWC010000526.1:0-2885 GCA_044356535.1 Myxococcota bacterium
ACCCGTCCGCCACCCCGAACACCGGGTCGAACGTGTAGTCCACCGTCGTCACCGGCGTGGGGCCCGCCGGCAGCGCGGTCAGCACCTGCTGCAGCACCTCGCCGCTCGGGGCGTACGTGCTCGTCACCACCGAGCCCGACGGCCACTCCGTCCGTACCACCCGGCCCTGAAGGTCGTACCCCCGCTTCACCTCGGCCAGCACCACCTGCAGCTGCGGCGTCGCGGCCGTCGTGCTCCGCTTCGTGCTCGTCACGTGGCCCAGCCGCCCGTACACCCCCGTCGCCCCGTACGTGTACCCGGTCCAGCCCCGCTCGTCCGTCACCTCGTCCCGCGCGCCTTTCCACTGGCTGTCCCACGCCCACGTGAACACCGTCGGAAGGCCACCAGGCAACCCGTTCGTCACCTCCTTCGACACCGTCCGGCCCAACGCGTCGTACGTCCACGTCACCGACGCCGACGCCGACAGCCCCTCGAACTGCTGGTACGGGTCCGGGCCCGTCCACGTGAACCGGTACCACGTCCCCCACCCGGCCCCAGGGTCCGCCCGGCGGCTCACCGTCCGCACCCGGCCCGCTCCGTCGAACGCGTACCGGTACCCGTTCCCCGCGCCGTCCTCGTACTGCTTCACCCGGTCCCGGCCGTCCCACCGGTACGTCGCCACCGCCGCCGTGGACCCTGCGAACCCCTGCCACACCTCCGACAACCGACCCAGGCTGTCGGCCTTCTCCTGGCGCTCGTAGTCCGGGCCGTCCTCCTCCGACACCGTGCGCGTCGTCAACGGTTCCGGGTGGTCTCCACCTCCTTCCGCCAGGGATTCCCGCCGCTGCGCGGCTCCCCACCCCCACACCCCCGGCCCCTCGCCCCCGAGTGGGGCAAGGGGAGCCGACACCAGGCCCAGGGCCAGCAACGTCGCCCACACCCGGACGACGGCTCCGAGGAGCGCGGGCGCGACAACAGCGACGGGGAACCAGACCAGCGGGCACTCCTCGCTTCCAGACTACGCCACGGGGTGCGCTCGCCGACAGCCACGCAGCGGAGACGAGGTCGCGGGCTCGCTCCGAGCCCGCTTCTGGGGGAGGAAGGCCAGCAGGTCCCTCGGCCACGAACCCGGCCTGCCACGCGAACGTCGCGGCTTCGGCGCACGGGGTGGCGCCTTCGACAGGGTCGCGCGCGCCTTCTGCTGCCGCGCCGCGGCCCCAGTGTCACGCTCCCGGTCATCGGACGTGCCCGGCTACGGAGGACGTGAGTCGGGCCGGTCCGGCTCACCCCGAGCGCCTTCGAGATGGCAATCACGCCGTAGCCCTCGTTCAGCATGGCGCGCAGTGGATCCCAGTTCGCACGGGCCCGATCGACGCCTGCCTGGACGCGGGCCTTGATCAGATCCGGTTCGTAGCTGACGACGCATGCCAGCACCTGGGTGAGTAGGCGCCGGTGATCATGGAGTCGAGGCCCGGATCGCGCACCGACACGAACTGCACGCCCGCAGCGGTGAACCCGTCGAGCAGGCCGAGACCGTGGGACAGGCTGCCCCCGAGCCAGTCGAGCTTCCACACGACGACATCGAGCTTCCCCGCCTGGACGTCGGCGAGGAGCGCGTCGAGTTCGGCACGGGCGGTGGCGACGCCGCTCACGCTGGGCGACGATGCTCCAGCCGCGCTGGCCGCACACTTGGCGCAGTTCGGCGACCTTCGGTCGTGCTCACCCTCGCGTAGATGGCTTGTTCGAGGTGGTGGGCATCGGCGTGGACCTCCGCCTCGACTACGCCGTTCACCGTCACGTGACGGAACCGCTCGACTACCGAAGTCCCGAAGTCCCGAAGTCCCGGGCCCGGCGACCGGGGAGGAAGTCGGACCGAAACCGCGTGGAAAACGGCGTCGTCGGTTACGGCGGGAATTCGGGCTTCGGATCCTGGCACCGCTGAACGTAGTCGCTGCCCGTGGCGGCAGCCCACTCCAGGATGCACTTGCCGCAGACGAGCACGAGGTTCTCCTGGACATCCGGGTCGTCACGGCGTCGAACGCAGGCGTCGCAGAGTGTGTACCATCCCCACTGGTTCTTCTGGAGGAACAGAACGATCGGCATGCGAGTGTCGACGGCGTCCGACGCGTGCTCGCAGAAGACCGACGCGATCTGCGTCCCGTGCTTAGGGCACTTGGTGGCTCCCATGGCTACATCCCCAGGTCGCTACGGACCTGACCCGGTGTGATCTGGCCGCCTGCGGGGCTTCCCTGGTTCGCCACCGCACATGCGCCGGTCACGCAGTCGTTCTTGCCCTGAACGTATCTGCCACTGTCGAACCCGTCCGTGCCGAACTTCGCCGCTCCAGCGGGATCGTCGAGCGCATGAGGGCCGCTGCTCGCGGTACGCGTTCCGCTCAACTCTCCCACCGGCTCGATCGAAGTGCTCTTCCCAGCGCCCGTCTGGTGGAACTCGCCGAGGGACTTACCCCCGCCGTCCTTGATCTCTACGGTGACGTGGCGACCAGTAGGCCCGAGACCGGCTCCTTCGTACTTGTGGAACGTCGCCGACCCCTTTGAGGCAACGGACCTGGTGGCGCTCTTCAGCACGCTCACCGCGTCGTCCACCATTCCCGCTGCGCCGACCACTGCGAGGCCCATCATGAGGCCCTCAGCTCCGCTGGCCTGGGCCACGTCCCCGTCGCCGACCGCGTTCGCTGGTGCGGACCAGGAGGACAGGGTCGCCGCGACGTTGGCGACGAAAACCTCGGTGAGCGTCATGTCTACCGCGCTTCTGCCGGTCATCTGCGTCGCGGTCAGTGACCAGAGCCACATGCCGGGAGCCAGGCCGCTGAGATCCTGGAGCTGGTTCGTGTCTCCGGCCGCGTACACCCCCGTGTACCCGATCGGGCTCGCCAGGTTCCCGTT
>JBIKWC010000266.1:0-10002 GCA_044356535.1 Myxococcota bacterium
TTCCGTCGCCTGCACGAGCGCGGCCTCGAGCGTGAACGGCCCGAACGAGGCGCTCGAGAAGCCGTCCACGACGAGCGCGATGGTCTGCCCTGCGGCCAGGTTCAACACGATCTGGCTCTGGACGCCGATGCCGTCATCGTCGTCGCAGTCGAGCTCTGCACCACCGCAGCCGTCGAGGGCGTACAGGATGGTGTCGAAGGTGGATCCGTTCGTGGTGAACACGTAGTCACCCGCGATCGGGGCCGTGAACTCCACGGTCGCGTCGGGCGCGGAGCGGCCGCCGCAGCTGCCGGCGGAGTTGTTGGCGAGGCCCGTGGTGTCGTCGACGAGGGTCGGGGAGATCGCGGGGAGCGTGAACTCGGGGCACACCACCGCGCAGGCGGGGTCGGCGGCGCAGTCGAGGTCTTCGCAGTCGGTCAGCCCGTCGCTGTCGTCGTCGAGGGTGTCGTCGCAGATGGCCTCGGGGATCCCGCTGCCGCCGGAGTCGCCCGAGCTCGTGGTGGTGCCGGTGTGGCCGACGGTGCCGGTGTGGCCGCCGACGGTGCCGGTGTGGGTGTCGGTGTCGGTGTCGGTGTCGGTGTCCGAATCGGTGTCGGTGTCGGTGTCCGAATCGGTGTCGGTGTCGGTGTCGGTGTCGGTGTCCGAATCGGTGTCGGTGTCGGTGTCGGTGTCGGTGTCGGCCGCCGTCTTGTCGGCGGTGTCGTCGCCGGCGCAGGCCGCGAAGGTCAAGAGTGCGAAGAAGCTGAGGGTGCGCATGAAAGTCCTCCAGAGAGTAGGGCACCCTACCCCTCCCTGGGCGCCGGCGACAACCTCTTCTGAAGCCGAAACAGATCTATTCCCGCTCGTGGTACCGGACGTCACCGAACCGGAAGCCGCTGGTCGCGATCACCCGGGTCATCCAGGTCCCGGACCCCACGCTGGCGCCATCGGGGCGGCGCGCGGACGTGCTCCCAACGGCCAGCTGAAACCGGTCGCCGGCGCGGAGCCCGAGCCCGGCCGAGACCTCGGGCACCACCGGCTGCCACCGCCACGACGATCCGTCTACGGCCAGATCCAGGCGCTGGACCAGCGCGGCGCCGCCGATCTTCCCCCACGCGAAGACCGCGGGGACGGGCTCGACCGAGAGGCCGATCCGCGCGCGGGGAGCCTGCTGCTCGAACCGATCGACACACGGCTCTGTACACAGCGGGTCGGACACGAGGAACGAACCCACGTTCTCCAGCGTGCCCACATCGGTGGTGATGGGCGCCGAGAACGACGACCAGGTCCAGGCCAGCTCTCCGCCGAGCCACAGCAGGGGGCTCACCGGCAGGGCCGCCGACGTGGTGGCCCCCATCGACCACACCTGCACGTCGCCCACCCGTACGGGCGCGAGACCGTGCACCCCGAACGCGATCTGCGGGAACGGCGTCTCGTAGGTGTACGAGCCGAGCTGGTAGCCGACGGCCAGGCTCGGCAGGGCGGGGACCACCGGAAACTGCGCCTGCAGGTCGTTCGGCGGCCCGAGCGGCGCGGACCCGAGCTCGAGCTCCGCCACGAGGCCGGTGCCCTTCGCGCCGAACGCCGACGTGAGGACCGGCTCGTGGGTGAAGGTGTACCCGCTCTCCAGCATCGTCTCCGCGAGGAGCGGGCGCCACGAGTCCTCGCAGCCGGGGTCGACGAGGCACGGATCGAGGACGGTGGCGCCGTCTGGCGTGGGGGTGGGCGCTGCGACGGCAGCAGCGAGGGGGAGCAGCATGGGCACCGCCTGGGGTCGTGATAACCGGGCCGGATGACTCCTCGACCCTTTCGGCGCGTCCTGGTAGCCAATCGCGGAGAGATCGCCGCGCGCATCATCCGGGGCTGCCACGAACGCGGCCTGGAGGCTGTCGCCGTCCACTCGGACGCCGACGGCGACGCGTTGCACGTGCGGCTCGCGGATCGCGCCGTGAACATCGGCCCGCCCGCCTCCGCGCAGTCGTACCTGCGCCAGGACCACCTGCTCGAGGTGGCGAAGGCCACGGGCTGCGACGCCGTTCACCCCGGGTACGGCTTCCTCTCCGAGAACGCGGGCTTCGCGCAGAAGGTGCTGGACGCCGGCCTCGTGTGGATCGGGCCCCCGCCGTCGGCCATCCACGCGATGGGGTCCAAGACCGCCGCGCGCCGCCGGATGCGCGACGCCGGGGTCCCCATCGTGCCGGGCACGGTCGAGCCCGTCGACGAAGAAGGCGCGCTGCGGATCGCCGGCGAGATCGGCTATCCCGTGATGCTCAAGGCGTCGGGCGGCGGCGGCGGCAAGGGGATGCGTCGCGTCGATCGCCGCGAGGACCTCGTCCAGGCGCTCACCTCCGCCCGGTCCGAAGCGTCGAAGTCCTTCGGCGACAACGCGGTGTACGTCGAGAAGCTGGTGGAGCGCGCCCGGCACGTCGAGGTGCAGGTCCTGGCCGACGCCCACGGCACGACGGTCCACCTGTTCGAACGCGACTGCTCGCTGCAGCGCCGGCACCAGAAGGTCATCGAAGAGACCCCGTGCCCCGTGCTCCCGCCGGCCACCCGCGCCGCGCTCACCGCTGCCGCTGTCGCTGCGGCCCAGGCGGTGGACTACGTGGGCGCCGGGACCTGCGAGTTCCTGTACGACGCCGCCGCCGACGCGTTCTACTTCCTCGAGATGAACACCCGCCTGCAGGTCGAGCACCCGATCACCGAGCTCGTCACCGGCGTCGACCTCGTGCAGGCCCAGCTGCGGATCGCCGCCGGGGAGCGGCTGTGGTTCGGCCAGGCGGACCTCGTCCAGCGGGGCCACGCCATCGAGTGCCGGATCTACGCCGAAGACGCCGAGGCCAACTTCCGGCCCGCGCCCGGTCCCCTCCACGGGTACCGAGAACCCACGGGGCCGTGGGTGCGGGTCGACAGCGGCGTGGTCGAGGGGATGGAGGTCCCCATCCACTACGACCCGATGATCGCGAAGCTCGTGGTGTGGGGCACCGATCGCGCCGACGCCATCGCCCGGTCGCGCCGCGCGCTCCTCGACTACCACCTGGTGGGCGTGCCCACGTCCATCCCGTTCTTCCTGGCCGTGTTCGACGACGCCCGGTTCCGGTCCGGCGTGTACGACACGGGCTTCATCACCGCCGACTGGCTCACGGAGCACCTGCCGCCCACCGACCCGTCGGCGCTCGACGACGTGCTCGTGGTCGCAGCGATCGCGCGGTACCAACAGGACGCCGCGCGCACCCCGGCCCCATCGTCGGCCACGGGCTCGGACTGGAAACGTGCGGGTGCCTGGCGCAGCCGGAAGGGGATGTGGCGATGAAGTACCGCATCGAGCTCCAGGGACGGGAAGCTTCCGTCTCCGTGCGACCGCTCCCCGACGGTCGGTTCGCGGTCGCGATCGACGACGGCGCCGAGCGCGTGGTCCACGCCCACGTGCTGGGGACGGCCGAGTGGCTGCTCCGCGACGAGGGCGGCAGCCGCAAGGTGGCCGTCCACGTGCGCGGTGATGCCCTGACCGCGCAGGTCCGCGGGCGAGGGGTGTCGGGTCGGGTCGAGGACCCGCGCTCGGTCGCACACCACGCAGGAGACACCGCTTCCGCCGGGACCATCCGGTCGCCGATGCCGGGCGCCGTAGCCCGCGTGTTGGTGCGGGTCGGGGACGCCGTCACCAAGGGCCAGGTGCTCGTGGTGGTCGAGGCGATGAAGATGGAGAACGAGTTCCGGAGCCCCTGCGACGGCGTCGTCGGCGAGCTCGGCGCGGTGGCTGGGACGGCGATCGAGGCGGGCGCCCTGCTCGTGACCGTCACTCCGGGGGGTGCCGCGTGACCGAGGGGGACCTCCAGCGCTGGCTGGACACCGTACGCGCGAAGGCGGTGGCGAAGGTGCCCGAGCGGCCCCAGCTCGAGCGGTCCGGGGGGGAGGCCGTGGCACCGTTGCACACGCCCCTCGACCTGCCTGCGTTCGACCAGATCGGGTTCCCGGGGGAGTACCCGTACACCCGGGGCATCCAGCCCACGATGTACCGCGGCGCCTTGTGGACGATGCGCCAGTACGCAGGGTTCGGCACCGCCCGGCAGTCGAACGAGCGCTACCGGTACCTGCTGTCGCAGGGCACCACCGGCCTGTCGGTCGCCTTCGATCTGCCCACCCAGATGGGGTACGACTCCGACCACGCGCTCTCCGGAGGCGAGGTGGGGAAAGTCGGCGTCGCCATCGACAGCCTCGCCGACATGCGCACCCTCCTCGACGGCCTGCCGCTCGAGACCGTGTCCACGTCGATGACCATCAACGCCACGGCGTCCACGCTGCTGGCGATGTACGTCGCCGTGGCGAAGGAGCGCGGGGTCGCGCCGGGCAAGCTCCGCGGCACCATCCAGAACGACGTCCTCAAGGAGTACATCGCGCGCGGGACGTACATCTACCCGCCGCGCGCCAGCATGCGGATCATCGTGGACCTGTTCCGCTGGTGCGCCCAGAACGTGCCGCAGTGGAACACCATCTCCATCTCTGGCTACCACATCCGAGAGGCCGGTAGCACGGCCGCGCAGGAGCTCGCGTTCACCCTGGCCGATGGCGTGGCCTACGTCGAGGCCGCAGTCCAGGCGGGCCTCCCGGTCGACACGTTCGCACCGCGGCTCAGCTTCTTCTTCAACGCACACAACGACCTCGTCGAGGAGGTCGGCAAGTTCCGCGCGGCCCGCCGCATGTGGGCGAAGCTCATGCGCGAGCGGTTCGGCGCGAAGGACCCGCGCTCGTGGATGCTGCGGTTCCACACGCAGACCGCCGGCTCCACGCTCGCGGCCCAGCAGATCGACGTGAACGTCGTCCGCGTCACGGTGCAGGCCCTGGCGGCCGCGCTCGGCGGCACGCAGTCGCTGCACACGAACGGCCGCGACGAGGCCCTCGCGTTGCCCTCGGCGGAGTCCGCCCGGCTGGCGCTGCGGACCCAGCAGGTCCTCGCGTACGAGTCGGGCGTGGCGGCCTACGTCGACCCCCTCGGTGGCTCCTGGGCCGTCGAGAAGGTCACCGACGAGCTCGAAGCCGAAGCGACGCGCCTCGTCGCCGAGATCGACGGCATGGGCGGCATGGTCGCGGCCATCGAGGAGGGGTTCCCCCAGCGCGAGATCCAGTCCGCGGCGTACCGCGCCCAGCTCCAGGTGGAGCGCGGCGAGCGCGTGGTCGTGGGCGTCAACAAGTTCCAGGAGGCGGCGGCGCCGGTCCCTGGCCTGTCCAAGGCCGATCCCGCCCTCGAGGCCGAGCAGGTCGCAGCGGTGCGGAGCTGGCGCGCCGGCCGGAACGCCGCCGAAGCGCGCGCGCGGCTCGACACCCTCGGTGAGGCCGCGACCGGCACCGACAACGTGATGCCGCACATCCTCGGGGCGGTGGAGTCGGGCTGCACCCTGGGCGAGATCGCCGACACGCTGCGCGGCGTGTTCGGCGAGTACAAGGAGCGGCCCTTTCTCTAGGGGGTCACGCAGCGCCCGAAGTCCAAGAGGAAGGCCGGACCCGGGACGCCCCCGAGAACCGGCCCGCCTGCGCCCGCTACTGCGCGCTCTCCGAGGCCGGCGCAGGCGCCGCCGGGGCCTCGGGCTCGGGCTCGGGCACCGGCGTCGGGGGCACCGGCGCGGCGGGTGCCTTGCGGAGGCGCCCGACGAACTCGAGACCCGCGCGGAGCATCATCGACTCGAAGTCGGGAGTCGAGGTGCCCAGGAAGGTGCTGGTCGCAGCCGGGGTCGACCACTTCCGCTGCGTGATGTTGTAGGCGCCTGCGTACCAGGTGCCGATCTCCCCACCGAAGCGACCCGTGAACACCACGTCCGCCAGCACCGCAGGGTCGGTGTACCCAGCGACGCCGAGCAAGCGACGCTTGCCTTCGTACATCACCCGGGTGGCGACCTTGGTTCCGCCCTGCACCGGGGCGATGACCTTGAGCGCCGCCTGCTCCTTCGGAGCCGCGCCGAGCGGTTCGAACTCGCCCTCTCCTCCGCCGGCGAGGCGGAGCCTGGTGACCGGCTCCTGGCGGGAGTACCACGCGGTCACCATCCAGCCGGCCCGCAGCACCCGCTCGACCTCGAAGTCGATTCCACGGATCCGGCCGTCGAACGCGTTCTGGGACACCAGCAGCCCACCCTGCGCCGGGTCCGGTCGCTGCTCGATGAGGCCCTCGACCTGCGCCTGCCAGACGGAGACCAGCGCGGACCAGTCGGCGTCGAACCGGTGCCGGAGCTCGGCCTCGGTGCTCCACGCAGACTCTGGCTCCACCGAACCCGGCTTCGGGGCTGCGACCACCCCCGACGTCTCGGTCAGGCGTTCGGATACGTCACCGACGCGGAAGCCTCGCCCGGCGATGACCTTCAGAACGTCATCGTCGGTGGGCAGAATCATTCCCACGAGGCGTGGATTGAACTGGACGAAGTCGTCCTTGGTCTGATTCCACGAATCCACTCGGCCGCCCGCCGACAGCGCGACGTACTTCACGGGCCGGAGGTCGGCGATCGCGTAGGCCGCCAGCACGGACATGTCGTTCTCGCCGACAGTGGGCGGATTCTCGAACAACGGGACGTCGAAGCTCTGCGAGTTCTCGGCGGTGGGGTACCGGTGGTACTCGCTGCCGACCGAGATTCGAAAGCGCCGGTCGGTGTCGCCGTCGAAGGCCCGGATCGGGTCGATGAAGGCGCGCGCTTCTGCGCCGCCCCACTGATCCACGTTCGTCCGCGTGAGCTTGATGCCGCCGAGGTCCAGGGTGAGATCGTCGACGTGGCTCTGGGCGTAGACCCGGGTGTCGAGGGTCACGGCCTTGCTCAACACCGGCTTGTAGACCAGGTCGAGGACGTGCCGGTGGAGGTCCGACTGGTTCTCGTTCCGGAGCTCGAGCGGAGTGACGATGACCCCGTAGTTCAGCAGGTTCTCTTGCTGCGTGTACGTGTAGCGGAGCTCGAGGTCCTTGGCCCAGGCCTTCGATTCCACCGTCATGAACGTCGCCGGCTGGAGGTCGTCGAGCTGAAGGTCACCGACGAATGCATTCCCAGAACGATCGGTCTGGGGGATGCTCTCCAGCGTGTAGTTCATGCCTCGGTTGTTCGCGCCGTTGACCGACACCCAGGCGCCGAGGTCCTGCTCCCCGACCCCCAGGAACGCACGCCCTTGCGCTTCTCGGCCGATGGTGCTGCCCTCTGCCTCCACGGTGGTCTCGTCGACCCGACCGCGCTTGTAGACGGAGACGAGACCCGAGATGGCCCCGGTGCCGTACAGCACCGACCCGGCGCCACGCTGGACTTCGATGCTCGACAGCTCCTGCATGCGGGAGCTCTGCAGACCGAACGAGTTGGTTTGGGTCTCCATGACGAGCCCGTCCCACAGGAACCGGGTCCGCTGGCCCGGATCGACCTGGGGGATGCCGACGAGCCCGCGGATCCCGATGGTGCCGAGGGCACCTGCGCCATACCACTGTTGTGCGTGGACGCCGCGAACGCCCCGGAGCGAGTCCACCAGCGTCGGATAGTGGAAGGCGTCGAGCTCCTCCCTGCTGATGACGCTGATCGACGCCGGCGCCGAGAACAGGTCCTCCCGGTAGCGGGAGGCCGACTGGACCTCGGTGGTGACCGCGAGGAGCACGCGGCCGAGGTCGACCTGGCCATCCTTGGGCACCTCGATCTCCACCTCGTACGGCAGTCGACCGGCGAGGCTCACCCGCACCGTGCGGCGTCCGGTCGGGACCCCGGTCACGATCGTGGGCGTGAAGCCGGCCGGCTTGCCGTCGACTTCGACCAGTGCGCCGGGCTCTCCGGTCTCGATCCTCACGGAGCCCGTGTTCAGCACCATGTCCGTTCGGATGGCGGTGACCTTCTGCTCCTCCACCTCCACGAGGGTGGGTTGGCTGCGGAAGCCCGGCTTGGTGTAGTAGATGAGTTGGCGGCCGATCGGGAGCTCGAGCTCGCACGGGACCTCGCACAAGGCGTCGGCGGTATCGGAGCCCAGGCGCACCGCCGCTCCGACATCTCCATCGACCTTCACCGTCCCGGTGACGATCGGGAGCGTGGCGGTGACCGGCGTGGTTGTGCCTGGCTTCGTGATCGTGAGCGACTCGGACACGAAGGTCCGGTATGCGTCCTTCTTCACGATGACCTGGTAGTCTCCCGGCTCCACGGCGAGCAGCACCGGCGTCGTGCCCTGGACGCCCAGGTTCTCGCGGTTCAGGTAGACCTCGGCGCCAGGTGGATCGGAGGTGACCTCCAGCAGCAGGACCGAGGGGGCGAGTGCGGCGAGGAGCTTCTCGATCTCCTCCGGGTCCGCGCCCATTGCCCGGCCCTCCGCGTACCAACGGTAGGCTTGCGGGAACCTGCGCATCGCCGCGTACGTGTGGCCCACGTTGACCGCGGCCACCGGGTTCGGGGCGATGCGGTTCGACTCCATGAACCGGGCGAGGGCCTGCTCGTATTCACCTTGCTCGTAGGCGCGCGCCCCGAGGGTGAACAAGAGGTCGGCCTCGTCGGCGAGGGACTGGGCCCACGCGAGGTTGGGCGCTGCGAAGAGTGCCAGCGCAACAAGGGCTCGGCGCACGAAAACTCCCGGTGTTGCGTTCAGGGACAAGACGGATCCTTAGGGGCGGAGACGGGCGTGTCGAGCGCGGCCGCACCGAAATCCCAGGTGATGGTCACGACCTCGTCGGCTGGGAACGGGGTCGCCTCCGGAGTCGCGAGGCCGCCCCCGACGACGAGCATGTCGTCTGGGTCCGCGCACAGCGCGGACCGGGGTACGCGATCGAGGCAGGCCACGAGCACGTACGTGCCGGGCGGGATGTCGGTGCCAATCAGCGCCTCCGGCGTCGGGGCTCCCGGGAGGACCAGCTCCCAGTCTGGCGCGAGTCCGGGGAACACCGAGAACCCTCCGATGCCCACGGCATCGTCCGGCTCGAGGTCGGGGACGCCGGTCAGGTTGATCTGGAGCGCGGTCATTCCGGCATCGGGACACAGTGGCCCTGCGGGACCGGTGTCGGTGTCGGTGTCGGTGTCGGTGTCGGCGTCGGTGTCGGCGTCGGTGTCGGCGTCGGTGTCGGTGTCGGTGTCGGCGTCCGTCGGCACCAGTCCCGTCTCGATCGGGTGCCGGATCTCGCCTGGCTCGATCAGCACACACCCCGCCAGCAGGATCGCTGCCCCCAAAGGGAGCCCGCAGCTGCGTGCCGTCATCGCCACTCCCCGAGCGACACCGAGCCGAGCACGAGCGCCCCGCCGGCCACGGCGAAGGCGTAGCCCGCGTGCCCGAGCACCCGGTTCGCGTTGTAGGTCGACCGCTCGGCCTGCCCCTTGGGCGTGTCGAGGTAGTTGGCTCGCAGCACCGACGCGCCGCCCAGCAGTCCGGCGGAGACCACGCCGGCGCCGAGCCCAGCGAGGGCCAACTTGGGTGAACGAGGCGCCGTCGGCTTCCCGGTGGTCTCCGAGATCGGTGGTGCGAGCTCCCAGGCACGGGCCCTCCGAGCTGGCTCCGCGCCCGGCATCCAATCGGTCTGCGCCGCAGCCCGCGGGGAATCGTCTGCGCTCGCCGCAGCAGCCAAGAGTATCCACATGTCGGTCTCCGTAGGAAAGGGGCTAGGTGGAGAATTCCAAACAGACCAGGGTCAGATCGTCCATGGCGGGCCGGTCGCCTCGATGCGCGGTGACCGCCTCCCGAACGCCGTCACGCACAGCCTCGGCGCCCCGTTCGGCACACGTCGACACGACCTCGCGCAGCGCTCGCTCCCCGAAGGCGCGATCCTGCGCGTCGACACATTCTGGGATGCCGTCGGTGAACAAGAACACGAGGTCGCCCGGCACGAGCTCGATGTATTGCTCGTCGAAGCGGTGCACAGGCCGAGCGCCGAGGGGCGGGTCTCCGTTTCCGGTGATGATCCGGAGCTTTCCCTTCCGCCAGTGCCACACGGCGCGGTGACCGGCGTTCGCGATGCTCAGGACGTTCTTGTCGAAGTGGAATCGAGCTGCGACGAAGGTCATCAGATACTCGCCGCGCACTGCGTCCGCGAGAACCCGATTCAGC
>JBIKWC010000527.1:0-2849 GCA_044356535.1 Myxococcota bacterium
TCTTGTAGATGACGTCCTCGAAGTCGAGGCGCGCGACGGGGCGGTTCGTGGGGATGACGATGGTGTCGAGGTTGTAGATCGCTGCGAACTCTGCCGCCTCGGTCGACGCCGTTCCCGTCATGCCGCAGAGCTTCTTGTACATGCGGAAGAGGTTCTGGAACGTGATCGTGGCGTAGGTCTGGCTCTCCTGCTGGACCTCCACCTTCTCCTTGGCCTCGACCGCCTGGTGCAGCCCGTCCGACCAGCGCCGGCCGGTCATCAGGCGACCGGTGAACTCGTCGACGATCACGACCTCGCCGTTGCGCACGACGTAGTCGCGGTCGCGCTTGAACAGGTAGTGCGCCTTGAGGGACTGGTTGACGTGGTGCAGGACCTCCATGTTCCGGGGGTCGTACAGGTTGTCGACGCCGAGCTTCTCCTCGATCTTCGTGATGCCGTCGTCGGTGAGGTTGACGCTCTTCGCCTTCTCGTCGACCGCGAAGTCCTTCTCGCGCTGCAGCAGCGGGATGACCGAGTCGATGATCGCGTACATGTCGGTCGAGGCGTTCATCGGGCCGCTGATGATGAGCGGGGTACGCGCCTCGTCGATCAGGATGCTGTCGACCTCGTCGACGATGCCGAAGAAATGCCCGCGCTGGACCATGTCCTCGTAGCGGAACTTCATGTTGTCGCGCAGGTAGTCGAACCCGAACTCGTTGTTCGTCCCGTAGGTGATGTCCGCCTGGTAGGCGTGCCGCTTCACGGCGTCGTTGCGCTCGTTCTGCAGGATCACGCCGACCGACAGGCCGAGGAACTCGTAGACGCGCTTCATCCATTCGGCGTCGCGCTGGGCGAGGTAGTCGTTGACGGTGACGACGTGAACGCCCTGCCCCGCCAGCGCGTTCAGGTACACGGGACACGTGGCGACGAGGGTCTTGCCCTCGCCCGTCTTCATCTCGGCGATCTTGCCCTGGTGCAGCACCATCCCGCCGATCATCTGGCAGTCGTAGTGGCGCATGCCCATCCGGCGCTGGCTCGCCTCGCGGACCGTGGCGAAGGCCTCGGGCAGGATGTCGTCGAGGGTCTGGCCCTTCGCGAGCCGCTCCTTGAACGCCGGGGTCTTGCCGCGGAGCTCGTCGTCGGTGAGCTTCCTGAACTCGGGTTCCAGCTCGTTGATGCGGTTCACCAACGGCTGGACGCGCTTGAGCTCGCGCTCGTTGGCGTCGCCGAAGATCCGCTTCGCTGCACTGGTCAGGACTGAGAGCATGGCACTTCCGGGCAGGGGGCCGACCGCGCAAGATAATCGCCCGGCGGCGACTGCCAAGGCCCGCCCTCGCGCAGCGAGGATCAGTTCGCGGAGAGTCCGAACCGCTTGAGCAGCTGCGGCGGCGTGATGCCCGGGACCAGTGTCTCGGGTGGAACCCGCACATAGTCGAACGGGTCGGTCGGGTGGCCGTCGACGTGCACCTCGAAGTGCAAGTGGGGACCCGTCGAGTGGCCCGTCGTCCCCATCAACCCGATCCGCTGGCCCGCCGTCACGTGATCCCCGGCGACCACCAGGAGCCGGCTCATGTGCCCGTACACGGTGGTGAGGCCGTAGCCGTGGTCCAGGAGGATCGCCTTGCCGAGCCCTCCGTTCCAGTCCGCAGACGTGACCACTCCGTCCGCGGCGGCGTAGATCGCGTACCCGCGCTGCCCGCCGATGTCGATCCCCGAGTGGTGCCGCCAGCCGCGGCCCCCGAACGGGTTGCGCCGGAAGCCGTACCCGGAGGTGAGCAGCCCCTCTGCTGGCCAGACGTGGGGCATCGCCTGCTGGAGAGACCGGGCGGACTCGAGATCTCCGAGCAGGCGGTTCACGTCCGGCTCGACCACCACCATCACCTCGAGGAACCGGGCGAGCCGCGCTTCGATGTCGGAGGCCCAGTCGCTCGCGGAGCGGCTGCTGGGCTCCTCCCCGAACACGACGGCGTCGCCTGGAGCCGGCTCTCCGTCCAGCGGGAGCTCCGACAGGAGCGCCTCCAGGTCCTCGCCGGGTGGCAGGTCGGGTGGTGGGTGGTTGGCCAGCACCTCCGTGGGGATCGGTCCGCCGTGGTCACCGAGCGGAGCGGCCATCGAGTCGAGCTGCGCGTCGTACACCCGGAGGCGCAGCAGGATCCGGTCGACCTCGCCCATCTTCTCGTCGATCGCGTCCAGGTGCTCCTTGAGCTCGAGGTTCTCCTGCACCAGGCCGCCATAGGCCTGGGAGCGCGGCCAGGCGTAGCCGAGCACGATCACGCCGAGGAGCAGTGCGACCATCGCGCCGGACGCCAGGAGGCGCCACGCGGTGAGCTCCCGGGCGCTCAGCCTCACCCGTCGGACCTCTGCCCCAGCAGCCTGGGGGACCAGCAACACGTGCCAGTCCGTCCGAAGCCGGCGGGGGGGCGGCGGTCGGTTCATGCGCGGATCGCGGGCGGGCGGCATCCCTTCGACGGGACGCGGCGGGGGGATCTCGGCGAGCGGCTCCGGCTCGGGTGAGTCCCCCGCGGGGGTCACGGCACCTCCTCCACCCGGCAGATGACGGTCGTGATGTTGTCTTCGCCGCCGCGTTCGCAGGCGAGGGCGATCAGGTGCCGCGCTGCAGCCTGCGGGCTCATCGAGCCGATCGCGTCCCGCATCTCTTCCGGAGCGACCGGACCGGACAGGCCGTCGGAGCAGAGCAGGAAGGTGTCGCCGCGGCGGATCGCGCGGACCTGGAGGTCGACCTCGACGTCCTCCTGGTAGCCGAGCGACCGGGTGATCACGTTGCGCATCCGGTGGTTCTTCGCCTCCTCCGGGGTGAGCAGCCCGTGCCGGATCTTCTCCGCGATGAGCGAGTGGTCCTCGGTGACCTG
>JBIKWC010000528.1:0-2838 GCA_044356535.1 Myxococcota bacterium
CGGCGTCGAGCGCCGCGAGCTCACCTGCGGCCAGTGTGGCGCAGTGCTGGCCGTCGAGGCCGGCAGCATCACCGCCACCTGCCCCTTCTGTGCGTCCAACCAGATGAACGTGCAGGCGGCCACGACGTCGGGCATCCGCCCCCGGTACCTGATCCCGTTCAGCGTCCCCGCCGACAAGCTCCAGGCCAACCTCACCCGCTACCTCGGCGAGGGCTGGATGTTCCCGAGCGACCTCGCCCCGCTCGCGCAGGTGGAGCGCTTCTCTGGGATCTACCTACCATTCTGGGTGTTCGACGCCCGCATCGACGGCGTGTGGCGCGCCGAGATCGGCTACCCCCACACCGTCCACTACACCTCCAACGGCAAGTCCAAGACGCGCACCGAGATCCGGTACCGGTGGGAGGGGGGCTCCGCCCAGGACGTGATCACCGGGCAGCTCGTCCCGGGGACCACGCGCATCTCGGCCCGGCTGGCCGAGCGCCTCGGGTTCGACCTGTCCGCGCTGGTGGAGTACGCGCCCTCGTTCCTCGCGGGCTGGCGCGCGATGACGTACGACCTCGCCCTTCCGGAGGCGTGGAACCAGGGTCGCACCCGCATGCGCGACCGCAGCCGCGACACCAACTACGCGAACGCGCGCTCGCGGACGGGCTACGTCCGCAGCTTCACCATGGTGGCGGACTTCGAGGACGAGCGCTGGCGCTACGTGTTGCTGCCCATGTACGTCGCGGCGTACCGCTACGGGGACCGCACCTGCCAGGTGCTGGTGAACGGCCAGACCGGCGAGGTCTCCGGCCAGAAGCCCGTCGCGTGGTGGAAGATCTCCGCCGCGATCGTGGCAGCGGCGACCCCGAGCTTCTTCGTGGGGGTGTGCCTGGGCGTGCCGCTCACCCTGGTCGGGGGCCTCGGGATCGTGGTGATGATCCTGGGGTTCGCGATGTTCGTCGGGGCGCTGTACTGGGGCTGGGGCCTGTGGCACCGGGCCCTCGACGCCGAGGCCGCCTGATGCAGGTCGAGGTGACCCGGCGATGGATCGACGAGGGCCAGGTGGCGGGCCCGTCGCTCCCGGTGGTGCCCGCCCGCTGCGATCGGTGCGAGCTCGCGCACCTCGTGCCGGCGGACGCTGCGTCCGGCCCGTGCCCCAGCTGCGGGCGGGGCACGTTGGCGCCCAGCGGGGTGGAGCTCGTGGGGGGGGCGGGCGGTGAGGTCCTGCCCGAGCGCGTCGTCCCGTTCACGCTCGACGAAGACGCAGCGCTGCGCGCGCTCGCCGAACACGTGGCGGAGGGTGGCTGGTTCCTCCGCGGGGACCTGTCCCCGGAAGCGCTGCGGCGGAACCTCCGCCGCGTCTGGTGGCCCGAGTGGCTGGTCGACGCCGACGTGAACGGCGTGTTCAGCCTGGAGGTCGGGTTCGACTACCAGGTGAAGTCGAACAAGGAGCGGTACGACGGGACGAGCTGGGTCTCGTTCGAGGAGGTCGACACGCGCATCCGGTGGGAGCCCCGGGTGGGGCGGATCCAACGCCGGCTGCACGACGTGGCGGCGGTGGCCCTCACCGAGCAGGCAGCGTGGTCTGCGCGCGTGGGGCAGACGGATCGCAGCGACGCGCGCGCCTTCCGGACCACCGACCTCGACGGCGCCGTCGTGCGCCTCCCCACCCTGCCGCCCGACGCAGCGTGGAGTCAGGCGGTCCCGGTCCTCACCACCGCCGCCGGGGCCCTCGCGCAGGGGGGCGCGCAGGCCGAGCACCAGCGCGACCTGTCCCTGACCGCGACCTGGACGGGCCTGCACTGGACCTGGCAGCTGCTGCCGGTCTGGACCACGAGCTACGACGACGGCGCCGGCCAACGCTGGCTCCTCGTCGTGAACGGCCGGACGGGCCGGGTCACCGGGGCCCGCCTCAAGAACACCACCACGTTGTGGCTCGTCTGGGGCACCCTGGCGGCGCTCGGCTTCGGGTCGGCCCTGCTGGGCGCGCTGTTGTTCGCGATCGGGATCCCGCTCCTGGCCGTGGCGGTCGGCGCCGTCCTGTTCGTCATCGGCATCGCGATGTTCGTGCTCGGGCTGCTCGTCGGCATCTTCGCCGCGATCCCCTTGTTCAGTGGCCTGTCCTGGAACCGCGCCGAGCGCGCGGTCCAGCCAACGGAGTGACCCCATGTCGATCTGGCTGAGCTGGCTCGCCTGCGCCGGTGACAAGACCACCCTCGCGAACCACACCGCGTCGCCCGCGGACTCGGACACGGACACCGACTCGGACACCGACACCGACACCGACTCGGACACCGACGCGGACACCCACACGGCGCTCGTGGGCCACACGGGCCTCGCCGGCCACACTGCGATCGCCCACACGGGCGGGGCAGGCCACACCGGCCCGACGCTGCCCGTCTGCGCGGACTTCGCGTACGACGTGGTGTTCTCGGTGTACGACGACACGACCGGCGCAGGCGACGACCAGGATCCGTGCGGCTACTACGGCGGCGGCATGCCCGACCTCGTGTACGCGTTCACCGCGCCGTACGACGGCACCTGGGTGTTCGAGGTGACCGCGTCGTGGGCGGTGCTCGTGGTGTTGATGAACGACTGTTCGCCGACGTACCTCGTGTGCCTGCCCGACGATCTGCTCGAGGCCGACCTCGTCGCGGGCGAGACGATCTACGTGGTGGTCGACGGCGACAACGCCTACGTGGGCACCGACCCGATCCGCGGCCCCTTCACCCTCGACGTGTACGCGCGCTGATCCTCGGAGCGGTCGGTTGCGTACACTCCGGGATGTCCGATCGCCACCCGCTGGGCCCGCGGAGCCCGCTGCCACCACAAGGCCCCACCTGGTCGCCGGAGGTC
>JBIKWC010000461.1:0-3939 GCA_044356535.1 Myxococcota bacterium
CCCGGTAGTGGTAGTCGTGCTCCTTGGTCTGGGTGTAGACGATGTCGTCGCACGGGTACGAGTCGATGGCCAGGTTCTCGCCGGTCACCGCCTCGAGGCTGGCCTCGGTCTCGTCGCCACCCAGCTCGTACCAGATCCCGGGCTCGGGGACCGACAACGTGAGGGCGAAGTGCGCGCCAGGGCCGTATCCCCACCAGCTCACCCGGCCGTAGCCGCACACGACCCCGTCGGAGATCTGGTCTTCGAACCCGGGCACCAACACCCAGGGCTCGCGTTCGCGACTACACGCCAGCAGCAGGGGCAGGAGCATGCAGCGACGATAGCATCGCCCGGGCCACGTTCAGCGGCGGAGCAGCCGGGCGGCGTAGTGGGCGTCCTCACCGTCCTGCGGTGGCGCCGTGGACAACGTGGTGTCGAGCCGGAAGTCCGGGTGCTTCGCGAGGAAGGCGGCCACCACCTGCTCCCCTTCTTCGGGCTCCGGGGAACAGACGGCGTACACGAGCCGGCCGCCTGACTTCACGCGCTGGGCGGCCGCTGTGAGGATGCACTGCTGCACCTCGGCGGCGGGGGCGAGGTCGCCCTCTGCGCGGCGCCACCGGATCTCGGGGTGGCGGCGCACCGTGCCGAGGCCCGTGCAGGGCGCGTCGACCAGGACGGCGTCGAACTCGCCGAGATCGGGCACCTTGCCCATCCAGTCCACCACCCGGGTCGAGGTGCGGTCGTTCCACCCGAGGCGGCGCAGGCCGTCTTCGACGCGGCGCAGCCGGGCCGGGTTCTGGTCGGTCGCGACGACCTTCGCGCCCCGGGACACGAGCCGGAGCGTCTTGCCGCCGGGCGCGGCGCACACGTCGAGCACCCGCTCACCTTCGACGGGCGCGACGAGATCGGCCACCGCCACGGCAGCGGCGTCCTGGACCCAGAACCGGGCGAAGTCTGCCCGACGCGACGGGTCCTGCGCGGGAACCCGCCACACGTCCGGCAACACGGCGCCGGCCACGGTCGCGGGGACGCCGTCCGCGGGCGGCTCACCGCCGGGCGCGCCCACCAGGAACAACGGCGGGACCTCGCTGTTGGCTTCACACCAGCGCTCGGTGGCCTCGCGGCCGTACCGGGCGTCCCAGCGGGCCACGAGCCACGCGGGGTGATCGAGGCGTTCGACCCGGGAGAGGTCCACGGGCGCGACCCGCCGCAGGACGGCGTTGACGAGGCCGTGGGCACGGCCTGCGCCCAGCGTGCGGGCGAGCTCCACCGCCTGGTGGACGACGGCGTGCGGGCGGGTGCGTGCGAACAACGCCTCGTAGGCGCCGAGCCGCAGCGCGACGCGGACCTCGGGCTCGAGGCTGCCGATCGGGCGCGTCAGGTGGGCCCGGAGCGCGGCGTCCACGTGGCCGCGGCGACGTTCGACGCCGTAGGCCAGGAACCAGGCGAGCTCGCGATCGGCGAACGCGGCTTCGCCGTCCTCCGCTACACGTCCCGGATCTCGGAGCGGTTGCGCGGCCTCCTCGCGGGGGGGCAGCGCGCTGGCGAGGGCGTCTTCGAGGTGGACGCCGTCCTGCTCGACCGCCAGCAGCGCGCGGGCCGCAGCCACACGGGCCGGGCTCGCGGTCTCGGGTTGCTGGGTCTTGCGGCCCTCGGGCTCCCGGGGGCGGCCGGAGTAACCGCCCGGATGACCCGAAGACGGTGCAGGGCCGCGGCCCCGGTCACGGTCACGGTCGTCCCGACGGGGGGGCCGGGGAGGAGGTCGGGGGGGCCGGTTCACCAGGCGCCCGGCGCGCGCGGGTCGTCTTTGCCAAGCGCCTGGCCGAGCGCCTGCTGCGACTCGAGCTCGCGCACGCGGCTGGCCGAGCGCAGCGATCGCACCCACATCGGGACCGCACCCAGCACCAGACCTCCCAGGAACGTGATGCCGAGCAGCGCGGGGATCGGGACCGCGCGCTCCAGCTGCCAGGCCGTGAAGCCCAGATCGAGCGACAGCTGTGTGGTGCGGGAGCTGTTCTGCACCGCGAACAGGACGACGACGGCCACCGCCACCGTCACGAGCCCACCCCACACCCACCGCATCGGAACTCCAGCGCGGGTAGGGACCGGAGCCCCTCCCCGCTCGTCACTCGAGCGACGGAACGGTCACTCGGTGGCGTCTTTCTCGCGCTTCGACTTCGACTTGAGCTTCCGGGAGAGGTCGCCCATCACGTCACCGAGGCGAGCCGAGGCGTCGCTCTGGTTCTGCATGTAGCCCTCGATGTCCCCAGCGGAGCGCTCGATGGCGCCGCGCTCGGACAGCGAGATCTTCCGGTCGTGGCTGTCGATGTGGATGATCTCGGCCTTGACCTTCTTGCCGTCCGGGTAGGCTTCCTGCCAGTTGTCGCCGTCGGCCGAGGACAGCTCGGACAGGTGCACCAGGCCCTCGACGCCCTCTTCGATCTCGACGAAGATGCCGAAGTCAGCGCGGTGGACGACCGGGCCCTCGATCACCTGACCCAGGAAGAACCGGCTGTGCACGGTGTACCAGGGGTCCTCGGTGAGCTGCTTGATGCCGAGGGAGAAGCGCTCCTGGTCCTTGTCGATGGACAGGACGCGGGCCTCCACGTCGTCACCCTTCTTGTACTTGTCGGAGGGGTGGCGGATGCGCTGTCCCCAGGACAGGTCGGAGATGTGGACGAGGCCGTCGATGCCCTCGTCGATGCCGACGAAGATGCCGAAGTCGGTGATGTTCCGGACCTTGCCCTTGACGAGCGAGCCGAGCGGGTACTGCTGCTCGACGAGATCCCAGGGGTTCGTCTCGAGCTGCTTCATGCCGAGGCTGATGCGCTTGTTCTCGATGTCCATCCCGAGGACCTTGGCCTCGATGGTGTCGCCGACGTTGACGAGCTTGGACGGGTGCTTGACCCGCTTGTTCCAGGTCATCTCGGAGATGTGGACCAGGCCCTCGATGCCGTCTTCCAGCTCGACGAACGCGCCGTAGTCGGGGATCGAGACGACCTTGCCGCGGACGATGGCGCCCACGGGGTACTTGTACTCGGCCTCCTCCCACGGATCGGGGCGGATCTGCTTGTAGCCGAGGGACACGCGCTGGGTGTCGGGGTCGAACTTGAGGACCTTGACCTCGACCGTCGCGCCGACCTCGAACATCTCCGAGGGGTGGTTGAGGCGGCCGTAGGACATGTCGGTGATGTGCAGCAGGCCGTCGATGCCGCCGAGGTCGATGAACGCGCCGTAGTCCGTGATGTTCTTGACGACGCCGTTCATGATGGCGCCGATCTGCAGGCGCTGGATCGTCTCGTCGCGCTTCGACTCGCGCTCCTGCTCGAGCAGGACGCGGCGGGACAACACGATGTTGCCGCGCTTCTTGTTGAACTTGATGATCTTGAAGTCGAACTGCTCGTTGATGAGCTTGTCGAGGTTCTTGACCGGGCGGAGGTCGACCTGCGAGCCGGGCAGGAACGCCTTGACGCCGATGTCGACCTGCAGTCCGCCCTTGACCCGGGCGATGACGGTGCCGTGCACGACCTGATCGGCCTCGACCGCCTTGGCGATCTGGTCCCAGGCGCGCATCATGTCGGCCTTCTCCTTCGAGAGGAGGAGCGTGCCGTCTTCTTCTTCCATCGCGTCGAGGTAGACGTCGACCTCGTCGCCGACCTTGATGGTGATCTCGCCCTCGGGCGACTTGAACTCGGCGACCGGGATCTGACCTTCCGCCTTGTAGGCGATGTCGACCGTGACCCACTCGTCGGAGATGCCGATCACGCGGCCCTTGACGACCGACTTCTCGCGGACCCCCTTCTCCCCCATGAAGTCCTTGTAGAAGGTGGAGAACTGATCGTCGGAGAGCTGGCTGAGGGGGAGGTCGAGCGTGGTTTCGTCGAACATTCGGTTGCAACTCGTTGGCCCCGGAGGGTCCGGGGGCATCGGCCGGTGGGCCGGAAGGGTGAGACGTTCCCC
>JBIKWC010000387.1:0-5992 GCA_044356535.1 Myxococcota bacterium
GGTCGGCCGCCGGTTGGGTGGCGGTCGGCTCCCCACGCAGGGCGCGGGGTCTCCCAGGTATCTGCGCGCCAGGGTCCCGTCAACGCTCCGTGGCCACCTCAGCCGGAGTCGTCGGCGCGGCCCTGGACGAGGTCGAGGAGCTGCTCGATCGCGGCGTGGACGGGGAGGTCGGTGGTGTCGAGGATCACGGCGTCCGCGGCAGCCACGAGCGGCGCCACCGGGCGCTCGCGATCCTGCCGGTCCCGGTGTTCGAGGGCTTCGCGCACCTCGCCGAGGTGCACCCCCTCCCCGCGGCGGATGAGCTCGTCGTGGCGGCGGCGGGCGCGCTCCTCGAGGGACGCGTCCAGGAACACCTTGAGGTCGGCGTCGGGCAACACCACCGTGCCGATGTCCCGGCCGTCCATCACCACGCCACCACCGGCTCCGAGCGCGCGCTGCAGCCCCAGCAACGCAGCCCGCACCTCCGGGTGGCGCGAAACGTAGGAGGCGCCGAGCCCGATGTCGTCGGACCGGATCGCGCGCGTCACGTCGCGGCCGTCGACTACGACGCGCAGCAGATCCTCGTCCCAGGAGAACGCGAACGACAGCTTCTCCGCGAGGCGCGCGAGGGCGCGAGCGTCGTCGAACGAGACACCGCGTTGGCGGGCCACCAGCGCCACCGAGCGGTACATGGCGCCCGTGTCGACGTACTGGTACCCGAGCGCGCGCGCTACGCCCCGGGCGACCGTCCCCTTCCCAGAGGAACCCGGGCCGTCGACGGCGATACACAGCCCCCGTCGGCCCACCGAGCTCACGTGGACTCGACCTGGAGTGCGCCCAGCCGGCGGAAGCGCTCGTAGCGGTCGTTCGTCAGCTGCTGGGGATCGAGGTGGAGGAGCGAGATCAGGTGCCGCCGGATGGCCGCGCCGACCGACGTGACCGTCTCGACGGGGTTGCGATGGGCGCCCCCCGCCTTCTCGGGCACGACCTCGTCGACGACGTTCAGCCGCAGGCAGTCCTGGGCCGTGAGCCGCAGCGCCTCCGCCGCACGCGAGGCCTCCGCGCGGTCCCGCCACAGGATGGCGGCGCAGCCCTCGGGGCTGATGACGGAGTACACGCTGTTGTCGAGCATCAACACGCGGTTCGCGACGCCGAGCGCCAGGGCCCCGCCGCTGCCGCCTTCACCACAGACCACCGCGACCACCGGGACCTTCAGCCGCGCCATCTCCATGATGTTCCGCGCGATCGCTTCGGCCTGGCCGCGCTCCTCGGCGTCGAGCCCGGGGTACGCGCCCGAGGTGTCGATGAACGTGACGATGGGCAGGTGGAACCGCTCGGCGAGCTTGAACAGGCGGAGCGCCTTGCGGTAGCCGTCGGGCCGCGCCATGCCGAAGTTCCGGTACAGGTTCTCCTTCGTGTTCCGACCCTTCTGGTGGCCCACCACCAACACGGGCTCGCCGCCGAGGCCGTCGTCGCCGTCCGGGGTGCCGCCGAGCACCTTGAACCGAGCGGTGCCCCCGATGATGGCGTGGTCGTCGTACCCACAGCGGTCGCCCTTGAGCTCGGTGAACTCCGTGAAGTTCCCCTCGAGGTAGTCGGTGAGGTACGGGCGGCTCGGGTGGCGGGCCAGCTGGGTGCGCTGCCAGGGCGTGAGACGGCCGAAGATGTTCTCCTGCAGCCGGACCGCCTGGACCTCGAGCTGACCGATGGAGGCCGACAGGTCCACGCCGTTCTGGGCCTGCAGCTCACGGAGCTGGTCGATGCGGCGGTTCAGCTCGACGATGGGGCGTTCGAAGTCGAGGACGAGGTCCATGATTCCGCTCTCCGGCCGCGCGACTATCCTCCCCCTCCGGCGTCCACCACCGGAGGCGCTGCAGCGCTGGGGTCAGGCGTTCTTCCACAGGCCGTCCCAATCGGCGCCCAGCAGGTTCCCGTCGAACGTCTTGCGATCGACGGGCTCGAGCCGGGCCTCCATCGCCCGCGTGAGGAGGGGCCAGTGCCGGACGGCGTACAGCCGGGCCACCACCACGGTCTCGAGGTGCGTGTCGTCGGTCTCCCAGCCGAGGGCGTCGTAGGCAGCGAGGTCCACGGGCGCGGAGTACGCGCGCAGCGACTTCTCCGACTCGAGGTTGAAGTACACCTCGAAGTACGACATCGCGAGCTCCCGCAGCGTGCGGTACACCGGCTCGCGGAACCGCAGGCCCACGGTGTTCGACTTGGCCACGGCGCCCCAGTGACCGTCGACCTGGAAGACCGCGATCACGTGGTCGTCGTCGCGCACGGCCTGCAGGTCCACGATCCGGGCCCCCAGACCGAGCCGGCGCAGGGCGGAGGCCGCGAACAGCGCGCCGTCGACGCAGTGCGCCCGCCGATCCCGGAGCACGCGGGCGGGCGAGCGGTAGAACGGATCGGTGCTGTACGGCGTCTCGTCCAGGAACGCCTGGATGCGTGCAGGGGAGTCGAGCGCCTCGAGGGCGCGGCGTTCGGGATCGGTCACGGAGGCTCCTGGGCCCCAGCTACCACGACGAACTGTTGATGTGAATTCTATGGTTAACGGTTGACATGACAAGCCTACCGGGGAACGATCCCGGTGGAGGCTCCCCATGTTCGCCAGCACCCCCCGTTCCGTCACCCCGACCGGCAGCGCGCCGACGCCCGAGCCGGGTCGCCGGGGGTTCGTCCTCGCCGTGGCCGCGCAGAAGGGCGGCGTGGGCAAGACCACCACCGCCGTGTCGCTGGCGGCGGCGTGGGCGCGCTTCCACGGGATGAAGGTGCTGCTGGTGGACCTCGACCCGCAGGGGCACGTGGACCTCGCGATCCGCAGCCTGATCACGGAGGCGGGAGGTCCCCTGTCGCGGGTCCTGGGCGAGCGCTCGGGTGTGGCCGTGTCGGAGGTCGCCGCCGCCACCGCGATCGACGGGTTGTGGGTCACCCGCGCCGATCCGGGCCTCCTCGCCATCGAGGAGCGCATGGCCGGCCGCATCGCCAAGGAGCTGGTGCTGAAGAAGGCCCTCGACGAGGCCCGCACCCGGTTCGACGCCATCGTCCTCGACTGCCCTCCGAACCTCGGCCTCCTCACGATCAACGCCCTCGTCGCCGCCGATCGGGTGCTGATCCCGGCGGAGCCCTCCCCCCTCGGCCTGGCGGGCATCAACGGCCTGTTCGACGCCGTCAACGACGTGCACGACCAGCTCAACGACCAGCTCGAGGTCTGCGGCGTGGTGCTCACGCGGTTCGACGGCCGCAACACCCGCACCAACGAGGCCGTGCTCGAAGCGATCGGCCGCACGATGGCCGACCTGCTGCTGCCGGTGCGGGTCCACGTGGACGCCGCCCTGGCCCAGGCGCAGCTCGCCGGGCAGGACGTGTTCCACCACCGGCCGACCTGCCGCGCGGCCGAGCAGTACCAGGAGCTCGCCGAGCTGCTCCGGGACCGCCTCACCGCGGGGGCGTGAGCCAGAAACGATGAAGGCCCGCCGGATGAGGATACCGGCGGGCCTTCAGAAGAGTTGCGGGGGCAGGATTTGAACCTACGACCTTCGGGTTATGAGCCCGACGAGCTACCTGGCTGCTCCACCCCGCGCCAGACGCACAACAGATAACGCGAGCCGAAGACCCGTCAAGCCGCAGACGCTGATCAGCGGCCCCCGCGCGAGGGGCGTGGCTTCTTGTCGGCGGACTTCCCCTGCCCTCCGTGGCGAGCCTTCTTCGGCTTGGCTTTGGCGAACCCGGCGCCGCGTTTGCGGCCCGCGTTCATGGGGCGGACACCGTCCGCGAGCTCGCGCAGGCGGGTGATCTCCTCGCCCGTCAACGGGCGGACGTCGCCCCGCTCCATGCCGCGGATGGAGATCGTGGCGAAGCTCTCGCGGCGGAGCTTGGACACCGGGTGGCCGAGCTTGCCGAGCATGCGACGGACCAGCCGGTTGCGGCCTTCGGTGACGGTCACCTCGATCCACGCGTTGCCTTTGTCCGTGCCCTCGAGGACGCGGGCCTTGGCCGGCAGCGTCTTGCCGTCTTCCAGGAAGATCCCGGCCTCGATCGCCGCGAGATCGCGCTCGTCGGGCGTGCGGTAGACCTTCGCGAGGTACCGCTTGGGCACCCGGTTCTTGGGGTGCGTGAGCGCGTTGGCGAGCTCGCCGTCGTTCGTGAGGAGGAGCGCGCCCTCGGTGTCGAAGTCGAGCCGACCCACGGCCTCGACCTTGGTGCCCACGTCACCCAGCACGTCGTACACGGACGGGCGCTCGTCGGGGTCGTCGCGGGAGGTGATGCAGCCCTTGGGCTTGTACATGAGGTAGTAGCGGGGGTCGGGCTTGCGCGGCAGCGGGCGGTTGCTGACGCGGACGTGGTCCACTTCGGGGTCGACGAGCACCACGCCGCTGGCCACCGAGCCGTTGACGGTGACCTCGCCCTCCGCGATCAGGCGCTCGGCTTCGCGCCGCGAGGCGACGCCGCGCTCCGCCAACAGCTTCGCCAACCGGACCTTGCCCTCGTCGGGCCCCCCCTCCCGAGCATCGGGGGAGAACTGACCTTCGTCCATGATGTTCCTCGACCGCGGAGGCGCCGTCACGGCGTGCTCCGGGGATGCGGGCTGAACTGCCCGCCCCGGATCTATCCCGCACTCACCTCGTGTCCACGCCCCTCGGGGTACGGAGCGCGATGTGGTCTCACCCGGTCGTTCGCCGCGTTCCGCTCCGCATCCCGGGGCTCGCCCGCCCGCACCGCGTGGTGCACCTCTCCGACCTGCACTTCGGCCTGGTGACGCCGCAGGGGGTGCTGGAGCGCGCGGTCGAGCTCGCGGTCGCCGAGGTGCCCGACCTCGTGGTGTTGACCGGAGACTTCGTGGCGCGGCGGGCGCGGCACCTGGACCGCGTGACGTCCACGCTCCGCGGCCTGCGGGGACGGGTGGTGGCCGTGCTCGGCAACCACGACCACTTCGTGGGCGCCGGCCTGGTGACCCGGGCGCTGGAGGCCGCAGGGATCGAGGTCCTCGAGAACCGGTGGGTCGAGGTGGCGGGGCTGTGGGTGGTGGGCCTCGACGACCGCCTCACCGGACACGCCGCGCCGGACCGCGCCGTGCGCGACCTGCCGGCGGGGGTGCCGACGCTGGGGCTCGCCCACGACCCGGGCGCCGCCCCGCTCCTGTGGCAGCGCGGCGTGAAGGTGGTGTTGTCGGGGCACACCCACGGCGGCCAGGTGCACCTGCCCCCGCTCTCCACGGGGTTGCACGCGCTCGCTGGGCAACGCTGGCTCGCGGGTTGGCACGAGACGCCGGAGGGTGGTGTGTACGTGAACGCAGGCGTGGGCAGCGGCGCCCTTCCGTTCCGCTTCGGCGCCCCCACCCGGCGGGAGGTCGCGGCGCTCCACCTCGCGGGGTGACGTCAGCGTCGCAAGCGGCTCGCCGCCAGGAGGGTCGCCCACCGCGCCGTCGAGCCCCACACGCGCAACCGCGACCGCGCTCCCGGCGCGCCCTCGACCGCACCGGGTCCCGGCAGGGTCCGCGCAGCGCCCTCCATCCGCCAGGGCAGCGCCAGCTCCGTGACCGCGCCCAAGCCTTCTCGCTCCGAACGCACGACGAGGTCCGGAACCTGCGCCAGCCGCGCTGCCAACCCCGGCGCCGCCCCCAGGGGGACCGGGCTCGGAGCGCCGTCGCGGAGCTGGATCTGCGCGCCCGTCAGCGAGACGTCCACGCGCGGAGCGCTGTCTCCGCGCGCCCGCCCCCGGAGCGCCGCCACCGTCCCGAGGGCCGCGAACAGGCCCGTCGCCAGATCGGTGGCCGGCAGCGGCACCAGCTCGGGGACCGGGCCCCCGCCGTACTCCAGCTGGGTCCCCACCACGGCCTGGGCCGTCTGCTCCCAGCCCGGCCGGCCGCTCCACGGACCGCGTGGACCGTAGGCGGACACCACCGTCAGCACCACGTCCGGCACCACCGTGCGGAGCTCGTGCTCCAGGAGCCCCAACCGGTCCGCCGCCGCTGGCCGGAAGTTGTGCAAGACCACGTCGGGCGGGTCGCTCA
>JBIKWC010000284.1:0-9360 GCA_044356535.1 Myxococcota bacterium
ACTGCCCCGAGAGCGGAGAAGACCTCGACGCGGCGATTCCCGCCGAGTGCTACGGGGCGTGGAAGAAGTGCATCGGGGGAGGGACGCCTGTTGTTCCCGCAGACGGTACGTAACGGCCTCGCCGCGGTCTCCGCGGTCGCGACGCTCTCGCTCGCCCTCTCGCTCCCCGGCTCCGCGTTCGCGGCCAGGCCGGTGGTGGGGGCGCGGGCCAGCTCCGAACAGGTGACGGACGGCAAGAAGGCAGCGGCGGCGCTGGCCTTCGACGGCCTGTTGTCCACGGGCTGGGCCGAAGGCGCGCCGGACGACGGCGCCGGGAGCTGGATCGAGCTCACCTTCGACAAGCCCATCGACGTGGGCTCCATCTCGCTCTTCGCGGGGTGGCTCGGGGGCGCCGACCGGGAGATCCGGGAGTTCGGACGGCCGAAGCTCGTCACCCTCACGTTCACGGTCCCTGGCGCCGAGCCCGTCGTCAAGCAGGAGCGCCTGCTCGATCCCGGAGAGTCCGGGCCCCTCCGGCACGACGTGATGGTCACCGTCCCAGGCGCCACTGCGCTGCGGATCACGGTCGACGAGGTGTTCTCGGGGGGCCTCTACAGCGAGACCCGCCTCGCCGAGGTCGCCATCAACCTGCTCGCCGGGGATCGTCCGGCCCCCGTGACGGATGCGGTGGCCTGGCTGCAGTCCGAGGAGGGGCAGGCCGCAGCCGTGGCGCACCGCGAGCAGGCGGTGGCTCTGTTCGAGAAGGTCAAGGCCGCCGAGTTCGGCGATCGGGACAGCTTCGGGATGCTCGCGGACTGGGCGGCGGACGGCGCGCCCTACCTGCGGGACCGGGTCGCGAAGCTCCCGATGGGCTTCCGCCTCGCGGCGCTGCAGCCCGACAAGACCTCGATCGAGGCGTTGCTCAAGCTCAAGGACGCGAACGCCATCCCCGCCATCGAGCGCGCGGCCATCCGGCTCGTGGGCGACCTGGCGAAGGATCTCTCCCGGCGGGCGCGCCTGTTCGATGCCTACACGGAGCTCGGCGCAGCCAACATCCGCAACGTCCCGGCCTGGGGCCAGGAAGGGATCGCGAAGGGCCAGCTCCGGTCGTTCGGCGCGCCGCTCGACGTGGTCGGCGACGCCTTCGGAAACGTGTACGTCGCCGACAGCGGGAACCACCGCGTTCAGCAGTTCGGCATGGACACGGGCGTGGTCGGGAAGGTGTGGGGGGCCAAGGAGCCCGACGTGGCCGAGGTCTGGTTCTACGGCTCCCGCGACGCGTACGCGGCGGGCGCTCGCCCCGGCGACGGCACCGGTGAGTTCGTGAACCCGGCCGACCTCGCGGTGGCCTACGGCAAGGACGGCGACACGATCTACGTCCTCGACGCCAAGGCCCGGCTCACCGAGATCGGCCCCGACGGCGGCGTGACCCGCGTCCTGAAGCTCGGCGCCGAGGGTGGCGCTGGCGCCGGCGAGATCCACGTCGCCACGAACGGCAAGCAGGTGGTCGCGATCTTCGGGAACGAGGGGTGGGTGGTCTCCCGAAAGGACCCCGAAGCCGAGCCGGTCCGGTTCGAGCTCAAGGAAGGCGCGCCGACCTCGGCCGTCCTGTTCTCCAACGGGAAGCTCGGCCTCGTGTACGAGGGTCGGCTGATCCTGTACTCGACGGACGGGTTCCGGTTCGGTGAGCTGCTCGGGGACACGCTCGGGACCGGGTACGAGAACTGGGCGGTCACGCTCGACGGCGACGGCAAGCTGTGGGCGGTCCTCGATACGGGCGAAGCCGTGAAGTTCAAGAAGCCCGGCAAGGTCGACTTCCGGATCCCCATCGCCGACTACTCGCTCCAGAACCCGCGCATCGCCGTGTGGGACGACCACGTGTTCGTGACCGACGAGGACCGCCTGATCCACGTCGACGCGCTCGAGGTGCTCGAGCAGGTCGCGTCCGGGAAGTCGGGGACGGGCAACCTGGAGATCTCCGAGTGAGTCCGCGTCGCGGGGCCTCGCTGGCGGGGTCGCTCGTCGCGGGCGCGTCGCTGGTGGCTTGGGCTTGTTCACCGGCCACGCCGGAGCCCACCCCCACCCCCGCGCCCGTCACCGCGCCCAGCCCCGTGACCCGGCCGCTGCCCCCGCCCCCCGAGGACATCGCGCCCACCGTCGCCTTCCGGATGCCCGGCATCGAAGGCACGAGCCCGAGCGTGGTTCGCGCCGACCCGGCCGTCGACCGGACGCGGGAGCGGTTGCTCGGCGTCGTCCGTGGCTACGCGCGCGACCCCGAGAACCCCTGGGCCATCGTCCACGCCATGCTCGCGCTCGGCCCCGAGGAGAAGCTGTCGAACGGAGAGGACGCGGTCGACTGGCTGTTCAGCCACTACGCCGAGGTCCACCACGTCGGCCGGGAGGACCTCCTCACGTTCCCGGCGAAGCGGGGAGCGACGCGGATCGAGCCCCACACCGATCTGGTTCTCAAGGCGCTCACCGAGGGCGGCGTGCCCCCGGGCCGCCAGGTGCGCGTGGCGGACGGCCGCCTGTTCCAGGTGTCTGCGTTGTACCGCAACAGCCTGCAGCGGGCCTGGGTGAAGGGCACGGTCACGGGCTTCGACGGCGCTGGGTGGAACGACACCCCGTGGGCCCTGCAGGGGCTGGCCGCGTGGGCTCCACCAGACCTCGAGTGGAAGGCGGCTGGCGGTCGCGACATGACCCTCGACGCCTTCACCAGTGCGGTGGTGGATCAGCTGGAGCTCGAGACGAGGTCGCTGGCAGCGGCGCAGGCGAAGGGAGTCGTCGCCCAGAAGGACAACCGGGTGGGGATCTTCTCGTACACCTGCGGGGGCTCCCACCTGTTGATGGGGGCCTCGTACGCGGTGGGACGCGGGTACGGCGCCCCGGCCGACCGCGAGCGGGTCTGTCGCCAGCGGGACCTGTGGCGCTACCGGATCGACGTCGAGCTCCAGGCGATCGACCCGGCGCTCGCGTCGGGGCAACTCGACCCGGGCATGACCGCGCTGTTGCTGACCCAGCGCCTCAAGTTCCTCGGCCACTGGCTCGAGGCCACACACAAGATCCTCGCGATGCAGGTGTGCCCGGCTGGCCCCGACGACCTCGCGGCCACGAAGCGCGTGGTCGCGGAGCTGATCCGCACCGTGGACGCGCTCGAGCAGTCGGGCGCGTTGTCGGCGCTCCCCACGATGCGCACCGACCCCGCCTGGGCGAAGGTGCCGCGCGGGCCCGAGCAGCTGTACCTGGACCTGCTCGGAGACAGCGCGCACGCCCTGCGCGGGCTCGATCTCGCGACCGGCCGCGCCACGCTCCGGTACTGACGCCCGTCAGAAGGCCTCGGCCTCGCGGTGGTGTTCACCGTCGCCGGCGCAGGCCCGGTACGCCAGGAGCACGAACAGCGGGTGGATCGTGAACAGCAGCATGTACCCGACGATCGGGAAGTACGGCAGCACGAGGCTCATCGCGAAGCTCACGGCCCACAGGCCGAGGTGCCAACCGGGGTGCGTCATCGCGTGTGACACGGACCACTGGATCGCGCGGCCCACCGGCATCCGGTGGACCACGATCGCCGGCCACGCGAACATCAACATCCCCTGGGCCAGGATCCCGGGGAGGTAGCAGAACACCACCCCTGCGCTCACGATGGCAGCGGACAACAGCGTGTACGTGAGCAGCGGCACCAGATCCTGGCCGATCGTCGAGAACGGGGCGCCGATCGTGAGCTTCTCGCCGCGGACGAGGAGCGCCCACACGGCGCGGTACATGCTCGCCCAGATCGGGGTCGTCACCGCGACGATCACCAGGATCAGCAGCATCATCGCCAGCAGCAGCGCGGAAACGCCGCCGAGGGCTGCCAGGTCTTCGTCGTCCGCCATGATCCCGGGCAGCGCGCCGAGGAACCCGATCCCGTACACCCCGAACACGGCGACGAACGTCAGGCCGATGATCGACAGGCCGGGGATCAGCCCGCCGACGATGAAGCCCATCGGGTCCTTCTGCACCTCGGCGACCGTGGTGGCCACGAGGTCGAGGACGTTCGGGAGCCCAGCGTCCGGGTCGGTGCCGGCGCTCTCCTGGAACACGTTGTCGGCCATGGCGGATCCTCCGCGCCCCGACTAACGGTCCCAGCGGGTCGCCGCGGATCCAGGGTACGCTGCCGCGGGAGGCGGAATGCGTCGAGTCCTCGGCTGGACCCTCGCGGTGCTGGTGGCCTGCAACCGCAACGACAAGGACGCGGTGGGCGACGACGACGACGATGACGACGACGACACCTCGTACACGTTCGACTGCGCGGTGTCCGAGCCCTACGACCTCCCGGACCCGTTCGCGCCCATCGAAGGCAACGAACATGCGTGTGAGGACGCCCAGTACTACAACCCCGCCCTCGCGGTCGCGAGCGCGTACTTCGTGGGGGAGTTCCACTACGACGACTGCGGGAACGTGCGGGGGCAGGAGACCTGGCTCCTGTACGCCAACCCCCGCTGGGTGGAGCTCGGCGGGCACGACTGCCAGGTGGTGTGGCGGCTCGACGGAACGGCGACCCCCGGAGCAGGAGACGACCTGATCCTCGACATCGCGGCGGTCGTCGACTCGGCTGCGACCACCTGCGGCGACATCGTGAACGGCGCGGGCGAGAACTTCATGGACTTCGTGGACGCCAGCTACAACGAGTCGTACCAGCTGTCCCGGGTCGGCGGCGACGCGACGTTCTTCTTCACCGGTGGCGCAGAGTTCGGTCGCGGAAAGGCCAACGCCAACCACTCGAACTACGCGTCCAGCCTGCAGTGCCCCACGTTCTGAGCGCCGCCTCCGGTGACGCGCAGCGGCGGCGCAGGCAGCTCAGTACGTGCCGAAGACGTGGTCCCACAAGGTGGTGGAGACCCCGAACTTCTTGTCCTGGTACTGCTTGTTGTGGTGGTGCTTGTTGTGGTGGGCGCGCAACGCCAGCCCCACGCGCGTCCGCGGCTTGCCGTGGTGCAGGTAGTAGTGGGTGAGGTCGTAGACGAGGTAGCCGAACACGATCCCGGCGAAGAAGCCGTACGTCCAGCGCGGATCGAGCGCAGGTTCGAGGGCCACCGAGGCCAGCCACAACAGGGTCCACACGACTGCCGCGAGGCCCAGCGACACCCAGGGGGGCATCACGAGTCGCAGGTGGTCCCGGAACCAGTCGTGGTGAACCCCGTGCACGATGAAGTGGAAGCGGGGGCCCCACGAGGCCGCCGGCACCCAGTGGAACACCGTCCGGTGCAACCAGTACTCGAGCAGCGTCCAGGCCACCCAGCCGAGCGCGACCTGTAGCGCCAGGAGTCCGGCAGACACGCCCGACGACCACGACCAGCCGCCCAGGGCCAGGACGAGCGGGACGTGCACTGCGGGCACCGCGAACCAGGGGACGCGCGTCCCCGCGTCCAACACGTCGCTCTCGAACAGCTTGGGCGATTCGGGGGTTGCACGCCACATGCTTCCTCCTCAACTCCGTGGCCGCCCTTATCGTGGAGCGGGCACCGCGCCTACGCATACCGTGGCGGAGCGCCGGGCTACAATGACCGCCGATGACGTGGTCGCTGCTGCTGGCCTGCCGCCCCCCGGAGCCTCGCCCCGCCCCGAGCGGGCCGTGTGAAGGGCTCTCCCACGTATCGTTCGCTACGGGGACCACGCTCGCGGTGGAGCAGCCCGGCTGTGGAACCCTGCGGGTCGACGGCTTCGCCCCCGTCGGCGACGGGACGTTCACCGTGACCCTCTTCTCGGACGGCGCCCGGGTCGTACCGTACGTCGAGGCCGTCGGAGACGCAGTACTGGACAGCGTGATCGCCACGGGCTCCTTCGCGCTGGAAGGGGACGACGGGCGCGTGGGGTGGGGGCTCGTGGAGGCCGCGGAGGTGGGGCGGGGTCCCGCGGAGGCCCCGGTACGGGCAGCATGGGCTGCGTCGTACGGTGCCCCCGACGGCGCGTCGCTGCTGCTCGGGACCCTGGGCGGCACCACGACCACCTCGCGCGTGGAGATCACGGAGTCTGGGTTCGAGGTGTCCTGGGGCTCGCTGGACCTCCCATTGGCCGGCGGCCGGGGCGTGTACCTGGACCCGCTGTTCACCGCCGTGGGGCGCGACGCCCGCGAGCTGTGGGCCGACTGGTCCCTGGCCGTCGCCGTGGAGTCCGGCACCCCCGAACCCCAGGTTCTCCCGGGGGGCGTGGAGGTGCCGTTCGCGCGGGGAGGGGAGGTCGTCGCCGAGGCCCTCCTCGCGGCGCCGGAGGCCGAGCTGGTGGTGCTCGGCGCCGGCTGGCCCGATGTGCCGGGCGACCCGGTGGAGCTGCTCGGCTCGATCCGCGCTGCGGGGCGCATGGCCGGCATCGTCGCGTCCCCGTTCGCGGTGCTCCCGGGAGGACCTGTCGCGAGCGACCACCCGGAGTGGCTCGTGACCACCCGGAGCGGCGAACCGCTCGAGCTCGACGGCTGGTGGACGCTCGACCCCTCGGATCCCGCGGCGATGGCGTGGGTGGTGGCGTCCCTGCAGCCGTTGCAGGGCTTCGACGTGTTGTACCTCGACGAGCTCCGGGCGGTGGCGGCCCCCGGCGTGCGCGACGACGCGCCGCTCGGCACCCTGGCGCTGCAGCTCGCCCTGGACACGCTCGCGCGGTCGGTGCGCGGGACGACCCTCGTGGCAGTGGACGCGCCCACGCTCACGGTCGTCGGCCGCGTGGACGGGATCCGGGTGGGGGACGGCCTCGTGGGAGACGACCGGATCCACACGCTCGGGGCTGCCCTGCCGCTCGCTCCCGTGCTCGCGCTCGATCCCGGAGCGCTCCGCCTCGACGGACCTGGAGATCCCTCCGGCCCGCTCGCCGCAGCGACCCTGACCGGGAGCGTTCGGATCGACCTGTCGGTCTCGCCCACGCCCGCGTCCCTCCGCGGCGCCGCAGCCTTGTGGGCCGCTGCGCTTCCGCCCGCCGGGCTCCCGGAACCGGGCGGAGACCGGTGGGTCCGGTTCGAGGGCCCCGAACACGTGGTGCTGGTGGCGCCCTCCGACGCGCCGGTGACGGTGGACGGACCCGGGGGGCGCGAGATCCTGTCTGGCGCAGTCGAACCCGCTGGACCACGCGTCCTCGCGCCCGGAGCCGGAGAGGTCTGGGTTCGCTGACGGGGCGCTTCCGTCCGGCAGCGCGAACGGGTATGCTTCCGCCAATCTCCCGAGGTCTCCAAATGTCTTCCATCGTCGTCCTCCTGGCGCTGTCCGAGCAGGCCTTCGCGATCGACATCCACGTCCCCTCCGACGCGCCGACCCTGGCCCAGGCGCTCGTCACGGCCCGGGCAACGGACACGATCGTCCTCGACACGGACATCACCGAGAACATCGTCCTCAACAACATCAACCGGACGATCGAGGGCGCCGTGGGGACGAACTCCCTCACCGGTTCGATCACGGTCACGAACGGTGGCAACCTCACCATCTCGAACCTCACGCTCCTCGGCGGCCAGATCCAGACGGACCTCGCGGCGGTGTCCGCTGGCTTCTTCTGCGTGTCCCGTTCGTCCGGTGTCACGGTCGTGAACTCGACCGTCAACCTCGACGGGGTCGTGTTGTCCTGCTTCGAACCGGCGGTGTCCGCGTCCAACTCCACGCTGACCGTCGTCGGCTCCGACTTCCGGTTCAACGCCGCGCTCGGCGCGACGGGCGGCGGCGCGATCGATGCCGTCGACACCAACCTCGACGTCGCGTCCTCGGAGTTCTCGCTCAACGTCGGGTACCCGGGCGGTGCGATCGCGGTGGCGGAGCAGGCGCTACCGGGCGGGTCCGTCGTCCACATCCAGACCTCGGACTTCGTCAACAACAGCTCGGCGGGCGGGGCTGGTGGCGCCGTGTACGCCCAGGTCGGGAACCTCGAGCTGTGGGCGAACCAGTTCAACAACAACTACAACCTCGTGTACTTCACGCCCGGCATCAGCCTCGCGGACGCCATCGCGCTCGGCATCGACGTCTCCGCCAACCTCGTCGGCCTCGGTGACGGCGGCGGCGTGTACATCGGGCAGGAGTCGGGTGCCGTCGACGTGTGGAACAACACGTTCTGCGGCAACATCGCCGACCGCGGCGCCGGGCTGTTCGTCGAGGACGTGCCCGACGCCGCCATCTACAACAACCGGTTCGCCGAGAACTGGTCGGCCCACTACGGCGGCGGCATGTACGTCGAGGCCGACGGTGAGTTCACCGACCCGGTGCGGGTCGTCAACAACACGTTCCTCTACAACACCGCGGGGCGCCTCCCACCCCCGGCCGAAGAAGTGATCGTCGCCATCGGTGGCGGCGGCAGCGCCGCGTTCGTCAACACCGTCGCCGACTTCCGAAACAACATCGTCGGACTCACGCTGTTCGGCGCCGGCCTGATGGGCGTCGCGCAGGACCTCGGCGTCACCATCGAGGGCGGAGACGCGCCCGACTACACCATCGGCGACCTCCTCACGATCGACTTCAACGACTTCTGGCACAACTGCGACGTGACCGGCTGTGGACCGGAGGAGGGCGTGGACTTCTCCGGCGACCTCAGCCAGATCTCGCTCCCGGCCTCGAACATCGCCCTCGAGCCGTTCCCCGTGTACTTCCAGGGCGGCGAGTTCAATTGCTTCCCCGACGCCTTCTACCCCGAATGGGATTCGCCGGTGGTCCGCTCCGGCGACCCCGACGAAGGCAACCGGTACGACGCGAACTTCTCCGACATGGGGTCGTACGGCGGTCCTCGCGCGGACGTGCTCGATCGCGACGCCGACGGCTACGAGAACATCTACGACTGCAACGACGAACCTGGCGGCGGCGGCGTCCACCCCGATGCCCCCGAGGTCTGCGACGGGTTCGACAACGACTGCGACGGCCAGATCGACGAAGGGTTCGACACGAACTGGTACCCGGACGGCGACGGCGACGGCTATGGCGACGAGAACGAGGTCCAGCCGCTGTTCGACTGCTCGCCCCCGGCCGACCACGTGCTGAATCGTGACGACTGCGACGACACCGACGACACGGTCAGCCCCGGCTCCGCCGAGCTGTGTGACGGCCTCGACAACGACTGCGACGACGTGGCCGACGGCGGTCTGCCGTTCCTGGCTCTCTACCAGGACCGCGACGGCGACAACTACGGCGCTGGCGCGCAGGTCAACGGCTGCCTCGCCCAGGACGAGAACGCGGGCGCCGGGTCGTACTACCTCCTCAACGGCGACGGCACGCTGACCCTGCGGGTCGGCGGCTACGTCGAGAACGACGACGACTGCAACGACTTCGAGCCGAACGTCAGCCCCGGCGCGCCGGACACCTGCGACGACCTGGACAACGACTGCGACGGCATCGTCGACAACGGCGAAGACGGCGACAGGTGGGTCCCCGACGCCGACGAGGA
>JBIKWC010000079.1:0-27133 GCA_044356535.1 Myxococcota bacterium
CGGGTTCGGCTCGAACGACGACGAGCTCGCCGTGTACTCGTGCTCGAGCCCGGGCCCCACGTACGTGCTCGCCCCCGCGACCGACAACCAGCTCGATTGCGACGACACGCTGGAAGCCGTGAACCCCGGCGCGGACGAGGTCTGTGATCAGGTCGACAACGACTGTGACGGGCAGACGGACAAGGACGCCGCGGACGCCCCCGTGTTGTTCGAAGACCTCGACGGCGACAAGCTCGGGAACCCGGCGCGCGTCAGCACGGATTGCGTGCCGCCCCAGGGCTACACGGCGACGCAGGGCACGGACTGCGACGACGGGGACCCGAACATCCTCGAGTGCCCCGAGGCCTGCGGCTGCCAGTCCACGCCGTCCGGTGGGTCGCTCGGCCTGTTCGGCTCGGCGCTCGCGATGGCGATCGTCGGTCTGCGCCGCCGCCGCGCCTGATCACGCCGACCTGCGCTCCGGTCGGCGGGGGAGGGGGCTGATCGTCGCGAGGCGCTTGCCTTCTGGCCTCCGACCGGGCACCTTGAGTGCCGGTCAGGTACGCAGAGGGGGCAGGAATGCGCAGGTCGTGGTGGTTGGCGGTCGCGCTGTGCTTCACGGGATGCAAGGACTCCGATTTCGACGGGGTCCGCGACGCGAAGGACTGCGAGCCGAACAATCGGGCGGTGTCGCCGGACCTCCCGGAGGTCTGCGACGGCGTCGACAACAACTGCAACGGCCAGGTCGACGAGGACGTCGCCCTCAAGGCCTTCCTCGACCGCGACGGCGACGGGAAGGGCGACCCGGAGTTCTTCCGCCGGGTCTGCGAGCTGCCCGCGAACGGCGTCACCGAGGCCGGAGACTGCGACGACTTCGACGCCTCCGTGTACGAGGGTGCCGAGGAGTTGTGCGACGAGCTCGACAACAACTGCGACGGTGACATCGACGAAGGCGTGACCACCGGGTTCTTCCCGGACGAGGACGGGGACGGGTTCGGAGTGCCCGGCGCCGCGCGGTTGGCGTGTGAGTCCGGTCCGGGCGAGTCGCTCACCGACGACGACTGCGACGACTCGACCGACACGGCGTACCCGGGCGCGGTCGAGCTGTGCGACGGCCTGGACAACGACTGCGACGGGGACACCGACGAAGGCCTCCCCAACGTCCTGTTGTGGGACGACGCCGACGGCGACGGGTACGGCGACCCCGCGGAGCGCACCACCCTCGGCTGCGGGCCTTCGCCGGGCCTGGTCGACAACGCGCTCGACTGCGACGATCGCGACGCCGCCCGCTCGCTCGACGCCATCGAGGTCCGGGGCAACGGGTTCGACGAGGACTGCGACGGCTACGTCGACGAGCTCGGCGTGGGGCCGGGCAACGAGTTCGGGACGCTCGACGAAGCCCTCGCGGCTGCGTCCACCGGCAGCGTCGTGCAGTACGACAGCGGCTTGTTCCTGGGCCGCGTCGACCTGCGTGGCAGCGACGTGACGCTCGCGGGGGAGGGCTGCGACCGCACGACCCTGTACGCCGACGGCGACGGCTCCACCGTGACGGTCGACGCGGGCGCGGTCGAGGGGATGACCATCAGCGGCGGCACGGGAACCGACTTCGGGACCTACGGGGCCGTGGGCGGGGGCGTGTACGCCGCCGGAGACGTCGTGTTGCGCGACGTGTGCCTCGCGGGGAACACGGCCAAGCGGGGAGGAGGTGCCGCCGCCGTCGCGGGCCACCTGACCATCGAGGATGCGGTGTTGTCCGCGAACGCAGCGGACTGGTCCGGAGGCGGCGTCTGGGGCGTCCTGCCCGCCACCATCACGGTGCGCAGCTCGCGCGTGGTCGGCAACCGGGCGTTCCAGTACGGTGGTGGCCTCGCCGGAGACGGCCTCGTGGTCGACGTGTCCGGCGCGGTGTTCGCCGGCAACCGGACCCTGATCAAGGGCGCCGCGGTGTTCCTCGACGAAGTCGCCAGCGGGCCGTCGATCCTCGAGTCCATCGGGACGTTCGACCACGTCACCTTCCACGGGAACAGCACCGACCCGACCTACGCGGGGGACCGCTACGCCGAGGCCATCGACACCATCGGCAGCCAGGCGATGGTCACGAACTCGTTGTTCACCGGCCACCTCGAGCCGATCGCGCTCGTGGAAGGCCAACGCGACGACGGCACCGCCGGCACCGTGACCGTCGTGAACTCCGGGTTCCGCGGCAACGGCGGCGCCGACAAGGATCTCGACACCTGGTTCATGTCCCGGATCGGGCGAGAGCCGGACTACATCCTCGCGGATCCCTCGCTCCCGCCCGAGTCGTGGGACCTCCGTCTCACCCTGTACTCGGACTTCCAGGGGATGGCCGGGCTCTCGAGCCCCAACCCCGACGGCAGCGCCGGAGACCTCGGCGGGTACGGCGGACCCGACGCCATCGACGGGTGGAACTACGGCCTCGTCGGTCCCGACGACGACGAGGACTCGGTGTCCTCGGCGCTCGAGATCCAGGCCGGAACCGATCCCTACCGGGCGGACGCCGACGAGGACCCCGACCAGGACGGCGCCACGAACCTCGAGGAGATCCTGGAGCGCACGGATCCCTTCGCCGCCGACACGGACGACGACGGCGTGGACGACGGGGTGGAGATCGGCCTGGGCAGCGAGTGGCTGCTGGCCCGAGACTTCGCGCCCACCGCAGACGCCGGGCCGCTCGTCCTGCTGGGCGTCGCGGGGAAGGCCATCCCGCTCGACGCGAGCGGCAGCTTCGACCCCAACGGCGACCCCCTCACGTACACGTGGTCGATCACGTCCGGCCCGCCGACCTCGGTGGCGACGCTGTCGGCCGTCGACGCAGCGACGGACTTCGTGCCCGACGTCCCCGGGACCTACGTCCTGCGCGTGACCGTGGGGGACGGCACCACCACCCGCTGGGCCGAGCTCGAGCTGCGGGTCCGCAGCGGATTCGTCGTCCCGGACGATCTCCCGACCCTCGAGGAGGCCCTCGCCAACGCCGTCGACGGCGAGGCGATCGGGCTCCGCGCAGGGACCTGGCCGGCCAACCTCGATCTCTCCGGCCGCGACCTCACCCTCGTCGGGCTCGAGCCCACGGCGGGCGCGGTGGTCCTCGAGGGGTGGGGCCGCGGGAGCGTCGTGTCCCTGGACGGCGGCGCCCTCGGGTTGTCGCGGCTCACCGTCCAGGGCGGCCGGAACACCGAAGGCGGCGGTGTGCGCGCAGCGTCCGCCACCGGGGTCGCGCTCCACGACGTCGTGGTCCGCGACAACCACGCGCTCGCGGGCGGCGGGGTGTGGGTGTCCTCCACCCCGCTCGAGCTCACGGACGTGACCTTCCTGCAGAACCTCGCGACCAGCGAAGGGGGTCACGTGTGGCTCCTCGGAGACGACGACCACGAGGCCCTCCTCGGGCGCCGGGTGGCCTTCGTGAACGGTGAGGCCGGCGACGAAGGTGGCGCGCTGTACTACGACGGCGGCGACACCGTGGGTGACGCCGACGGCTGGCTCGACGGCGCGGAGTTCGTGGGCAACGTCGCGCCCAGGGGGGCTGCGTACCGCCACCAGGGCCTCGGGTCCGACCTCCGGATCGATCACGTCTCCTTCCTCGGCAACCAGGGGGACTCGCTCACGTACGCCAACGAGGGGCGCCAGATCTGGCTGTCGTCGCTGGCGGGCTGGAACACGGTCGACAAGCTCGTCGACGGCTCGTCGAACGCCACGACCCAGGGGCTCGGCGGCGTGTGGACCGACCTCCCGGTGGATCCGTTCGGTAACGCAGGGCGGGAGCTCGTCGGCGTGCCGCTCGCGTGGGCCGACGTGCCCCTGTGGCTGCAGAGCTTCGTGGACGACGGCGACCCCACCGATCTCATCGTGCCCCGCAAGGACAGCGTGTTGATCGACGGCGGGTTCATCGAACGCACGGACCGGGACGGCTCCCGCAGCGACGCCTCGTCGTGCGCCGGGCCCACGGCGAGCGCCTGGTGTGGCCTCGCCCAGCGCGACCTCGACGGCGACGGGCTGCCAGAAGCCTGGGAGCTCGCGTTCGGGACGGACGTCACCCGCGCAGACGCCGGCGGTGACCCCGACCTCGACGGCCTCGACAACGAGGCCGAGCTCCTGCTGGGCACCCGGCCCGATCGGTTCGACACCGACCTCGACGGGGTCGACGACGTGACCGACTCGGACCCGACCTCGGATCTCGCCCACCGGCCGGTGGCGGTGGTCCCCTCGGAGGTGATCGCGGGCGTCGGAACGACCGCGGTCCTGGACGCCTCCGCCTCGTCGGATCCGGACGGTCAGGCGATCATCGCCTGGTCGTGGCGCCTCCTGTCCGCCCCCGGGGGCTCCGCAGCCACCGTGGTCGACGAGGCCGCCGAGGTGACCACGCTGACGCCCGACCAGGAGGGCTCCTACCGGCTCGGGTTGACCGTCATCGACGCCTCGGGCGCGTACTCGCGCGAGCGGCTGGTGTGGGTGGTGGTGCCGGAGATCCGCGACGTCCCGTCCGAGTACGCGACCCTGGAGGCCGCGTACGACGCTGCTCAGCCCGGCGATACCGTCCGGCTCGGTGCTGGCGACTGGGAGTCCTCGCTCGTGCTGACGGACAAGCCGGTGACGATCGTGGGCGCCGGCGCCGACCTCACCGCGCTCGTCGGCACCCCCGGCAACCCCGTGTTGTACACCCAGGGGCCGGACCTCGTGCTGCGGGACCTCTCCGTGACCGGCGGCTCCAACCAGAACGGCGGCGGGATCCGGTGCGACAGCTCGCCGCTCACGCTCGACCGGGTGTCGGTGCGCGACAACGTCGCGTACACCGGCGCCGGGCTGTACCTGTTCGACTGCGACACCCTCATCCGCGACTCCTCCATCGAGCGGAACCACGCCTCGTACAACGGCGGCGGGATGTACGCCGACTCCGGCACCTTGCGGGTCGAGCGCAGCACCGTCGCGTTCAACACGTCCGACGCGTCGGCGGGCGGCATGTTGCTGCTCTCGGTCGACGCCGAGCTCACGAACTCCGTGTTCCACCGGAACTGGTCGGACGGCTCTGGCGCGGCCATGTTCGTCGAGTACCAGTCGAACAAGGAGTTCGGCCAGCTCGTGGCCGACCACCTCACGTTGTCCGGGAACCGCGGGTCCCTCGGCGCCGTCCACCGGGTCGACGCGATCCCGTTGACCGTCACGAACTCGGTGTTCCTCGACAACGGCACGTACGGCTTCTACGACGCGGAAGCTGGCAACCCAGACCTCGACTTCCACCACAACGCCTGGTTCGCCAACCAGAACGACGCATCTCCCACCAATGTCTCCACCGGGCCCGAGGATCTGACCTCGATCGACCCCCGCGTCGCGGCCGTGGACCTCGACGACTCCGGGTTCCCGGCCCCCGAAGACGAGGACCTGCGGCTCCGCGAGAACTCGCCCGCGATCGACGCAGGCACGGGCGCGCTCGACCTCGACGGCTCGGCGCCGGACCTGGGCGCAGGCGGGGGACCGCTGGCCATGGCCGGGTTCGACGCCTTCCTGCTCGACAGCGACGGCGACACCATGGCCGATGTCTGGGAAACGGAGCACGGTCTGGACCCCGACGTTGCCGACGGCCTCGGTGACACCGACGGCGACGGCCTTTCCGACCGCGCGGAGTTCCCGCTGTCGTGGCCCGACGCGGTCGACACCGACGGCGACGGCGTCGACGACCCCACCGAGCGCGGTGCGGGTGGGGATCCGGGAGACCCGGCCGATCAGGCGCCGAACCCGGACCCGGGCCCCGACACGATGGGGGTGGTCGGCAACCTCGTCACGCGGACGGCGTCCGGCAGTGATCCGCAGTCCGACCCGATCAGCTACCAGTGGACGTTCCTGGCGGTGCCGGGCCGGTCGCAGCTCGACGACGGAGACCTCGGCGGGGCCTCCACCCCGACCGTGTCCTTCACGCCCGACACGCCTGGGATGTACGTCCTCGGGTTGGCGGCGTCCGACGGGCCGGGCGTCTCCGCGGTGGAGCGGCTCGAGGTGCGCGTCCCCGGGACCTTCCAGGTCCCCGCCGACTACCCGGACCTCCGCTCGGCCGTGCGCGCGGCGGCGGACGGTTCCACCATCGACATCGGGCCCGGGACGTGGCCATGTGTCGTGGATCTCGAAGGCGCCGACGTCACGCTCCGCGGCGCTGGCCCCGGAGTCACTGTTCTCGACGCCGCCCACCAGGGCCGGATCGTCCGCGCGGGCCGCGGCGAGGACCTCACCCTCAGCGGCCTCACCCTGCAGAACGGCGTGAGCGGCCGCGGTGGCGCCTTGGTCTCCGAAGGGGGCGCGATCGTGTTGGACGACGTGGAGCTCCTCGACAACCTGGGGGCCGAGGGCGGGGCGATCTACCTCACGGACAGCGCGCAGCTCGCGGGCGTGGGCGTGGTGGCGGCCGGCAACGTGGCCGGGTTCCGCGCCGGGATGTTGATGGCCTTCCAGAACTCCCCGGTCGCGTTCGACCAGTCCGTGTTCGCTGCGAACCAGGCGCCCGACGATCAGGGCGGCGTGTTCCGGATGTACCAGTCGCCGCTGACGCTGACGAACGTGGTGCTCCACGACAACCTCGCCGAAGAAGGCGCCGCCGTGTACGGCTACGGGTCGTCGGCGATCCTCGTCCTCGACCACGTCACGGCCACCCACAACGAGGCGACGCTGTACGGCGCGGTGGTCCGGCTCTCCACCTCCGCGTCCGCCGACGTGAGGGACTCCATCTTCACCCTGCAGGAGGGCCACTCGGTCATCTCGCAGACCTCGTCGGGCGGTGCCTACACGCAGGCGTTCACGATGGTCGACGGGAACACCACCGGCATCGTGTTCAACCTCGCCATCTCGGGGACCCCGGTCGACGGCATCGGTGGCAACCTGATCGACAACGGGTACGTCGTGGACTTCACCTCGGTGACCGACGACGCGGACTGGACGAACGACGACTGGCAGCTGCTGCCGACCTCGGACGCCGTCGACGTCGGTGACCCGGCGGGTGGCCTGGACCTGGATGGGTCGGCCCCCGACCTCGGAGCGTTCGGGGGACCCGGCGGAGGCTTCTGAGCCTCAGCGGTCGAGGGGAAAGGCGGCGTCGACCTCGCCGTCCGCCCCGTAGAACGCCACCTCTCCGCCCGCAGCGTCGAGCGTGAACAGCGCGAACCCCAGCGCGACATCGGCGAACACGGGGTGGTTGCCCCGGTCCACGATCCGGGTCCCCGACGCCCCGGTGCCGGCGACCACGAGCTGGACCCCACACGCCTCGAGGAGCTGGCGGGTGTGGTCGTGCCCGGCCAGGTACAGGTCGGCCCGGCCGCACACCGCTGCGTCGAGGAACGCGGCCACGCTGCGACCGGACAACCACGGGAGGTAGGGCCACCCCTCGTACGCCCCGGCGTTGCCGTGGGGACCATCGGACCGCAGGGGGTGGTGGCCCGCGACGACCTTCCAGGGCGCGTCGGACGCGGCGAGGGTCTCCTGCAGCCAGCGCTCCTGGACCGAGTCGAAGCCCTGGAAGACGGCGTTGGTGTCTACGCCGGCGAGGAGAAGAGGCCCCGCCTCGAACGACCAGGCGTGTGCTGGCGCGGCGACGCCCTCGCGACGCGCTGCCCAGTCGAGCTGCCAGCGGGCGACCTGGGGGTCGTCGTTGGCCCAGTCGTGGTTCCCGAGGACCAGGTAGACGGGCGCGCTCGGCGTGTATGGGTCCCCGATGAGCGCGTCCGCGCGGGGGTCGTCGGGTCCGACCATCCCGACCGGGTACAGGTTGTCGCCCAGCAACAGCACGAAGTCGCACCCCACCTCGGCGCAGACCGAGCGGATGGCGCCCGCCACGCGCTCCTGGGCCGCCCCGCCCTTTCCGGTGTCCCCGACGGCGGCGAACACGACCCGGTCCGGCTGGTGGAGTGCTGGGGGCGGCGCGGGCGCGGCGTCGACCCCGCCGTCGGAGCACCCGCCGCCGAAGGGGCTCAGGAGCGCGAACACGGTGACGTCAATGCAGGCTCAGCCAGCCGAGGGCAGCCAACACCAGCGCAGCGAGGACCGCGAGGCCCCCGATCGCGGAGGCGATCCACACGAGCTCGACCGTCGGACCAGCCTGATGCTGGGCGGGCCGGGGCGGGGGGGGCAGGGGACGGGTGGGCGGCGTGGGACGCGTGTTCGAGGCGGGTGGGGTGATCGCCTCCGAGGGAGGGCCGAGCGCCTCCGTCTTCTCGGCCGAGGCGGGGACCGGGTCGTACGAGAGGTACTGACCGGGCTTGGCGATGACCGTGGGCATCTCGTCGTCGTCGTCGTCCCCCTCACCCAGCCGGCGGATGATGCCCGGGGAGTACCGGATCGCGGTGTGCTCCTGCGGCTCGGGCGGCCGGGGTGCGCGCCGTTCCACCTCCCACTGGGTGCCGGGGTCGTTCTCGAGGTCGAGGAACCCCGCAGGTGGTGGAAGGTGCTGGAACTCCGGGTGCTCGAACTCGGTCGGCTGGTGGTCGTGCGAGATGGACGGGTCGGTGCGTTGGAGCAGGATCCCGGTCTCTTCGTCGTGGGCGCGCGCGGGTTCGCGCGGATCGACCTCGTCCCAGGCCAGCTCCTCCACCTCCGGGCCCTGGGTCTCCTCGAGGTCGGGGCTCCACTCCCCGGTCTCGGGCCCCTCGTGCAGCTCGAACCGGTCGGTCGCAGGGTCGAAGGCCTGCGCCTGGCTCGGCACGCCGCGACCACCCGTGAGCAGGGGGAGCTCGGGAGAGACCGGCGCCCGCGCCACGATCCTGCCCGGGATCGGACCCGCCGCGGGTGATGGCGCCTGGTGCTGCGCGCGGAAGGAGTCGTCGTGGATCGTGGCGGCGTCGTCGTCGTCGAGATCGACGTCGTCGGTGGCCCGCCGCGTGTCCTGGTCCACGGTGACGTCGGCGTGGTGCTGATCCGGGTCCAGATCGGTCTGCTCGCTCGGATCGGTGTCCGGGTCGGCGCCGAGGGAAGACAGCTTGGAAGCGAGCCAGTCCTCCACGGTCCCGCGCGGGTTCGGCGCAGGGGTACGGCTTCGGCTCTGGCGGTCACTTCCCAGTCGTTTCTCTCGGTGTCCCGGTCTTCTTCACCGCTGGGTGACCCCTTGCGGCCCGAACTCCCGCAGCACTTCCGCGACGAGGTCCCGGAGGAGTTGGTTGGTTTCGTCCGCGCTCCGCGGCTCTCCCTCGAACTCGAGCTCGAAGGTTACCGCAGCGGAGGGCTTCCCGTCCGCACCGCTCCCGAGGTCGAACCAGTCGACCACGCGGACGTGGGAGAGGGAATCAGGCCCGTACGCGTGCAGGACGGCGCCGACCGACCCTGCCTCGACGCCGGCCGGCAGGGCGAACGCGAGCGCGCGGGTGACGGGTTGGTTGGCGGGGGGCTCGGTGAACGCGGGGCGCACGGGCTCCGCGAGCAGGGCCTCCACCTCGAGCTCGAGCCAGCAGGGCGCTGCGTGCTTGATCCGGTGGTTGCGGACCACGGCGGGGTGGACCTCGCCATACACACCCACACACCGCCCCGCGGACCGGATCACGCCCGAGCGTCCCGGGTGGAGGAGGCCGAGGGCGCCGTGGGGCGCGTCGTCGCCGCCGTCTGCGAGCGGGCCGGGCTCGAGGTCGACGCCGAGCGCCACCGAGAGCTCGCGGAGGACGCCGCGCAGGTACGTGGCGTCGGCTGGGCGGCTCGTGTCCTGCCACGCCTTCGCGCGGTCGGCGCCGGCGGTGAGCAGCCACAACACCTTGCGTTCGGTACACGGGGGCGCGTCGCGGCGCGCGACCGCAGGCAACGAGCCGGCGAGGGGGTGGAACGTCCGCGTCCACTCGTAGAGCGACACGTTCCGCAGCTTGCGGCGCTCGTTGGTGGCCACGGCCTCGAGGGCCTGGTGCAGCGTGTTGTTCTTGAGCAGCGAGTAGGCGCGGTCGAGCGCGTTCGTGGTCTCGACGTGGTCCCACAGCGGGTGTCCCGGCGTCAGGCCCAGGGCCTCCCGCGCCTGGCGGCCGTAGAACCCGTCGGTGAAGATCTCGTAGAACCCGAGGCCCACCAGCACGTCGTCGACCGTGCGCCGCGCGACCTCGCCGGGGGAGGGGAGCGCGCCCATCTCGATGGCGGGCAACGCGGGGACGAAGTTCTCGTAGCCGACCGACTTCGCGAGCTCCTCGTAGAGGTCGGCGGGGAACTCCACGTCCCACAGTCGGTGGCTCGGCACGACCACGTGGAACCCGTGTTCTCCGCTCGACACCGCGCGGACGCGGAACCCGTAGCGCTCGAGCCGCTCGCTCACCTCGGCAGGCTCGAACCTGCGGCCGAGGGCGCGTTCGGCCTGCGCCAGCGTGAACGACAACGTCCGGCCGGGGTCGACCCACGAACCGACGAGGCCCGAGGTCCCCGCGCGCTGCCACGCCCCCGTGGCCTCGAGGAGGGTCACGACGCGCCCCGCGCCGACCAGCACCCGCTCCGGATCCGCGCCGCGCTCGAAGCGGGCCGACGCGTCGGTCGACAATCCCAGGGCGCGCGCGGCCTTGCGGACGGCGACCGGGTCGAACGTGGCCGACTCGAGGAGGATGCGGGTCGTGGCGTCGGTCGTCTTCGACTCCTCGCAACCGATCACGCCCGCGATCGCCAGGATCTTCGCGTCGTCGGCGACCACGAGGGTCCCGGCCGCCAGCTCTACGGGCTCGGGCTGGAACAGCGGCCACGCGCGCTCTCCGGCGCGGGACGTGCGCAGTGTCACCGGCCCCACGATCGTGTCGGCGTCGAAGGCGTGGGTCGGCTGGCCGAGCTCCAGGTTGGCCACGTTGGTGGCGTCGACAGGCGGAGAGACCGGCGACAGCTCGCTCGCCTCCAGCACGGCGAGCGCCTCTGCCGCGAGGGGTGCGACGGGGGCGCTCGGCACTCGGACGAGCGCGGTGAGGGAGTACCGGAGCACCAGCTCCGTCTGCAACGCGATCGGGTGGGGGCTGTCACCCACCCCGAGGGACGCGACCTCGGGCCCGCACACCGGGCGCGCCAGGCGGCCGGCGAGCTCGCGGGCGAGGCCGTCGTAGCAGTGGTGGTCGCCGCGGTTGGCGAGCAGCTCCAGGGTGAACCCGCCGCCGTGGGGGGCGTCGGGCGTGGCGCGCTTGACCTCGAGCCCCACGCGGTCCATCCACCGGCGGACCTCGGGGAATGGCTCCGGCAGATCGACGAAGCGGCGGAGGACGGACAGGGCGATCTTCATGCGATTCCCGCGCTCGAAGGGGTCGTCACCGCGTGCCGCGGTGGACGGTGCGGTGGACCCGCAGATCCGATTCGTAGAGGCTGGCGGCCTTGCTGATGCCGGCCTTCTGTGCCGCCATCCGCGTGGTGCCGAGCCCGAAGGCGATGCCGCTGACCTCGTTCGGGTCGTACCCGAAGGCGAGCAGCACCTTCGGGTGGATCATCCCGGCACCGAGGATCGTGATCCAGCCGGCGCCGTGGCATGCGTCACACGCGGTTCCGCCGAGAGCGCCTTCCCCCTGACAGCTCCCGCACGCGAGGTCCACGCCCACCGATGGCTCGGTGTAGGGGTAGAACTTGGGCTTGAAGCGGATCCGGCCCTCGCCGTACAGCGAGCGGACCACGAACGCCAGCGTCCCCTGGAGGTGCGCGAACGACAGGCCGCGGTCGATCCAGATGCCCTCGAACTGGTGGAACATCGCGGTGTGCGTGGCGTCCACGGCCTCGTTCCGGTACACGCGGCCCCGCGAGACGACGCGGATCGGAGGCGCCCGGCGCTGCTCCAGGAGCCGCGCCTGCACGGTGGTGGTGTGGGACCGCAGGAGCCAGCCGCCGGTGACCCAGAACGTGTCCTGGGCGTCGCGCGCGGGGTGGTGTTCGGGGATGTTGAGCGCGTCGAAGTTGTAGAACGGGTGCTCGACCTCGGGGCCGTCCTCGAGCGTGAACCCGAGCTGCCGCAGGACCTCGAGGCACCGGGCCTCGACCTGGGACAGCGGGTGGGTGGCGCCGCGCTCGAGCGCGATGCCCGGCAGCGTCTGGTCCTGCCACTCGCGCTGCAGGCGGAGCGCCAGGGCCTGGGCCTCGAGGGTCTGTCCGCGCTCGGTGAGGGCGGCCTCGAACCGCTCGGCTGCGTCGTTGACCTCCTTCGCGACGGTGGGACGGTCCTCCGGCGGGACGTCCTTGAGGCTGCGGAGCGCCTCCTTGAGCGGGCTCTTCTTCCCGGTGTGGGCGCGGCGGACCTCCTCGAGCGCCGCCGGGTCGGCCGCGGCGGAGAGGTCGGCGAGGAAGGACGCTGCGAGCGCGTCGAGGTCTGGACGGGGCATGGTGACTTCCACGGAGCGCGACCTCGTAACCGCCGCCCCTGCGCAGTTCCCGTTCCCGCTCCCGGCCCCGGCGCGATATCCGCCGTCCATGGTGCGATGGACGCCCGACGACCGCGCCGCACGCCTCCTGCAACCGGTGCGGGCCCAGCTCGATCGCGCTGCTGCCCTGCTGCCCGACGCGCCTCCGCTCGCCGTGACGGTGGGCACGATCGCGGATCCCGGCCGGTTCTGGTCGCTCGACCTCCCGACCTCGAGCGACGGGCTCGTGGTGTTGTCCGACCTCCTGGAGTCGGGGATCCACCACCCCCTCGACGCCGATCGGCCCTTCGGCCTCGACCGGTGGCGCAGGGCAGCGGGAGCCGTGCTCGAAGCCGCGTCCACGCGCGAGCTCGTCCGTCGCACGGGCAAGCGGCCGGGGCCCGAGTGGTGGTGGGTCGGAGGAGCGATCCACGCCGCCGACGCTGTGGCGCCCGAGTTCGGTCTCGCGCTCCCCGACCTCGCCCTGGCAGTGGCGACCGGCTCTCCCGGGCTGCGCCCGCGGGCGGGGATCGCGGTCATGCGGGCCTGGCAGCGCGCGGGGATCGACCCCATCCGCCAGGTCGCGTACCTCCTCGAGGGCGGCGTGATCTCCCCGGCCGAGTGGGCGAAGCTCGGGCAGTGGGTGCTCGGTCGCGAGGGCCTCGCCGCCACGCTCGCGGCGCCGGTCGAGCGCGCCACCGAGGCCGAGCTCGGCGCCGACGGCCTCCTGGTGGCCCCGTGGACCTGGCAGCCGTTCCGCCGCCCCGACGATGGCCGCGGCGCGTTCCTCGAGGTGAAGGGCGAGGGGATCGTCGATCCGGCCTGGGCCTCCGCGGGCCAGGACCTCCACGCCGTCGCGTCGGCTGCCGGGAGCCCGGTCCGGATCACGGCGGGGGTGGGCGCGCCGGTGGGGGACTGGGAGGTCGCATCCGCCGAGGGCTTCGGGCAGGTGGTGGGCGCCCGGGGGATCCGGTTCTCGTTCCGCAGGGACGGTCGCCTCGAAGTGGTGCTGGCCGACGCGTTCGTGGGCCCGCTCGCCGCCCTCGCCATGGCCGAGGAGGTGGGGACGAGCGGCCTGTGCGCGGGCACCTGGAAGGTCGCGGGCCAGCGGTGGCTCCGCTTCGACGGGATCGACGCGCGGTCGCTCACCTTGCACGGCCGATCGCGCGGCGGCTTCCTCGTCCCTGCCCGCGGGTTCGGGCTCGCGGAGTGGCTGGGCAGCCTGTCGGAGGCCCCCTGGGCCTGGCAGGAGGGGCCGACCGATCGCCTGGTGATGCGGGGCCGCATGCGGGGAACCGACGTGGAAGTCCGGCTTCGAAAGGAGTGACCGCGGAGGTCGTGTGCCAGCGCCTTTGCGCCCCGGCGATCGGGTTACGGGGCCGACCCGGTTCGGAGGGCTGCATGGTGGCGTTCGAAGAGATGGCCCGGATGGGTCACGAGCAGGTCGTGTTCTGCCGCAACGACGAGGTCGGTCTGCGGGCGATCATCGCGATCCACGACACGACCATCGGCCCCGCGCTGGGCGGGTGTCGGCTGTACGACTACGCCTCCGAGGCGGACGCCCTGCGCGACGTGCTCCGGCTCTCGCGCGGGATGACGTACAAGGCCGCGGTGGCGGGGCTCGACCTCGGCGGTGGCAAGGCCGTGATCATCGGCGACCCCAGCATCAAGAACGAGGCGTTGTTCCGCGCGTTCGGTCGGCACGTGCAGTCGCTCGGCGGCCGCTACATCACCGCCGAAGACATGAACACGAACGTCGAGGACATGAACTGGATCCGCCGCGAGACCGGCTTCGTGACGGGCACGGGCGCCCACCACGCCGGCTCCGGGGACCCGTCTCCCGTGACCGCCTGGGGCGTGTTCCACGGCATCCGCGCCTGCCTCGAGGTCGTCTACGGCTCGTCCGAGGTGTCTGGCCGCAAGATCGCCATCCAGGGCGTCGGCAACGTCGGGTTCCACCTGGCCCGGTACCTGCGCGACGCCGGCGCGCGCCTCGTCTACTCGGACATCAACCAGCGCAACATCAAGCGCGCCCTCGAGCAGTTCCCCGGCGAGGTCGTCGAAGGCGACGACTTCTACCGCACGGACTGCGACGTCCTCGCGCCCTGCGCGATCGGCGGCATCATCAACAAGCACACGATCCCGCTCGTCCGCGCCCCGATCGTCGCGGGCGGCGCCAACAACGTGCTCGAGGACGAAGAGTCCGACAGCAAGCTCCTGATGCAGCGCAAGATCACGTACGCCCCCGACTACGTGATCAACGCCGGCGGCCTGATGTCGGTGCACGCCGAGCTCAAGGGCCACCCGCACGAGAAGGCGATGTCCGACTCCGAGGGCATCTTCAACACCGTCAAGCGCGTCCTCCACAAGGCCCAGGCCGAGGGGATCTCGACGATCACGGCCTCGAACCGCGTGGCCGAAGAGCGCATCGAGGCAGTGGCGCGGATCTCCCGCCTCCGGGTCTGAGGCAGCCGGGCGCAGACGCGCGGGAGGTGGGTGGGGATGGCGGCGGAACAGCTCGTCCTCGGCGCGTCCGGGGCGGACCCCACGGCCCGCTCCGACTCGTTCACGATCCACACCGACGTCTTCGACGGTCCGCTCGACCTGTTGCTCTACCTCGTGAAGCGCGACGGCATCGCGCTCGCCCGCGTCGAGGTGGGGCGCATCGCCGACGCGTACCTCGCCTGGATCGACAAGGTCCGGTCGCTCGATCTGTCGGTCGCCGCGGACTTCCTGTTCATGGCGGCTACGCTCGTGCACCTCAAGTCGCTGCACCTGTTGCCGCGCCCGCCGGCCGTGCAGGACCCCGACGAGCCCGACCCCCGCGACGCCCTCATCGCGCAGCTGATCGAACACGAGCAGGTGCGGCGCATGGCCGACGCCGTCGAGGCCCGCGCCCAGGTGGGCTGGGACGTCCACGTCCGCCCCACGCGCCCCGAAGACCAGGGCCCCGCGCCCCTCGCCCGCGGCAACGCCTTCGCGCTGCTCGAGCTGTACCACGAGATCCTGCTGCGAGGCGGGCCTCCGGAGGTCCGGTTCGACGCCGAAGGGCACGGCCCGGACTTCGGCTCGTGTTGCCGGCGCATCGTGCGGCTCCTGGCGCAGTCGGGTGGCCGGGTGGACCTCGCCGCGCTCATCGCGCCGCTGCCGACGAAGGCCGTCCGCGTGGTGACGTTCGTCGGCGTACTCGAGATGGTGCGGCTGTCCTGGCTGGACGTCCACCAGGAGCAGCACCTCGGGCCCGTCACCGTGGAGCAGCGGGTGGAGGAGGCGGCCATCGACTGGTCGATCCTGGTCGGGTTCGGGCCGGACGGCCAGCTGGCGTTGCCGCTCGACCCTGCGTCGGAGGCCTCGTGAGCGGCGGGATCCTCGACTTCCCGTCCCGCCCGGGCGGCGTGGACCCCGAGCTCGTGTTCGCGGTGGAGGCGCTGCTGTTCGCGGCGGGGGAGCCCGTGAGCACGCTGCAGCTCGCCGAGGCGCTGGAGGGTGAGCCCGAAGAGGTGCGCCTCGCGCTCGGGGTGCTGGAGGCGCGGCGGAAAGACAGCGGCGTGGCTCTCGACCGCGTCGCGGGGGGGTGGCAGCTCCGGACCCACCCGCGGTTCGGGGTGCCCATCCACCGCCTCCTGGGCACCCGCCCCAAGAAGCTCACGCGCGGCGCGCTGGAGTCCCTGTCGATCGTGGCCTACCGCCAGCCGATCACCCGGCCCGAGATCGACCGCCTCCGCGGCGTCGACAGCGGCGGCGTCATCAAGCAGCTCGTGGATCGCGGGCTCGTGCGGTCCGCGGGCCGGTCCGACGACCCCGGGCGCCCACTCCTGTACCGGACCACCCCCGAGTTCCTCGAGCTGTTCGGCTTGCCGGATCTCGCCTCGCTGCCCACGATCGAGGAGCGGGCCGAGCTCGCGCGGACCGTCGCCGCCGAGGATCCCGAGTAGCGCCGGGCAGCGCGCGGAGCGGGGGTTAGGGCGGCGATCCGGAGGCGCGCGTGTTCCGTCGGATCCTCATGGCCAACCGCGGAGAGGTCGCTGCGCGCGTCACCCGCACCTGCAGGCGCCTCGGAATCGAGGTCGTCGCCGTCGCGAGCGAGGCCGACGCCGACGCGTCCTGGTTGCGCGACGCGTACGCCGTCGTGCGCCTCGGCCCCGCGCCGGCCGCCCGGTCGTACCTCCAGGAGGACGCCCTGATCGAAGCCGCCCTGCGCCACGGCTGCTCCGCCGTGCACCCGGGCTGGGGTTTCCTCTCCGAGAACGCGCGGTTCTGCGCGCGCATCCAGGCCGCCGGGCTCACGTTCGTCGGTCCCGACCCGCGCCCCATCCGCCTGATGGGCGACAAGTCGCTCGCGCGCGACACCATGGGCGCCCTGGGCATGCCGGTGATCCCGGGGACGAAGCAGGCGCTCGCCGACGTGGACGAAGCGCTGCGCGCCGCCGACGAGGTGGGGTACCCCGTGCTCCTCAAGGCGGTCGCTGGCGGCGGAGGCCGGGGGATGCGCAAGGTCGACGCCCCCGGCGAGCTGGCCGACGCGTTCCGGGACGCCAGCGCCGAGGCGGAGTCCGCGTTCGGGGACGGCCGGATGTACCTCGAGCGCCGCATCGTGCGCGGTCGCCACGTGGAGGTGCAGGTCCTCGCCGATCGGTACGGCACCTGCTGGGCCGTCGGCGAACGCGAGTGCTCGCTGCAGCGGCGCCACCAGAAGGTCCTCGAAGAGGCGCCGTCCCCCGGGTTGTCGCCCGCCGAGCGCGAACGCATCCTGCCGGTCGTCGCCCTGGCCGTCGCGAAGGCGGGGTACGTCAACGCCGGCACGGTGGAGATGCTGCTCGATCAGGACGGCAAGCTCTGGTTCATGGAGATGAACACCCGCCTGCAGGTCGAGCACCCGGTCACCGAGCAGATCACCGGGCTCGACCTCGTCGAGTGGCAGCTCCGCATCGCGGCGGGCGAGCCGCTGCCTGCCACCCAGCCCCGGCCCGCGGGCCACGCCCTCGAGTGCCGCATCAACGCCGAAGACCCGGACGACAACTTCCGGCCCTCACCCGGTCGCATCACCGGGTTGTCGTTCCCGGCGGGGGAGGGGATCCGGGTCGACACGCACCTGTCGAGCGGCGACGCCATCCCACCCAACTACGACTCCATGATCGCCAAGCTCATCGTCTCCGGGCCCGACCGGGACACCGCGATCACCCGCGCCCGCGCTGCGCTCGACGCCGTGGTCGTCGAGGGCGTCAAGACGAACCTCGACCTGCACCGGCGCATCCTGCGGTGGGACGCGTTCACCAGCGGGGTCTACGACACCACGTCGCTCGAATCCTTCGTCGCTGGGGGTCGCTGATGGCGCGCATCACGCTGCACGGGGTCGGGCACGAGCTCGCCGCCGTCGTCTCCACCCACGACGCCGATCGGCGGGTCACCCACCAGCGGGCGCTCACGGGCGCCCTCGACGAGAAGCTCGCGACCGTGCGCTCCGGGTGGGGTCCCGAGTACGCGGAGCGCGTCCGGCAGAAGGGCAAGCTCACCGCCTGGGAGCGCATCCGCGCCCTCGCCGACGAAGGCACGGCGGTGTTCGAGATCGGGTCGCTGGTCAACTGGGGGCGGGTGTTCAAGGGCTCGTCGCGGCCCGCGCCGGGCGCCGGTGTGATCACCGTGTTCTGCCGCGTCCACGAGCGCTGGACCGTGGTGGTGGCCAACGACAACACCGTGGCCAGCGGCGCCTGGTGGCCCCTCACCCCCGAGAAGATCCAGCGGGCGCAGCAGGTGGCCCGCCGGCTCCGGCTGCCCATCGTGTACCTCGTCGACTGCTCCGGCCTGTTCCTGCCCGAGCAGAGCCGCAGCTTCTCGGGGCTCACCGGCGCCGGACACATCTTCACCGACAACGCCCGGCTCGCCGAAGAAGGCGTCCCGCAGCTCGCCGGCGTGTTCGGGGATTGCATCGCGGGCGGCGGCTACATGCCGATCATCAGCGATCACGTCGTGATGACCGAGTCCGCGTACATGGTCATCGCCGGCGCCGCCCTCATCAAGGGCGCGAAGTCGCTGCACCTCACGTCGCTCGACATCGGCGGCCCCGAGGTCCACGTCCACCAGTCGCGCTGCGCCGACGAGCGCGTCCCGGACGACGTCACCGCGCTGCGCGTCCTCCGCGATCGCGTGGCGCTGCTGCCCACCTCCGCGGTCGGGTTCTACCGCCAGGGCGTCACCGCCGAGCCGCCGCGGTACCCGGCGACCGACCTCGACGCCTTGTTCCCGGTGGACGGCCGCGAGTCGTACGACATCGAGGAGGTCCTGGCCCGCCTCGTCGATCACAGCCTGTTCCACGAGTTCCTGCCCGGGGTCGGCCGCGAGATGATCACGGGCGTGGCCCGGGTCTCGGGGTTGTGGATGGGCTTCGTCGCGAACCGCCAGGGCATCGTGGACGAGCCCGGGATCGGCAAGCGCGCGGGCGGGGCCCTGTACCGCGAAGGCATCGCCAAAATCAGCACCTTCGCGCGGTCGTGTGCGGACGACGGCATCCCGCTCGTGTGGCTCCAGGACATCAGCGGCTTCGACATCGGCGTCGAGGCCGAGCGCCTGGGCCTCCTGGGGTACGGCAGCAACCTCATCTACACGAACAGCACGGCCTCGATGCCGTTCTTCACCATCCTGCTCCGCAAGGCCTCGGGCGCCGGGTACTACGCCATGTCCGGGCTGCCGTACGAGCCCGTGGTGCAGCTGTCCACGCCGCTCACGCGCCTCGCCGTGATGGAGGGGCGCACGCTCGCCATCGCGACCTACAACTCGAAGCTCGACGACGACTTCCAGATCGCCACCACCGATCCCGAGGAGCGCCGCAAGATCGAGGAGGGCATGGCCAAGACCGCCGAGCGCATCGAAGAGGACATGGACCCGGTGCGGGCGGCCTCCGTGATGGACACCGACGAGATCGTGCCCGTGTCCACGCTGCGGGCGTGGCTCGAGGTGTTCGCCGAGACCTCCTGGCAGGCGATGGGGTACCGGCGCACGAAGAACCCGCGCATCTGGAGCCTCCACGACCTCGAGGCGCTGTCCCCGCGCGCGGCGGAGCTGCCGGGCCCCGCGCTCCCGGCGCTCGAACGGGACGACGTCTTCGGCGCCCCCACGGTGGGAACGTGGACCCCGACGGCGTCTCCGGGCGCTGCCTTGACGGAAGGGTTGGCGCTCGGCACCCTCGTGCGCGCGGGCCGGTCACACGTGGTGATCGTCGAGGTCGCCGGCGGGTCGCTGGTGGACGTGGCGCCGGCGGGGGCGGTCGACTTCGGCGCGCCGCTCGGGCGACGGGGCACCGGTGCCGCCGTGGACGCTGCTCCGCGGAGCAAGACCGCGGATGCCGGAGTGCCGGAGGGCGTGGTGGCGGTCCGCGCCGACACCGACGGTACCTTGTACCTCCGGCCGGACCCCCGCACGCCGCCGTTCGTGGCCGTCGGGCAGGTCGTGGCGCGGCAGGACACCCTCGGGCTCGTCGAGGTGATGAAGACCTTCACCCCGCTGCGTGCGCCGGTGGCCGGCGTCGTCGAGAAGCTGCTGGCCGTCGACGGAGCGCCCGTGCGGGCCGGACAGGTCCTGGTGTGGGTGCGCCCCTCGGACCCGCGGGGGGCGTGATGGGCGGCGACATCGCGCGGCGATGCTGCTAGACTGCGGTGCCGGAGGGAGCTTGCGCAGCGTGATTACCGGGGTCCTCTCGACCCTCCTCCTCGTCTCCGATGCCGCGGCTGCGTGCCCCGCGCCGTACACCGTGGACAGCCTGCTCGCCGACCTCATGGCCACCGAGGCGGCCGTGCAGGGCAAGGACGCCGGCGCGGGCGGAACGGGTGCGGGCAAGCTCGAGTCCGGGCTGCCCTGCCTCGACGTCACCCTCCCGCGCCCGATCGCGGGCCGCGCGTACCGCGCCATCGGCGGCGGCTTCGTCGTGGCCGGCGACGCCACGAAAGGCGGCGACTGGCTCCGCACCGCGGCCGAGCTCGAGCCCACCTACGCGTATGGCGTGGAAGACCTCCCGATGGGCCACCCGGTGCGCGACGTGTACGACGCGTCGAAGCTCGCGAGCGGCGGAGACGAGGTCGTGGTCGGCACGCCCACGGGTGAGCTGTACGTCGACGGCCGCAAGGTCACGGAAGCGAAGGCCCGGCCCGACCGTCCCCACGTCGTCCAGCTGAAGTCCGCGAACGGGGTGCAGGGCTGGCTGATCGTGGGCGCCGCGTTCCCTCCGGAGGTGGTGCCTGCCGTGTCCGGGAGTCGCCCTGACAAGGTTCCGCCCGGCAAGGTCGCCGCAGACAAGCCGAAGCCCACCGACAAGCCCCCCAAGCCCGAGAAGCCGCCGAAGGGCGCGGACGAGCCCGTGGCCGAGGCGAAGCCCCCCAAGCCGCCCAAGAACACGACCACGGTCGGCTCGGACGGCGTGGCGATGGTCGGCCGCAAGCGCCCCTGGGAGAAGACCCCGCTGCTGATCGGCGGCGCCGCCATCGTCCTCGGCGGGGCCAGCGTGTACGGCCTGTCGTACCTCACGCGGCAGGACTTCGACGCCGCCACGTCGATCGACGACGTCGAGCTCCTCCGTACGCGCACGAACACGTACTTCGTGGCTTCGCTGGCGGTCATCGGCGTTGGCGTGGGCACGGTCACGTGGGGCGCCATCCTCGCGGAGCCGGGCCCGCTGGCCGGCGTACACTTCCGGTTCTGACGCCCACGTGACGACCGCGACGCTGTCGATGGTGTGGAGAGGCCGGTCGGGGCGCGAGTACCTGCCCGCCCCCGGTCGAACCCGCTTGCGGTTCGGCCAGCTGTCGACCGTGCGCAAGGTCGTCGGGCGCGGCGAGCCCGTGGGCACGTCGTACAGCGTGGAGGGCACTCCGGTCGCCCTCAAGTTGTGGCGGGAAGGCGACGAGTCCTCGCTCGATCGGCTCCAGCAAGAGGCCCGGATCCTCGTCGAGCTGTCGAGCCGGGGTGTAGCCCTCCCGAGCCCGCGCCTGCACGACCTCGTCGGGGATCCCCTCGTCACCGGGCTCGTCATGGAGTGGTGCCCGGTCGACCTCGAGCGCTGGTGGCGGGACAAGCTCAAGGAGCCCGACGCGATGGGGCGGCTGTTCGCATCCCTCGGGGACGCAGCCGCGCGGCTCGCGGAGTACCACGAGTGGCGCTCCGCCAGCGTCTCCGGGCTCGAGGTCGCGCACGGCGACGTGAAGCCCACCAACATCCTGTTGTCCGGGGAGGGGCGCTGGCTCGTGTCCGGGTTCGGGGCGCCCCCGTTCGCTCCGCCAGACGACGAGGTCTGGGCCGACAGCCAGATGATCGTCGCGACCGAGAACTTCCTCGCGCCCGAGGTGTTGTGTTCGGCGCGGGTGCCGTACCCGGCCGCAGTCGACGCGTGGTCGCTCGGCGCCACGTTGTTCGCGCTGCTCAAGCTCAAGAAGATGGTCGAGGACGAAGCACCGCTGCCGTTCAACGGCACGGCGAGCCCGCGGTTCCGGTCCGAGCGCGTGGCCCGCGTGTTCGAGATCTTCGGGCGGGACCCGCGCCGGTTCGTGGGCCGCGACCTCGATGCCTCGGCCTTCCAGGATCCGGACACGCTCCCCGACGAGGACCGCCGTGTCGTGCGCGAGTGCATGCGCGGCGCCCTGGTCTCCGCCGGCCCCGACGCGGCGGCGCGCGAGGCCCAGCTCACCGAGCAGACCGTGACCCTGCTCGATCGGTGCTTCGCCATCGACCCGAGCCACCGGTTCACCAACCTGCGCGACCTCGAGTCCGCGTTCCAGAACCTCACCCGCAGCTTCCTCGCGCAGCGGGTCGAGCTCGTGTCGCCGCCGTCGCTGCCCCACACCCCGGGCGACCTCCTCGAGGAGCTCGCGCAGTCCCAGAAGCGCGCGGGGAACCTCGCCGCCCGCGTCTCCGAGCTCGAGCGGGAGCTGTCGGGTCGCCCCGTGGTGCCCGGCGCGCCGGCGACCTCTCGCGGCTCGCGTGACGTGGTGTGGGTCCTGATCCTGGGCATGATGATGGTGCTGCAGCTCACCACGCTGCTGGTGGTGATGGCGCTCGTGGTCCTGATGTGGTCGGGCCTCGCGCGGTGAGCGACCCCACCGCCCGCTGGCCCAGCGAGGCCCAGCTGGTGTCGTGGACCTGGAACGCCACCGCGATGGTGTTTCACCTCGTGGTGGTCAACGGCGTGTTGATCTCGCTGTGGCTCGGGGGCGGGGAGTACCTGTTGCACCGGCGCCTCGTGGGCAACCACCCGGGCTACAGCCTCACGCTCGGGGCGGTCGTGGGGTTCGCGGGGGCCCTGGTGGCGCGATTGCCCACGTTGCGGCCGATGTGGGCAGCCCTGGCGCAGCGCTCGTCACCGCCGAGCGTTTCGGGCCGGGTGCTGGTGGCGGCGGTGGGGGCGGTGGCGGAGGAGCTCTTGTTCCGCGGCGTGTTGCAGCACGCCGCGGGGGCGCCTGCGGCGACCCTGTTGTTCGCGGCCACCCACGTCCCGTCGGAGCGGGCGCTGCGGATCTGGCCGGTGGTGGGGCTGGCGACGGGCGCGGTGCTGGCCTGGCTCCACCACGAGGGCGGCGGCGTGCTGGGGCCCATCGTGGCCCACCTGGTTTGGGAGGTGGCGGGCCGGACCGCGCCCGTCAGGCCGACGGGATGACGAGCATCGCGCCGCGCCAGTTGCGGAGGACCTCGGTGGTGACGCTGCCCGTCAGGGCCTCGACCAACCGACTGTGCGGCGGGTAGCCGAGAACGAGGAGGTCTGCGCGCTCGGCGGTGGCGGTCGCCACGATCTCCGCGGCGAAGTCCCCTCGGCGACTGACGGTCCGCGCCGACACTCCGTGGCGCGCGAGGCGAGCCACCCCGCGCGCGAGGTCCTCGTTGGCGTCTTCGTTCGCGCCCACCCGCAGCGTGGGATCGAGCACCGACACCAGCACCACCTCGCAGGAGGGGAGCGGCAGCAGGCGCGCGGCCTCCTCGAGGGCGCGCTCGGCGACGGCGCTGCCGTTCGTGGCGATCAGGACCTTCACGGGGTCACCTCCGAGTGGGCGGCGGTCGGGCGCACGAAGAAGCGCTTGAGCACGAAGTACAACACGAGCGCCGACAACACGCCCGTCAGGAAGTCGGTCACGGGCACCATGACCGCGGTGTAGATCATCATCCCCGTCTCGAAGCGACCCTCCTCCATGATCTCGCGGATCTCGGCGGGCTTCACCATGTTCCGGGCGACCCACAGGAGGATCCCGCCGATGCAGGCCATCGGGACGCTCTCGAGGTACGACGCCAGAAAGTACGCCATCACGAGCTTCAGGACGCCCTTGAAGTAGCCAGCGAGCGGGCTGACGGCGCCCGCCTTGATGCTGGTCGCGGTGCGAGCGAGCGCGCCGGTGCAGGGGAAGCCGTTGACGAGCGGGGTGACGATCTGCACGAGGCCCTGGCCCCAGAACTCCTTGTCCGGGTTGAAGGGCGTGCCCTTGTTGTTCGCGAGCCGATCGGCCATCGACGAGCACAGGAGGCTCTCGACGCCGGACACGAACACGATCGCGCCCACGAAGTACACGACGTCGAACCACACGGCGGGCCCGGTGCCGGGGAGCGACGGCGGGGTGAACACGAAGAAGTTCGTGGGGATGGCGCCGAACCGCTCGCGCACGATCATCACGCCCTGGTTGGCGAGGACGGTGGACGCGAGCACCGTGCTCAGCCCGATCCCGAGGAGCGGCGCGGGGATGAAGATCGAGATGCGGAGCAGGCCGATGGTCGTGCCGAACGTGAGCAGCGCCAGTCCCACCGCCACGTAGTTCACCTCACCCAGGCGGTGGGCGACCTGGTACAGCTTCTCGAAGAGCTCGCCGTGCAAAGGTTCGCGGAAGCCGAGCACCTCGCCCAGGTTGCTGGTCGCGATCGAGACGGCGATGCCCACCGTGAACCCCACCACGATCGAGTTCGGGACGAGCTTCGCGTACCGGCCGACGCCAGCCAACCCCATGACCATCAAGACGATGCCGGACAACAGCGACACGAACACCAGGAACCCGTGTGCGGTCTCGAAGCTGCCTCCGGCCGCCTCTCCGTACTTGTTCATGAGGCCGGCGATGACCGGGATGAACGCCGCCGTCGGGCCGTAGACCTGGTACTTCGAGCCCCCGAACGTCCGCCCCACGATGCAGGCGAGGGCGCCCGCGATGATCCCCTGTTCGGGTCGGAGACCCATCGCCATCGCGAAGCCCATCGCCATGGGGATGGCGGTCATGGCCACGATGAGCCCGGCGCTGAAGTCGCGGTACACGACCTCCTTCCAGGTGTCGGCGCGGAGGTCTTCGAACCGGGTGTCCCAAAGGGTGAAGAACAGGCGGAGGCGTCCTGCGACGGTGGTCGGAGCGGTCGTGCTCACCGAAACTCCTGTAGGGAAGGGCAGGGGGTGCTGTCAGGAAAATCCTGACACGGGCGAACGGGTTTGGATTGCATTTGCGGAACGATCGGCGGCGTGGCCCGCTTGGCTGGGCGGCGCCGAAGCCTCGCCAAACGTGACCAGAGGGGTAGCGTCGGGCGTGCAGCAGAGCGGGGTAGCCTGGGCTCTGGACCCACGCAAGGCGCCTCCGTCCGCCCCGGAGGGGACGAAGCAGCGCCAAGATTCAGGAATTTCGTGTCGCTCGTTCCGGCTGGCCCGCGTTTCGCTGGTGGGGGCCTGGGTCTGCCGTATCGGCAGAACGCAGCCTCGGTGTCAGCTCCGCTTCCACTTCGACGGGTTCCGCCAGGTGACCTCGGGCACGCCCGCCTCGTGGGCCGCCCACCGCCCCGCGACGAACAGCAGGTCGGACAGGCGGTTGAGGTACCGGAGCGCCCCGGTGATCAGCTGTGGATCGACGTCGCAGACCGGGAGGGTGCGGCGCTCGGCCCGACGGCACACCGTGCGGGCCTGGTGCAGGACCGCGCCCGCCAGCCCCCCTCCGGGCAACACGAACTCCTGGAGCGGGGGCAGCGCCTCGTTGAGGCCGTCGAGCGTGGTCTCGAGCCACCCGACCTCGTCGTCGCCCACGCGGTGCATGCCCTCCCAGCGCGCCTCGGCGGGGGTGGCGAGGTCGGTCCCCACGTTGAACAGGTCGTCCTGGATCCGCGCCAGCACCTCGTCCAGGCGGGCCCGCCCGGCCTCGGGGAGCGCGCCGAGCGACGACCGGACCACGCCGAGCACGGCGTTGAGCTCGTCGACGGTGCCGTACGCCTCGATGCGGGGGTCGTCCTTGCGCGCGACGCTGCCGCCGACGAGCTGCGTGGACCCCTGGTCCCCCGTCCGCGTGTAGACCTTCGTGATGCGCATCCGACCTCCGGGGGGTGGGCGTATCCAGCGCGCGGGGTCTGCGGGGGGCGCGGGCTCAGGTGCCGGTCAGCGGGGGCTCGGACGCGCACGCGGGGCCCGTCCAGTCCGGCGCTCCGCCGGCGTGTTCGACCAGGATCGACTGTTCCGCCGAGACCTTGCGGGTGGTCTCGGAGAAGTAGGCGTGTCCTGGGTCGTTGACCAGGCCATCCCCGTTCACGTCCGCGAACGCCTCGGCGTGGTAGCGGTGGTCGAGTTGCAGCAGCGCTGCACCGGACAGCGACCAGACCGCGTCGTCCGCGACCACCCCACCACACGCCACCGACGTGCCGTCGGTGTCGTCGATGAGCCGGGCGTAGAACGTGAGCCCCTGGCTGCCGTGTTGGGGGGACCAGTCGCCGTTGATCGTCACGTCGAACGGCCCCAGCCGGAGGACCTCGAGGGTGAGCTCGTCCGCCGAGCCCTCGTAGCGCACGGACACCGTCGCCTCGCCAGGCGCCACGCCGGACACCACCCCCGCGTCGACCGAGGCCACGGCGTCGTCCGAGCTGGACCACTCGGCGCTCGCCGTGACGTCTTCCGTGCTGTCGTCGTCGAACGTGGCGATCGCCTGGAACGACTGGGTGCCGTCCACCCCCAGCCGGTCCACGGTCCCCGGCTCGACCGCGAGCGAGACCACCTCCGGGCTCCCACACCCCACCACCAGCCACAGCAACGAGATCCGCATGTTCATCGCGCCTCCGATGAGAGAGTGGCCCGAACCACGCGACCGTGAACCATCCAGTTTTTCGGCGGTTGGCTGGTCCAGTGGGGTAGGGAGCCCGCTGGGGGTGGCGGTGCGGACCTGGGAGCTCGCGCTGGATGTCGAACCCGGACCCGCGGACGAGCCGGTGTTCCGGCGCATCGCCCGGGTGGTGGCCCGAGACATCGGCCGGGGCCGACTGCGGCCCGGAGAGCGCCTCTCGTCGACGCGGACGCTGGCGGAGTCGCTCGGGGTCAACCGCAACACGGTGGTCGCTGCGTTCGACGAGCTGCGCCGGCAGGGCTGGGTGGACGGACGGTCCACGCGGGGGACCTTCGTCGCGACGACCCTGCCTTCTGCAGCCTCGCAGCCCGTCGCCCCGCCCGAGCCCGGGTTCGATCTGCCCCCCGAGGGGCCGGGGCAGCGGCCCGCCGCGCGCCACCCCGACGTGTTGTTGCTGCTCGGGGGCGTCCCCGATCTCCGCCTCCTCCCTGCGCGCGAGCTGGCCCGGGCCTACGGGCGGGCGCTCCGGGGCCGGCTGGGCCGCAGGGCCGTGGACTACGGGGACCCGCAGGGCAGCGAACGGCTCCGCACCCAGCTCGCCGCCCTCGGGTCGCGGACCCGCGGGCTCCGGGCGACCGCCGACGGGATCTGCGTGGTGCGGGGCAGCCAACAGGGGCTGTACCTGCTGGCCAAGACCCTGATCTCCCCCGGAGACGTCGTGGCGGTGGAGGCCGTCGGGTACCCGCCCGGGTGGCAGGCGATGCGGATGGCGGGCGCCGAGCTCGCTCCGATCCCGGTCGATCGGCACGG
>JBIKWC010000267.1:0-9917 GCA_044356535.1 Myxococcota bacterium
GGCCCCGCGATGCGACAGGTGCGCGCCCGGGTACACCCCGCGGAGGCGGGCGCGGCGCTCCCCGACGGCGCCGGCCTGTTCGCCGACACCGGCCTGCGCTGGCTCCCCGAGGAGCGGCGCGCCGCGGGGCACCTCGGCGGGCGGTACGTGCAGGCAGCGCCCGGCGTGGGGGGAACCCTGTTCCGCCTCAACCCGGTGCCCGTCGGCGCCCGGATCTCGGTGCAGGTCACTTCCGACGGGAGGTGGTCGGTGCAGGTTCCAGGCACGCCCGCTGCGCTCTCGTGGTTGCCGAGCCACCTCGATGCGCTCCTGCGGTCCGGTGTCCCGTGTACGTCGCTCCACGTGGAGGACGGCGAGCTCCGGCTCCGCTCCGACCCCGTGGTGCGCGGCGACGTGGAGGCCACGCTGGCGTTCCTCGTGCGAGTGGCCGACACCCTCGACGCCCTCGGGCCCCTCACCGAGGTGCAGCGCGTCACGGCGGCGTTCCGGACCGCGCCTCCGGGCGCTGCGCGCCGCAAGCTGGCGGCCGTCGCCCTCGCCGCCGACCCCGTGCTCGCTGCGCGGCACCTGGACGACGCGGATCCGGACGTCCGCCGCGTCGCCGGCCGACACGCACCACACCCACCCACGCTCGTCGCGCTGCTGACCGACCCCGCGCTGCCGCTCCCGGTGCGCAGCGTGGCGCTGACCGACCTGCACAGCCTGGGCGACCGCGAGTCCCTCTCCGCCGCAGTCCGCCGCGCCTGGTACGACGAGGGGCTGGTGGCGCAGGCGCTGACCGTGCGGCGCGCCTCGGTGACCAGTGGGAGGAGCTCGGGTACCTCGTGGAGCGGCTCGCGCCTGCAACCTCGAGCAGGACTCGGTGCGGCGGGCCCTCTACGTGTTGATCGGCCTCGAAGACCCGCGGTCCGAGCTCGTGGTCCTGCGCGCCACGATGAGCCGCGACCCCGCGCTGCGCCGCGCTGCGATCACCGGTCTCGGTCGGTTCGGCAGCCCCACGATGCTCCAGGCGCTCGCGTCCTGTGCGCGCCACCACCCCGCAGACGCGCCGATCGTCGACCGGGCCGTCGCAGTGATGCGGCAACGGCTCGGGACGGGCGGGCTGGCGCTCGTGGACGTGGTCGGGGGCGAGCTCAGCCCCGCGTCCGACGACCTCGCGCGCGGCGGGGTCACCGAGGTCAACGACCCCGGTGGATGACCTCGTCGAGATCCTTGCGAGTGGCGACCACGCGGGAGATGAGGCCGAGCTCGATGCCCTCGGAGGGCTCGATCCAGCGGTCGCGCTCCATCAGCTCGCGGAAGCGCTCGACCGTCCCACCCGTGCGCTCGGCGTACAGGCGGTGCATCTTCTTCTTGAGCTCCACGATGTCGTTCGCGTGGATCTCGAGGTCGGACGCCGACCCACGCATCGCGCCGCCGATCAGCGGCTGGTGGATGAGGAGCTTCGAGTTGGGGAGCGCCAGGCGATCCTCCTTCTCGGCGCACAACGCGATGACCGAGCCCATGGACCACGCCATGCCGGCCACCACCGTGATGATGCGCGGCGCGATGAACCGCGCGGTGTCGAAGATCGAGAAGCCCGAGTACACGGCGCCGCCCGGGGAGTCGATCCACAGGATCACGGGGGCGGCCGGGTCGGCCTTCTCGAGCGCGAGGAGCTGGCGGTTCACCTTGAGGGCCAGATCGGAGTCGACCTCGCCGCTGATGAACACGGTCCGCGAGTCGAACACGAGCTTGTCGATGGGCGTGAACGGCTGCGGCGCGGCCACGGGCGGGGTCGGGGGCGTCTCTTCGTCGGCCATGGGATCGGTTCTCCGTCGGCGGTTCATAACCCTGCGCACCACTCGTCGAACGACACCCACCCGAACGGATGGGTGGTGCCCGTCACCAGCCGCAGGTCTGGCCCTTGTTCTGCTCGGTCAGCCAGGTCATGAGCGGCTGGAAGTAGTCCACCACTGCGGTCGCATCCATCGTGCGCTGGCCGGTCGCGGCCTCGAGCGCGTCGGGCCACGGACGCGACGAGCCCATCTCCAGCATGGCCTGGAACTTCGCGCCGGCGGCCTTGTTGTCGTAGATGGAGCACTCGTGCAGCGGCCCGGTCCAGCCGGCCTCCTGGCACAGCGAGCGGTGGAACTGGAACTGGAGGATGTGGGCCAGGAAGTAGCGCATGTACGGTGTGTTCGCAGGCACGTGGTACTTCGCGCCGGCGTCGAAGAAGGTCTCGTCGCGCGGGGAGGGCGGCGCGATGCCCTGCAGCTCCTGCCGCAGCTTCCACCAGCCCTCGTTGTACTTGTCGGGCGTGATGCGGCCGTCGAACACCTGCCACCGGTACTTGTCGACCAGGAGCCCGAACGGCAGGAACGCGATCTTGCCGAGCGCCACGTTCATCTGCTCGTTGATCACGGCCTCCTTCGTCGCCGACGTGGTCGGCACGAGCCCCAGGCCGTTGAGGTACTTCGGGGTCATCGACAGCGCGATGGTGTCGCCGATGGCCTCGTGGAAGCCGTCGTTGGCGCCCGACCGGAACAGGTACGGCTGCGCCTGGTAGGCCTTGTCGTAGTACAGGTGACCGAGCTCGTGGTGCAGCGTGACGAGGTTGTCGTAGTTGGGCTCGATGCACATCTTGAGCCGCAGGTCCCCCGGCACCGCGAAGTCCCAGGCGGAGGCGTGGCAAACGGCCTCCTTTCCGGCAGGCTGCACGAACATCGACTTCGTCCAGAACGACTCGGGGAGCGGCCCCATTCCGAGGCTGACGAAGAAGTTCTCCGCCGTCTTCGTCATCTTCTGGTCGTCCCACTTCTGCTCGACCAGCGCCTTCGTGGGGTCGTTCGAGACCTCCTTGGGGTAGGGGACGAGGTCCGGGGCGAGGTACGCCCAGTCCTGCGCCCACATGTTGCCAGTGAGGTGCGCCGGGATGGGCCCCGACTTGGGCACCACCTTGGCGCCGTACTTCTTGGAGAGCTTGGCGCGGGTGTAGCAGTGGAGCTGATCGTAGAGAGGCTCGACCTGGGCCCACAGGCGATCGACCTCGGCCTCGAACTCAGCGGGCGTGAGGTCGTAGCCGCTCTTCCAGAGGTCGGCGGTGTTGGCGTAGCCCAGGTCCGTCGCGCCCTGGTTCGAGAGCTCGACGAAGCGCGCGTAGTCGGCGCGGAGGGGCACCGCGACCTGGTGCCAGCCGCTCCACGCGTCGCGCAGCTCCTTCTCGGAGTCGCTCTCGGCGAGGATCTTCTCGATCTGCCCGAGATCAAGGCACAGGGGCTTGCCGTCCGCGGCCTTCTTCCCGGGCGGACACCACTCGCCCTTGCCGTAGGCGCTCGACATCCCGGTGGTGAGCTTCGCGAGCTCGGCCTGGAGCGCAGGGTCCTTCGGCGGGGGCAGGGTGGTCTGCACCTTGAGGAGGTGGAGCGAGCGCGCGACGACCGGGTCGGCCACGTCCGTGAACGCCGCAGCCTTCGCGACCGCCCCGGAGGTGAACGCCATCAGCTTCTCGTCGGACGCAGCGGCGGCGGCCTCGTGTTCGTCGGTGATGTCGGTCTCGTGGAGCCAGTGCGCCTCGGCGTTCTCGCGGTAGAGGGCGTCGTACTGGCGGTTGAGGTCGTCGACGAACACCTTCGCGGGGTCCGGCGGCGGCGGGGCAGGGACCGCGACGGGCTCGGGGGTCTTCGCGCAGGACAGCAGGGCGAGGGCGGTGATCATGCCGGGCTCCGGGACAGGCCGGCCCGCTATCCTCGCCCCCCGCTCCGGTCGAAGGTGGGGTCCGGGATTGCGTTCCCTGCCAGCCCGTGGTGTCCTCGGGGTGGGAGGCCTCATGTGGTGGATGGCGGCGACGGCCTGGCCGATGACCCCAGTTCCGGACGAGGTCCTGACCGCCGCGTCGCGCGCGGGGGCGCTCGTCGCCGGTGACTTCGACGGAGACGGCGACGACGACCTCCTCGTCGCCTCCGGTGCGGGTTGGTGGGTGGCGGAAGCGGACCCAGCGGGCTTCGGGCCCCTCGTCGCCACGTCGCTCGGGGGCGATCGCGGCCTGGCGGCCGACGTGAACGGAGATGGCGCGATGGACGCGGTCACCGTGGACGGCACCGCCGGCTGGACGGGCAGCCACCGCGTCGAGGTGTGGCTCGGCGGCGCGACGTTCCCGGGCGCCGCGCCCGACGAGACCGACCAGGCGGAGCTGCCGTCCGTCACGGTCGGGGACTACGACCTCGACGGCTACGACGACCTCGTGCTCGACGGCGCCGGGTACGATCCGATCGCCGTCCGCTATGGCCGGCCCTCGGGGCTCGGCGGGTCCCGCGCGTTCGGCCCTGCCTATTCGGCGGCGGAGGTGGCGACCGCGGACGGCAATGGCGACGGCTACCCGGATGTCTACCTGCTCACGGCCTCGTCCCTCCAGCGCTATCCGGGCGGCTCGAGCGGGGTCTCGGCGACGGCGGACCTCTCGTGGGCCCGGGCGGTGTTGTCGGGGGACCACCTCCACCCCCTGGGCGGGGACGTCGACGGTGACGGCCTCGACGACGTGTTCACCTTCGAGGACCCCGCCATCGCGAACGCCGCCCAGGTCTTCTACTCCGAAGCGTCGCGCATGCGGGCAGGAGCGATCGTCCCCGACCTCACGTCGATCGCCGTGATCCCGGACCAGGACGGTGACGGGGACGACGAGCTCTGGGGGGGGCTCCCCGGCGCGACGGCCCGGGGGCGCGCAGCCCTGTTGTTCGGCGGCGCTACGCCCTCGCTGGCCCTGCTCGCGAACGGCTCGGTGGCCGGCCAGGTGGCAGGGGTGGGCGTCGCGGCCGGGGACTTCGACGGCGACGGGTTCGTCGACCTGGCGGTCACGGAGCACCGCAGCGTCGCGATCTACTACGGTCCCTGACGCCGCAGGGGGAGGTCGAGCTGCGACCGGCTCACCACCGTGGCGGTGTCGCCCACCCGCACCACCCCCGCCTCGAGCACTCGCAGGTGGATCCCGCGCAGCCGGCGGGGCTTGCGGGCCGCGAGGAACGCGAGCGCGTCGACCCCGAACCGGGCCGCGTACTTCTTGCAGCCGGTGTGGGGTTTGGGGGTCACCTCGAGGAGCGCGGTGCCTATCCGGAGTCGGCTGCCCGCAGGCAGGTTCGCGGCGGAGAGGTCGAGGTCGAGGACGAGGTTGTCGCCGAACAGGCTCAGCGGGAGTCCGTTGGCCACGAACGACCCGAACCCGGACTCCATCGCCGTGATCTGCGAGTCGCGAGCGGGATCCCTGCCCGGCGACCAGCGATCACCGGGCACGGGTGCCCCGACCTCGAGCCGGACGGCCGTCGGCTCTGCGCGCGCTTCGTCGGGTCCGCGCACCACGAGGAGGGTGACGGGGCCCGCCTCGCGGGGAGGTGGCTGCGCGGTCGCGAGCCAGCTCGCGAGCTCTTGGGGGGTGCGGTGGCTCACCGCGCGAACCGCCGCCGGGACAGCGGACGGAGCGGCTCGTCCGTCCCTGCGACGTGGCGGTGCGTGAAGGCCAGCATCTCCATCCACAGGCGGCGCGCGTCGGACCGGAACACGAACATGTGGAACGCGTGGAAGCCGCCGGGCCAGTACGAGACCTCGTGCGGTGCTCCCCGGGTCCGCAACGCTGCAGCCATCCGCCGGGTGTCGTCGATCAGCGGATCGGCGGTGCCGCAGCTCAGGTGCATCACCGGGAGCGGCCGGGCGAACGGGGCGCCGCGCTCCAACACCAGCAGCGGGTCGGCGAGATCGTGGGCGCCGTCCGGCAGGTAGGCCTCGCACACCTCGTCGATCCGGTCCTGGAGCCACGGCGGGAGGGGCTTCCCGCGGGTGAACCGGGCCGGGTCGCTCACCTGGAACAGGCCCATCGCGGGCAGGATCGCCCGCGGCACCACCCCGGCGTCGAAGTTCGCGGCCGCCCAGGGCTCGCACCGCCGCTCCACCGTGGTGAGCGCGAGGGTGGTGGCGAGGTTGGCGCCGGCCGACTCCCCGGCGACGCCGACGCGATCGAGGTCTCCGCCCCATTGCTCGGCGTGGGCCAGGACCCACCGCCAGGCCTCGCTCACGTCCTCGACGGCGGCAGGGAACGGGTGCGCCGGCGCCAACCGGTACGACAGGTTGAACACGAGGTACCCGCGGCGGGCCCAGATCAGGGCGGGCAGCCAGTGCGAGTCCTTGTCGAGCATCCGGAACCCGCCGCCGTGGACGTACACGATCACCGGGAGCTTGCCGCCGCGCAGGAGCGCCGGAGGTGGACGGATCGGGCGCCACACGTCGAGGCGGTGGTGCGGGTGGCCCCCCTCGCGGTAGGGGAGGTCCCGGATCCGCTCGACGCCGTGCTCCTCGGGCCGCGCGGCGGGGAACAGCGAGCCGAGATGGGCGGCGCTGCGGAAGAACGTGTCGACGACGGCCCCACCGAGGCGCTTGCGCGTCTCGGGCGCGATCACGACCGGGACCGGAACGCGAAGTGGGTCAGGATCTCCGCCACGTCGTGGCCGTGGCCGTCGAGGACCTTCACGGGCACCTCGATCTGCGCCGACCGCGGCAGGCCGCCCTTGATCTTCGTGAGCATCTCGCTCGTGACGGTGGCGTGGGCCGTCACGTCCTTGTTCGCAGGCAGGTAGTACTTCACGCGGCTCGACTTCTGCAGGTGCACGAGCCCGGCGAGGTCGGGGTGGGTGCCGAGGACCACGGCGGCCGCGAGCTCGCCGACTGCGAAGATCGCCGCGTTGTGGATCGATCCCCCCGCGTTCTTGACGGCGTCCGACATCGGCAGGCGCAGGACGAGGTGGCCCGTGCGCACCTCCTCGGCGCGGATGCCGAGCGTGGACAACATGGGGACGGAGCGGAGGGTCCGGTCGAGGAGGGCGAGCACGCGGGACTCCGGGGCCGAGGGAGCGGGGTCCCGTCCGACCCGAGGCAGGTTACGGACCGCCGGCGCGGGCGTCAACCCAGCGCTCCGGCGGCTCGTGGGAGGGCGCGGGGGAGGGGCTCATGTCCAAGGCCGAACGTCTGCAGCGCGACGATGCCGGGCGAACCGACCTGCGCGCCCTGGACCGGGAGGCCCTGCAGGGCTGGCTCACCGAGACCCTCGGCGCGGACAAGGTGGACCCGGGCCTGGGCACCCGCTTGTTCCAGCAGCTGTGGCAGCGCGGCCACGACGACGTCGCCACCGCGCCCTCCGTGCGCAAGGAGGCCCGAGCGGTGCTGGGGCAGCGCGCCTTCGCCCAGCGCCTCGCGACCGACACCGTGATCCGCTCGACCGACGGCACCACCAAGTTCCTGTGGCGCCTCGCCGACGGCCACACCATCGAGAGCGTGTTGATCCCCGACGAAGGCCGGCTCACGTTGTGCATGTCCACCCAGGTGGGCTGCGCGATGGCCTGCACCTTCTGCCTGACGGGCGACCTCGGCCTGATCCGGCACCTCACCGCGGCGGAGATCGCGCTCCAGCCGATGCAGGTGCAGGAGACGCTGCCGCCCGACACGCGCATCACGAACCTCGTGTTGATGGGCATGGGCGAGCCGCTGCACAACCTCGCGGCGCTGGTCCCCGCGCTGCGCATCTGCCTCGACGACTTCGGGCTCGGCTTCAGCCACCGCCGGGTCACCGTGTCCACCGTCGGCCTCGTGCCGAAGATGGCCGAGCTCGCTGCGGCCTTGCCGGTGAACCTCGCCGTGTCCCTCAACGCCACCACCGAGGAACAGCGCCGCGCGATCATGCCGATCACGCGCAAGCACTCGCTCGTCGCCCTGCTCGACGCCTGCCGCGCCTTCCCGCTGCCGCGGGGCAAGCGGATCACGTTCGAGTACGTGATGTTCCGGGGGTTCAACGACACGCTCGAGGACGCCGCCCGGTTGCTGGTGTTGCTCCAGGACATCCCGGCGAAGGTCAACCTGATCCCGTACAACGAGAACCCGGATCGCCCGGGCCTGCAGCGGCCGCCGGCCGACGTCGTGAAGGGCTTCCAGGACTTCCTGGTGCGGCGCGGCCTGTCCACCTCCATCCGCACCACCCGCGGCATCGACATCTCGGCGGCGTGTGGCCAGCTGGGGAAGACCCGGCACCAGCTCGACACGGGCGTGGTGACGGAGACGCCGACGCCGGGGTAGACGCTCGGTCCGGAGGTACACGTGGCGCAGGTGATCGGGATCGTCGGCGGGTCGGGGCTGTACGCCCTCGAGGGCCTCACGGACGTGCAGGAGGTCCGGATGGACACCCCGTACGGCGCGCCCTCGGACGTGCTCGTGAAAGGCCGCCTCGCCGGCGTGGACCTCGTGTTCCTGCCCCGCCACGGCCGCAACCACGGGCTCCTGCCCTCGGAGATCCCGTACCGCGCCAACGTGTGGGCCCTGGCCGCGCTGGGCGTGGACTGGCTGGTCTCGGTTTCTGCCGTCGGCTCGCTGCGCGAGGACATCGCGCCGGGCGACGTCGTGCTGGTGGATCAGTACATCGACCGCACCTGGGGTCGCGCGCAGACGTTCTTCGGGCAGGGGGTGGTGGCGCACGCCGGCTTCGGGGATCCCACGTGCGCGGCGCTGCGGAAGTACCTCGGTGACGCCGCGCGCGGCCTCGGCGCCAGGGTCCACGACGGTGGGACGTACGTGTGTATGGAGGGCCCCGCGTTCTCCACCCGGGCCGAGTCCGAGCTGCACCGGTCCTGGGGCGCCCGCGTGATCGGCATGACCGCGATGCCGGAGGCCAAGCTCGCGCGCGAGGCTTCGATGTCGTACGCCACGCTCGCGTTCGCCACCGACTACGACTGCTGGCACCCGCACCACGACGCCGTCACTGTCGAGCAGGTGATCGGCGTGCTGCGCGCCAACGTGGACCTGGCGAAGCGCATCCTCTCCGCGGTGGCGCCCGCCATCGCAGCGCACCCGGGGGCTGCTCCGGGCCGCGGCGCCATGAAGACGGCCCTGTTCACGCCCGCGCCGGCCATTCCGGAGCAGGCACGCGCCCGGCTGGGGCCGATCCTCGAGCGGGCGCTGGCATGAACGGCGCGCGGCTGCGTGCCCGCCGGGAGGCGCTCGGTCGGTCGATCGAGGCGCTCGCGCGCGCCACGCGGATCCCCGCAGCGCACATCGAGGCGCTCGAAGACGGCCGGCTCGAGGAGCTCCCCGCCGGCCCGTACGCGCAGGCGTACCTCCGGACGTTGTCGGCGGAGCTCGGGCTCGAGGCCAGCGAGTCCGACGACGGCCCGCAGGTGACGGCCGAGCCGCCGCGGGGCGCCCCGCTGTGGGTGGTGCGCGCGCTGGCGGTGACCTCGTTGTTCGCGCTGTTCGTGGTGCTGGCGAGCTGGGTCTGGGAGCGCGCGCGGCCGCTGCTCGACGCCCCCGAGGTCACCAGCATCGAGCTCGACCAGGAGGTGCAGCTCACCGCCCGCCGCGGGACCCACGTCCGCGTCCTCACCGACGGCCTCGTGGTGCTGGACGCGGACCTCGCAGGCGGCGACAAGCAGACGTTCACCGCCCGGGACCGGGTGGAGATCGAGGTCGCGCAGCTGTCGGCGCTGGGTGTCCGGTGGAACGGCCAGGACGTCGTGCCGCAGGGCGTGCAGGACGCGCCCCGCCGGCTCGTGTTCATCGACGACGCCGGAGGCGCCGACTGGCCCTGACCGCGATCGAGGGGGTGGTGGTGGGCGCGGTCGACACGGGTGACGCCGACCGGATCGTGCGGCTGTTGTCCGCCGAGCTCGGGCGGGTGTCGGTGGTGGTGCGGCGCGCCCGCTCCCGGTCCGGAGCAGCGACCCAGGTGGGCACGGTCGTCCGGGTGACGGCGGCCTCGCCTCGCGACGGCCTCTACGCCGCGAAGTCCGTCGAGGTGGTGGCGGGACCGATGCGCGCGCGGGACTCGCTCTTGCGGATCGGCCTGTTGTCCTACGGCTGCGAGCTGTGTGCGGCCCTGGCCCCCGAACACACCCCTGCGCCCAAGCTGGCGG
>JBIKWC010000268.1:0-9906 GCA_044356535.1 Myxococcota bacterium
ACACCACCGCGGAGGACCAGTCCCCCGCACCCCCTGCCAGGGGGCGCTCCCCCCTGGACCCCCCGCGTACCGAGGCCGACCGACCCTGGATCAATTGGCGTGCCGTTGCAGCGCCCGCGGTTGCACCCGGTACGAAGACCGAATACCGCTCGCGAGATCCCAGAGTCGAGGAGAGAACGCCCCTTGCCCGAGCACCAGACCTGGTACACCGTGCGCTATCACCCCTCGGCGGTCGAGGTCGGTCTGCCGCCGGATCGCGAGTTCGTCTTCGCCGGATTCTTTCTCGCCTGGCTCGCCCTGAACGACCTCCTCTCGACGGAGTTCGTCCAGCTCGTCGGCAGCGAGACCATCGGCGCCGTCAAGTCCCGCCGGCTCAGCGGTCCGCAGCTGCTCGCGGGGATCGACGGAATCGTCGAGTCGGGCATGGTCACCGAGGACGGGTATGGGTTTGCCAGCAACTACTTCGATCTCGTCAACGGCGGGCAGTACCTCTCCGACTTCCGAGCGCAGTTCGGGATCCGAGGCAGCAGGTCGGAGGATCTGTACCAGGTCGAAGATCACTGGGAGAACTACGACCTGATCGCTGCACGGATCGACGCGGCGTACGCTGCCTGGCCGCGATGACCACTCCCGTCGATGACGTCCCGGGGCTCCTCCTGCGCGCGCTGACCGGCGACGACGACGCGCGCTGGGAGGTGGTGGTGGCGCTGCAGCGCCGGCCGACGCCGGAGGTGTTCTCGGCGATGGCGGCCCTGTGCGCCAGCCCCGAGGCCCCGCGCAGGCTGCTGGGCGTGGACGTGCTGGGGCAGCTCGGCGTCGACGCGCGCCCGTTCCGGGAGGAGGCGCTGCCCTTGCTCCTCGCGGCGTTGGACGACCCCGACCCCACGGTGGCAGCCGCGGCGGGCATCGCGCTCGGCCACCACCAGGACCCCCGCGCGATCGGGGCGCTCCGTGCCCACCTCGCCCACCCGAGCGCCGAGGTCCGCGCGGGCATCGTCCACGGGTTCGTGGGGCTCGAGGCGCCCGAAGCCGTCGCCGCGCTCGTGACCCTCTCGCGCGACGTGGACCCCCGCGTGCGGGACTGGGCCGTGTTCGGCCTGGGTTGTCTCGCGGATCCCTCGAGGGACGCCCGCGATGCGCTCCTCGCCCGGGTCGACGACCCCGACCCCGACGTGAAGGCCGAGGCGCGGGCCGCGGTCGCCGCGTGGACGCGGGCACCCCTGTCGCGCCCGCTCGGGGAGGCGTGATCCGCTCGGCACGTCGTCGGTCAGGCCGCCTTCGCGACCCTTTTCGGACGGGAGCAGGAAGGAAGCACCGGCTCCGTCGCACAGGGCCGCCCCCCCTTCCTGCCCTCCTTCTTTCCCTGTCTTCCTGCTTCTGCCCCTCCGGTTATCTCGCGCGCGTGCTCGACGTGACCCGGCATCCCACCACGTTCGGCGACGTGCCAGGTGCCAGGCCCTTCGTGGACGCGCTGCTCGCCGGGCTGCCCGCCAGCAAGCGAACCTCGGCGGACGGCGGTCACGGGATCATCTACGTCGGGCCTTTGGTTTGACGACCCGCTCGGGCTGGGGGCTGCGGACCGGGTCCGGCTTCTGACGGTCGGGTGGCCGCGCAGCCCGCGCGGTGACGGCGGCGAGGCCGTCGATGGACACTACGGACTCACCGCCGACGCCGCCGGAGGAGGAGGAGCAAGGCGCCGAGCGCCGTCCACGCGGCCCCGGGCTGGCCCAGGTTCGCGCAGGCGCAGCCACCGGCCTCCTTGTCTTCGGACGCATCGAACGAGGGGTCGTCGGCGGGCGGGGTGCAGTCGGCGTCGCAGTCGTCGCAGGAGTCCGCGTCCGCGTCGCCGCAGAGCACAGGGTCGAGGGGGGCCGGGTCGGTGGCGTCGGGGATGGAGTCGCCGTCATCGTCGGCATCGCCAAGGTCGCACATGCCATCCGCGTCCGTGTCGAGTCCATCATTGGCGGGGTCGGAAGGTCCGTTGGCGCAGTCCTCACAGGCGTCGTCGTCGGTGTCGCCGCACTCCGTAGGATCGAGGGGCGAGGCGTCCGCGGCGTCGAGGACAGCGTCATCGTCGTCGTCTGGGTCGCCAGCGTCGCACAGACCATCGGAGTCCGCGTCGATGCCGTCGTTGGCCGGGTCGAACGGCCCGTTGGCGCAGTCCTCACAGGTGTCGGCGTCGGTGTCACCGCACGCGGCGGGATCGAAGGGTGCGGTGTCCTCGTTGTCGAAGACTGCGTCATTGTCGTCGTCGCGGTCGCCGACGTCGCACATCCCGTCGGAGTCCGTGTCGCGTCCGTCGTTGAGTGGGTCGGAGAGGCCGTTGCTGCAGTCCTCACAGCCATCGTCGTCGGCGTCCCCACAGGCGGCGGCATCGAGGGGGTAGGCATCCGAGAGGTCGAGCACCGTGTCGTTGTCGTCATCGGCATCACCGCGATCGCAGGCGCCGTCCCCGTCCGGGTCCGCACCGTCGTTGGCTGGGTCGGGGAGCAAGCCGGTGCAATCGTCACACGTGTCGGCATCGGTGTCCCCGCACGCGGCGGGATCGAGGGGGTAGGCATCTGCAGCGTCGAGGACAGTGTCGTTGTCGTCATCGGCATCGCTGGCATCGCAGGCGCCGTCACTGTCCGTGTCCACGCCATCGTTGGCGGGGTCGGGGAGGCCACGGGCGCAGTCGTCACAGGCGTCCGAATCCGCGTCTTCCCCGCACACTGCGGCGTCGAGCGGCGCGGAGTCGTCGGCGTCCAGGAAGGAGTCGTTGTCGTCGTCGTCGTCGCACCCGTCGGGTGCGGCGTCGAGGTCGGTGTCGAGGAGGTCGTCGAAGCCGGGGCACACCTCGCAGGCGTCGCCGATGGTGTCGAGGTCGGAGTCGAGGAGATCGTCGAAGCACCCGCCGTAGTACAGCTGCGCGCGGCCCTCGTTCGCCTGGCCGTTGTCGTAGTATCTGGCCCCCACGACCACATCGTCGTAGCCGTCACCGTTCACGTCCCCCGCCGAGGACAGGAACCTCGCGAAGTACGCTTCGGCCTGGTCCGACTCGGCGGTCCATGCTGCGACGGTGTCCAACCCGGCCGCGGAGCCGAGGTACACGTACGCCCTTCCCTCTCGGTATTCGCCGTTGGTGTAATTCTGAACGCCGATCATCACATCGTCGTAGCCGTCGTCGTTCACATCCCCCGCCGAGGCGACGGAACCCAAGTACGCGAAGTCCTGGTCGGACTCGGCGGTCCACGCCGCCACGGTGGCGAGCCCGGACGCGGACCCGAGGAACAAGGACGCACGTCCCTCCTGCCACTGTCCGTTGTCGTATTCGGTCGCTGCGACGACCACGTCGTCGTAGCCGTCGCCGTTCACATCCCCGGCCGAGGAGGCTCGAGACAGGGAGGCGTACGCCTGGTCGGACCCCACTTGCCACGCTGCGACCGTGTCGAGGCCCGCCGCGGACCCGAGGTACAGGAACGCCTGTCCCTCGTCGATATCGTCGTCGTCGTAGTCGGGAGCGGCGACCACCACGTCGTCGTAGCCATCTCCGTTCACATCCCCGGCCGAGGAGACGGAAGAACCAAAGAACACACGGATCTGGTCTCCCTCGGTGGTCCACGCCGGTGTCGGCTCGAGGCCCACCGCGGACCCGAGGTACAGGTCTGCGCGTCCCTCGGCGTCCTCCCCGTTGTCGTACCAGAGGGCGCCGACCACGACATCGTCGTAGCCGTCGCCGTTCACGTCCCCCGCGGACGAGAGGGCATACCCCCAGAGCGACAAGTCCTGGTCGGACTCTGCCGTCCACGCCGCCGTGGGCTCGAGGCCCACCGCGGACCCGAGGTACAGGTACACGCGTCCCTCATCGGTGTGCCCGCCGTCGTACCACGGGGCGGCGACCACCACATCGTCATAGCCATCTCCGTTCACGTCCCCTGCGGAGGAGACGGCGCCACCGAATCCCGCACCGACCTGGTCGGACTCTGCCGTCCACGCTGCCGCCGGCTCGAGACCCGCCGCGGACCCGAGGTACAGGTACGCGCGTCCCTCATAGGTCTGCCCGTTGGAGTAACCCTCGGCCCCGACGATCACATCGTCGAAGCCGTCGCCGTTCACGTCGCCGGCCGAGGAGACGATTCCCATCAAGCCATTGTCCTGATCCGACTCGGCGCTCCACCCCAGGCTGAGGAACGGGTCCACCCACACCGCGCCCTCCGCCGCCGCGTCGTCCACCACGACCCGCAGGCCGCCGCCGCTCGGCTCGAACCAGGCGGGGAGCGCCCGCCCCGTCTCGTCCCACGCCCGGAGCCCGTCGTACTGGAGGCCCGCGAACCATGCCCGCTGCCCCTCCACCGTCACCTGCGCGCCCGCCACCGCCAGCTCCAGCACCAGCGGACCCGCTCCGAGCGGCGGCGCCGGCACGAGGAAGCTCTGCTCCAGGCCATTGCCCTTCTCCTCCCACCACTCCTCGATGCCGGCCCGGGCGTAGACCACCCGGTCGGGCTCTTGCCGCGGGACGACGTGGGCGGCCCCGATCAGCGCGCCGTAGCGGCCCCAGGCGCTCAGCGACATTCTCGCGGTGGATGGCCCCGTGAGCGTGACACCGTCCGGCTGAAACAGCCCGCGCAGACCGCCTCCGAGGGGCCTGGGGTGCGCGGGGAGCCTGGGCGCCACGTCCCCGTGGGATGGCCCGAGCGTCGAGGCGGAGGGCTGGCCGTCGAGCCGTGCGCAGGCCCAGAGCGTGAGGGGCAGGATGGAGCGAAGGGCGCTGTTCATTGGGACTCCCGGCGGAATGGCGACGTACCATGTGGACCGTCTTCGCGGCCACGCCCGGACAGGAGCAGGAACGAAGGAGAAGGAAGGAAGGCAGGAAGGTCCCCGTCGCGTTGGTCGAAGCCGGGGATCTCGGCAGCTTCGGGGTACGGCCACCGCGCTCCTCCAGGAGCTGGCCCGGCTCAAATCCAGCCGCGCTCGCACCGAGAAGAGGAGCGGAGGCGTCATGGCGTGGGTGACCGGGGTCGCGTTCGCGGTGGGGCCCGCGGTGGGGGCCGCGCTCTCGGCGTCGTCCGGCAAGGCGCGGTGGCTGGCGGCCGCACACGGCGCGCTCGCGGGGGGAACCCTCGGAACCGCGTGGTCCACCACGTTCTGGTGGGTCCACGCCGACGGCACGCCCGAACACTTCGTCACCCTGGGTCCGGGCGTCCTGGGCGGGCTCCTGGCGGGGGGCGCGGTGGCGATGGCATTCCGGGCGCAGCGCGCGCCACAGGTGGCCCGCCCGCTCGCGGCGCTGGGGCTGACGCTCGCTGCGGCGACGGTCGGGTGGTGGACCCTGGGCGCGCACCTCGGCAGTCTCCTCCTGACGCCGGTGCCGCTGCTCCTGGGCCTGGCGGGGGCCGTCGGGGCCGCGCTGGTGGCGCGGGGTCCGTGGCGCGAACGTGCGGCGGCAGGGCTGTTCGCGGGGGCGGTGGTGGCGGGCATGGCGGGCCCGGCGTGGTCGGTCGCGCACTCCCTCCGCGACGGCGAGTGGTGGGGGTTCGGGGATGTGGCATTCGCATTGCCGGGCGTGGCGTGCAGCGGGGCCGCGGTCGGGGCCGCAGCGCTGGCCGCCCGCCATCCGCACGCGGCGGAGGGTGTGCTCGTGGCGACGCTCCCGCTCGGCGTCGTCGCGCTGGTCGGGAGCGCTCTGAAGGCGGTCGCGTTGGCGGCTGCGCTCGGGGCGGGGTGACCGCTGGTCGAACCGCTCGCAGTCACGGTCCACCCCACCCACCCCACCAGGTCCGCCCCCCTTGCCAGGCGTCCGCTTCTCGTGGCTCGAATGACGAGCCCGAGAGTCCCGACCACCGGAACCTGCAGCGCAGCAGCGCACTTGCGGCCCTGCCCATCATCGAGGACGGCTTCTGAGCCGCGCGTCACGCACGCCGCTGCCAGGACCGCTCTCGCCTGCACCAAGGCCCCACTCGACGATGTTGTCGGGGATGGGCGCTGGCGGGATGCTGTGAAGCCGGCCGCCTTCGAGCAGGATGCGAGCCGGGTCTTCGGCCGGTCCCGCGAGGACTTCGACGGAGACGGCGTGCGGGACGAGCACATCCGCACCGAGGAGATCCACCCGACCGATCCTGGCGAGAACAATCAGCGGTGACGCGTCCACGATGAGCACGTCAGCCGCGGAGCACTTCTTCGACGACCTCGTCCGCAGACGCCTGGAGCGGAGTCACGCCGTATCGGGCCAGCGCATCGAGGAACGCTGCCCGAGACAGCCCGGCGATCTCGGCGGCGCGCCCCTGGGAGACCTGTCCCCGCTCGTACCACTTCACGGCCGCCGCGATCCGGAGCTCGCGTCCGAACCCGGAGACATCGGTGCGCAGCGCTCCCAGTACGCCGTCGGGCAGCTGGAATCGAACCTCGACCACGGACGCCTCCCGTGCGATGAGCATACCTCCGCGTTCTGCGTTCGCCCCCTTCTGGAATCTGCGGGGACCCACGGGGCCCCTTTCGGACAGCCATGCCTCGGACGGACCCCCTCGGTGATCGGCCGGCCGACTGACCACTGAGGCACGGAGGATATGGAGGGCACGGAGCCGCGGCCCCTCCCGGGTGCGCCACCGCGAGGAGGGTGAAGGGAGGCCAGACCTCTGGTCTCCAGACCCGAGCCGTCGCGCACGGGCGCGGACGGTCGCCCTCCGTGCTCTCCGTGCTCTCCGTGCCTCCGTGGTCAGTCGGCCGAACGGATGCAGTGCTACCGGGTCCGTACTACAGCTCCCTGCGGGGGCCGGAACCGGAGATCTCGGCGCACAAGGAGACACGAACATCGAGCTTCGCTCGTTCGAACCACGAAGCCACGAAGGTGCCCCAGCTCTTCACGCCTACGGAGCGGCGGGCTCCGGGAGGTAGCCGACGATCAGGTCGGAGACGCCGTGGTGGGTGAACACCCCCAGGCTCAGCGCGGACTGGTGAAGCACGCCTTCGATCACGTACGAGCTGCTGCCCTGGACCTCGTCGCGGGAGGTCAAGAACGCCCCCTTGGCCACCCAACCCTGGGCACGCAAGGCTGCCTCCACCGGCCCGGCCAGCGTCGCCGCGTCCGCTCCGGGCAGGAACTTGACCTGCAAGGCCTCGGGCCTGCTGACCACCACCCTCCCGGTGTTCACCGGCAGCTGCATCGCCGCCCACTCCGGGGTCATGGCGACGCGGGGGATCCACTCGAACTCGGCGCGGAGAAGCGGCTCGAAGAGGCTCTCGCCGAACTCGAGCAGCTGGTCCTCTCGCCGGAAGTACACCTTGGTTCCGGGGGCCTGCGTGGAGCAGGCGGTCCACCCCTGCGCCTGCAGGGCAGCGACCATGCCGACCTCGGCGCTCGTCCGCCCCACCCAGGACGCCCCGAGCCGCTGCGCATCGCTCCTGGTGACGATGGCGTCGGCGGGCAGCTTCATCCCGAGCCACGGCGCGGAGAGGGGCACGGAGTCACCGGCAGGCGCGTCGCGCCGCAGCCACAGCAGCACGAAGCCGTCACCGGAGGCACTCCAGCTTGCGGTGATGGTGAACGGCGTCTTCGCCCACGTCCTGGAGCTGAACCCCGGGTCGTCGGTGGCCAGCGCCGGCAAGGCCCGCCAGCCCGGCGGAGCCCAGGCGGGGTCGGGTGGGACCGGAGCGCCCGCCACCGGGTACCGCACCGTACAGGACTCAGGGCAGCCCTCGACCTCGCCCGCCGGCAGCCCGAGCACGTCATACGGGGCTGGCAGGACCTGTCGGGCTGGGTCCCCGGCGAGCGCCGGCAGGCACCACACCCACCAGGACAGGGCCACGACCCCTCCCGTCACGGCGTCACCCCGCGGTGGTGCGCCGCAGCCCCGTCGGCCTCCATGCTCCGCTTCACCCGACCCACGATCCAACCCCCGGGCGGCAGGGCTAACGCGACCCGCCGCAGATCAGCGCGCGCCGAGCTGCTGGGCCAGCGCCGGAGGCGATCCGCGGGATCGGCCGGCCGACTGACCACGGTCGGGGCAGGCCGTCTTCGGGGCCCTCTCGGACGGCCAATCCCACGCCTCGCGAGGCCCGGCTCAATCCAGGAGCGCTCCCGCCGAAAGGGGGAGCGGAGGCGTCATGGCGTGGGTGACCGGGGTCGCGTTCGCGGTGGGGCCCGCGGTGGGGGCCGCGCTCTCGGCGTCGTCCGGCAAGGCGCGGTGGCTGGCGGCCGCACACGGCGCGCTCGCGGGGGGAACGCTCGGGACCGCGTGGTCCACCACGTTCTGGTGGGTCCACGCGGACGGCACGCCCGAGCACTTCGTCACCATGGGTCCGGGCGCCCTGGGCGGGCTCCTGGCGGCGGGTGCGGTGGCGATGACCTTCCGGGCGCCGCGCGCGCCACAGGTGGCACGCCCGCTCGCGGCGCTCGGGGTGACACTCGCTGCGACGACGGTCGGGTGGTGGACCCTGGGCGCGCACCTCGGCAGTCTGCTCCTGACGCCGGTCCCGCTGCTCCTGGGCCTCGCGGCGGTCGCCGGCGTCGCGCTGGTGGCGCGGGGTCCGTGGCGCGAACGTGCGGCGGCAGGGCTGTTCGCGGGGGCGGTGGTAGCGGGCGTGGTGGGCCCAGCGTCGTCGGTTGCGCACTCGCTCCGCGACGGGGAGTGGTGGGGGCTCGGGGATGTGGCGTTCGCGTTGCCGGGCGCCGCGTGCAGCGGGGCCGCTATCGGGGCCGCGGCGCTGGCGGCCCGCCATCCGCACGCGGCGGAGGGTGTGCTCGCGGCGACGCTCCCGCTCGGCGTCGTCGCGCTGGTCGGGAGCGCTCTGAAGGCGGTTGCCCTGGCGGCGACGCTCGGGGCGCCCTGACGCCCCAGGGTCCTCGCGCCCCCGGGAGCGGCGCGGTACGCGGAGACATGCCTCGGACGGACCCCCTCGGTGAGCCGCGCGCTGACCAACGCCGAGCGGACCGGGATCCGGAGGGTCGCCGGCCGCGGGAGGGCGCGCTGGTCGAGCGGGCGGAGTTGGCGCTGCGTCCGCTGCGGCGCCCGTGAGCTCCGGGGGACGCCCCCCCCCAGACGCGCCACCCGATGCGCTCCACCAACGCCTCCACGACATCTGTCGGCGCGACGGCGGCGACGGCCAGCAGCGCCTGGACCGCGGTGACCACGCTGTCGGCGTCGTCCAGGCGCACGGCCCACCGCCACTTCTCCTCGACATGGACCGCGCCGCGCTCCACCAACGCCGCCACGGCCGCCCGTTGCGGTGCCGACAGCGCCGCAGACACGAGGGCACCAGGCCCGCGAACCCGGACGTCGAACGCGGGGTCACCGACTGTCCGAGACCGGCCCCGCAACCGGCCGCCCCCAGCCACCCTGAACCGGACAGTCTGCCGACCCCAACCACCCTGAACCGGACAGTTCGGGCCCTCGCGGCTCGTCCGCGCCACCGGGTCTACGAGCGAACGCCGAGCATCCGCTGGTTGGTGGCAGTGCCCAGCGGGCGATGTCCGGTTCGGGTGGGCTGGGGTCCTGCGGGTGTCCGGTTCGAGGGGGCTGGGGTCGACATCGGGGGCGAAGTCGGCGCCGGGGACAACCGGACCGCCCGGCCGCCCCCGGAGACCAGGCCCGGTCCCGGTGACGCCCTCCCATCTACCGGTGATGTCCTCCGCTCTACCGGTGATGCCCACCACGCTACCGGTGATGCCCTCCGATCTACCTGTGATGCCCCCCAATCCACCTGTGATGCCCTCCGATCTACCTGTGATGCCCTCCGATTCGCGCTCCAGCGACCGGGACCCCCCATGTTGACCCTCGGCCACACCCTCGACCCCGCCGGCCTCACCCCCACCGGGGTCCCCGCGACGCTCGACCCCCGCGAGCTCACCCGCCACGCCGTGTGTGTGGGCATGACCGGCTCCGGGAAGACCGGCCTGTGTGTCGGGCTCCTCGAGTCCCTCGCGAAGGCCGG
>JBIKWC010000529.1:0-2822 GCA_044356535.1 Myxococcota bacterium
GGAGCCCGACGACCTGCACCGCGCGGTGGCCACGCTCCGCGAGCAGTCGGAGGAGCTGCGGCTGGTGGCGCTGGGGCTCGGCCCCCACACGAGCCACGTGCGCCAGTTCTACCCGGAGTCGATGGCGGACGTGCCGCTGGCGAAGTTCGCCCGCACCATCGGCGCCCTGGTGGAGCAGATGCTGGTGGGAGCGCCGTGACCGACGAGGGAGCGCTGCGCGCGGCGCTCGCCGACGCGACGGTCGTGGACGCGCGGACCTTCCTGGTGTTGGGGGACGCGCTGGAGGTGCTGGCCACGCTGCCGGCGGCCTCCATCCACGCGGTGGTGACCGACCCGCCGTACTCGAACCTGGAGTACGCCGCCGACAACCACCGCAAGCTCCGGGAGGGCAAAGGGGGGGTGTGGCGCCTGCCCCCGGCGTTCGACGGCGTGGAGCGGCGGCCCCTGCCCCGGTTCACCGTGTTGGAGGACGCCGATCACGCCGTGATGGAGCTGTTCTTCGAGGCGCTGGCGGCGGCGCTGCTGCGGGTGCTGGTGCCCGGTGGCCACGTCCTGCTGGCGTCGAACCCGCTGGTCTGCGACTCGGCGTTCCCGCCGTTCCGCCGCGCGGGCTTCGAGAAGCGCGGGGTGGTGACGCGCCTCGTGCGCACGCTGCGCGGCGGGGACCGGCCCAAAGGAGCGCACCTCGTGTACCCGGAGGTCTCGGTGATGCCGCGCTCGGCCCACGAGCCGTGGGGGCTGTTCCGCAAGCCGCTCGAGGGCACGGTGGCCACCAACCTGGCCACCTGGGGCGCCGGCGCGCTGCGGCGACCGAGCCAGGACGTGCCGTTCAGCGACGTGATCCCCTGCGCCCCCGCGCGGGGCAAGGAGCGGGCGCTGTCCGAGCACCCCTCGATGAAGCCGCAGCGGTTCCTGCGCCAGGTGGTGCGGGCGCTCCTGCCGCTGGGGACGGGGGTGGTGCTGGACCCCTTCGCGGGGAGCGGCTCGACGTTGGCGGCGGCGGGCCACCTGGGCGTCACGGCGGTGGGCATCGAGCGGGACCCGGCCTACCACGCGGCCGCGCTGGTGGGGATCCCGCTGCTGCGGGCGCTCCGGTAGCCCCTCACCCCAACCCTCTCCCCCGAGGGGAGAGGGGGAACGAAGCGCTCTCCATCGAGCCAACCCTCCCCAGGAAGCGCGCTCCATCGAGCAGACCCTCGGGGTGAGGGGAGTCGCCACGAGCCGTCGGTCAGCCCCGTCCACACTCCGGCACCGGGTGGTCCGAGGCCACCACCCGCCCGCCGCAGCCGTACTGCACGGGCTCCGGGTCCGGCGGCAGGCGACTGAGCACGGGGACCGGGAGCGGCTCGGAGAGCTCGGGGATGGCCATCGGCTCGACGCGTTCGGGCGCGGGCGCGGGCCTCACCACCTCGGGAGCGTGCAGCGGCGCGGACCGAAGCCAGGGCAACCCCGTCGCCAGGGCCAGGCCCACCACCGCGAGCACCCCGAGCACCACCGTGACCTGCCACCGCCGCATGGACGCTCCTCGAGGGTCCAACGTGGGGAGGGGGCCGCCCTTACGGCAGGCGCTCGAACGTCAGGGCGTGGGGGTGGGAACGACGGGTGACGTTCGCCGGTCACACAGGTACCCGCCGCCCGGTGCCGGGAACGTCCACCCCTCTCCCACCGCCCCGATGTCGTCCAGAAAGTGGATGGGGGCGTCGTTCGGTTCGGGCGAGTACCGAACGAATCCGCTGTCGGGGACACAGGTCTCCTCCAACACGAGGTGGTCGTCCACGAACTCGCAGGAAAAGCCGCCACGCAGCGCCAGCTCGAAGCTGTCCTCCGTCCACTCCAGGACCTCGTACTCCCCGCCGACCCAGGCGAAGAACGCGTCGTCCACCTGGAACAGCGGGGGGTTCCACACCGGGTCGAGGGGGTGCGGCCACGGTGGCAGGGACACGACCGCCCCGACCTTCACCTCCACGGGGAGCGGCACGCTCGTGCTGAAGGCTGCGGCCGAGGTCAGGAGGCCCGTCAGGCTCGGGACACAGTCCTCGCCCTCCGCGGGTGCCAGTTGCAGGAACGACGCGACCCAGAGCTCTTCATGGGTGCCGCGAGCGTCCAGATCCGTCACCAGGGTCCCACGCGGCGGCCCCGGAACACTGCCGTACCCACCCACTGGGTCCGATGGAGCCGCTGGGTCGTCACAACCCACCAGGAGAACAACCCACATCTCTCACCCCCTCGAGTCCAGGTGTACGACACAACCCGCGGGTCACTGACCACACGTCTCCGTGACGATCAGGTTCGCCTCCGAATCGATCTTGTTGTCCGACTCGTCGGTCTCCGTGATCACGCCGTCCGGGTCGACGAACGCACACACCCTGTAGGAGCCAGCTGGGATGCCGGCGCCGGAGATCTGGCCAGCCGGAAGAATGGGGTACGGCGTGTTGCTGGCCAGACTCCCCACCGTACGAGCGCCGAGGAGGTAGCTGCCGGCGCCAGTGCACTGGCCACCCGGAGGGTACACCCGCCACCGAACCACCACGTCGTTGAGCGCCGCAGTGCCGAGGTGCAACAGGTGAATCTCCTCGAGGACCGTGCTCGGATCCCTGGGGCCCAGCTGCTTGCAGATCGAGTTGCCTGGATTGTCGAGCTGATTCTCGTAGACATCAACGTCGAGGGCCGCCGCAAGTGCGGCGCGTCCCTCCAGGTCTCGCAGGCGGGCAAAGACCAACAGGTGGTCGCCGGGCGCGAGCGTGGTGGGGCTACCGTAGGGGGCCGAGAAGCCACCGTCAGGGGTGAATCCACCGGGGAGGACCAACTCGACGATGGCCGGA
>JBIKWC010000269.1:0-9885 GCA_044356535.1 Myxococcota bacterium
AGATCCGCATCCCGGGCCGCGTGTGGACCGGCGACTGACGCTCACGACGGCTCTGCGTCGGGCTCGCGCAACGTGCCCCCCCCGGTAGCCAGCGAGACCTCGCCGGCGATCGGGTCCACGAGCGACAACGAGCCCTCCTGGCCACCCGCGCGGGCGCGGATGGTGTCCAGGGCGGCCTCCACGGCTTTCGGGCTCAGGAACCGCGTGCGTGCGGCCTCGCGGAGGGTCGGCTCCACGTCCATCGTCGCGCAGGTCGCGAGCCGGTTCAGCGCGGTCTGTCGGTGCTTGGGCTCCACCAGCCCGAGGAGCATCAGCAGCAGCGGCACGTCCCCCTCCACCCACCGGAGCGCGCCCTCGACCACGATCACGGCGGCGGCAGCTTGAAAGGATCGTTCCTTCGGGAGGAGACCTGGGCGCAGCAGCTCCCGCAGTCCGGCCGGCACCCGCGGGTCAGCGGCCTCGATCCGCGCAAACCACGCGGCGCTCAGAGTCGGGGAGGGGGCGCAGGTCGGCGCGATGGCCAGCATCCGGGGGACGTCCGGCGCCAGGTGGTCCATGATCTCGAGGCGCAGCACCTCTCGGAGGCGTGGCACCTGGAACAGGGTCTCCAGTGCATCCCAGTTCCGGTGGTGCAGGTGGAGCACGATCGCCAGCTCTGGCGGCGGAGCGAACCCCTCGAGGCGTCCCTCCTCCTCGGGGTGGTCTCGCAACAGGCGCTCGAGGGCCTGCCGGCGCCCCGCCACGTCGTCTCCCGAGCGGATGATGTCCGCCAGCTGCGCTGGAACCGGACCGTGCAGGCACCCATGGAGCGCTCGGACGTCGGCCACCGTGGAGCGCAACCCAGCCAACGACACCACGTCGCCGCCGCTGCGGAGGTGAGACGCGTCGACAGTGATCAGGCGCCGCTCCACCAGGTCCCGCGCAGTGCGAGACAGCAGCAGGCGATCCTCGCCCGAGGACGTGTAGTCGCGGTCGAAGTCCGTGCGCAGCCCAGTCACCGCTGTGTCCGGGTCGTCGGCACCGCGGGGCGCCAGGTGGAGGTTCAGGGTGTGGGGAACCCGGACCTCGATCCGTCGACCCACCACCACCACCTCTGCGGGCGGCTCTCCGGAACCGTCCTCCGCCGCGAAGGCCTCCACGAGGCGGGCGAGGCGCTCCGCCCGCTCGTCCCCGATCGCGACAGCTGCAGGCCGCGCGAGCTGCCACACGAGGCCCACGAGGGCGGTTGAGACCAACAGCGCGACCGCCACGACCAGGAGAGTCACGCGAGACCGTCCGGAGACACGTCACAACCCCGCGAGGTAGATCTCTGCGGGCCGCGCCGCCGCGAGCAGCACCCGGCGATCGAGGTCGACCCACACCGCGTGGGTGACGGTGCCCAGGGTGACCCGGGCTGCCGCCATCGGGACACCCCGATCCGCGGCGTCGAGCAGGAGCGACGCGGTGCACACGAGCTCGACCTGCTGATCGTGCAGGGCCCGCGCCCGGTGCGCCCGCCACAACGCGCGGAACACGTCGAGCTGCGTCACCGGGATCGGCGGCTCGATCGCAGCGCCCGGCAGCAGCTCACCGAACAGCGAGCTGAGGTCGGAGTGTTGTGCGGTCGCGGGGGGACGGGGGCGCGGGCTCGGCGGGGCCTGCACGGGGGCCGCCTGGACGGGGACGGGAGCCGCGGGAGCAGGTACCGGGCGCGGCGCCGGCTTCGCGGGAGCAGGGGCCTGGGCACGCGCTTCGGCGAGGCGGGCGGCAGCGAGCGCTTCGACGGCGGAGAGCCCCACCTTCGGCTTCGTGGCGGCTGCCCGCTCGGCGAGCGAACGCCCCCGGGCGAAGCTGGTCGGGAGATCGGCCGGGGGCTCGGGGTCCGGGTCGGGGACCTCGTCCTCGCCGGGGTCGCTGGCGGTTCCGTACGGGTCCTCGGTCGGGCCGTCCTCCGACGCGGGCTCTGGCATCACGGCGTCCCGGAACACCGGCAGGGACGGCTCGTGTACCGGCTCGTAGCCGTCGTCGTCGGCCGTCGGGTCCGTCGCGGCGTCGTCGACGCGCACCGCCGTCTGCTCCCAGTGGGTGATCGGCGGCTCGGGCGCTGGTGGTGCCTGCGGGATGCCACCGAGGCGCCGCTTGGCTTCCTCGGCCAGGCGTCGGGCCAGGTCGCGGGGATCGTCGGCACGCATCGGGTCCTCCTGGGGCGACACCTTGCGGGCCGCCGCCTTCTGCTTCGCTTCCGCCGCGAGCCGCCGCGCGAGCTCGCGGGGGTCCTCCACCGGCGGCGTCGGGAACGCGTCGCCCGACAGCGTCGGTGTCTCGTCGTCCTGCGGCATCGGGGCAGGCGACAACACCGGCGCGGTCCGGTCGTCCGCCGCGCGCGACCACGGGGGCAGCGACGGGGCGTCGATCGGGCGACTGAACTTTCCGGAGTTGGACGGGTCGGGGTTGGAGGGCATGGCAGCCTCGTTCGACAGGGAGGATATCCGGTGGGGGCCGGGGGGATCCCCGCCCGCTGATTTCTTTGCAAGGTGCCCCGGCATGACGTTCCCCGATCCGGTCGCAGCGCTCCGTCGCCCGGGGACCACCCTCGCGGTCCTGATCCGCCACGGACGTACGGCCTGGAACGCCGAGGGTCGGTTCCTCGGTCGCACCGATCTGGCCCTCGACGAGGTGGGTCGCGAGCAGGTGCGTTCGCTCGCGCTCACCGGGCGCCGCTTCGACGCGGTGTACACCTCGCCCCTGCGCCGCGCGAGCGACACGGCGGTCGCGCTGGGTCCTCCCGCAGCCGTCCCGCTCCCAGCCCTGGTCGAGGCCCACCAGGGGGAGCTCGAGGGGCTGATCGCCGCGGAGGCGCTCCCCCGCTGGCCCACCTTCTTCGAGGCGTTCGCGTCCGACCCGGACGTACGCATCCCCGGTGGCGAGACGCTCACCGAGGTGCGCGACCGGATGTTCGGCGCGCTGGAGCAGGTGCGGGCGGATCACCCCGGCGCCTCGATCGCCCTCGTGAGCCACCAGCTCGCCATCGCGACGGTGGTCGCCACGCTGCAGGGGCAGTCGCCGGCCGCGTGGCGCGCGTGGCGCCTCGATCATTGCGAGGGGTTCGTGTTGCGCGGTGGATCGGCCGGGTGGGAGGTCGCCGGACGCCTCCCCGCGTGTGAGATCGCGCCGTGACCACCGCCACGCCCGCCCCCAGTGGCCGCATCGTCGTCCTCCTCGTCGAGGCGGACGACGCCCGTCGACATCGGCTGCGCGCGGCGCTGCGCGGTCCGGACCGGGTGGTGATGCCGGCCGGGTCGCTGGCGGAGGCCCTGGCGCTGGCGCAGTCCACGCGCCCCCAGGTCGTGGTGACGGCGCTCGACCTGCCGGACCTCGACCGCAGCCGCGTCATCGAGGTGTTCCGGCAGAAGCTCGGTGCTCCCGTGGTGGCCATCGACGTCGATCCGCAGGTGCCCGACGCCGTCGAAGCCGTGCGGAGGGGCGCAGCCGACCTGTTGCCGGTCGACGTGGATGCGGAGAGGCTGGTCGAGACCGTCCGTCGCGCCATGTCGGGCGCGCGGGCCCAGCAGATCGAGAAGAAAGTCCAGCAGCACCAGCAACAGGAGATCGACCCCAACGGCCAGCTCCTCACGCAGTCTCCGCGCATGCTGGAGGTGTTCGAGAAGATCCGGCTCGTCGCCCGCACCGACGCGACGGCGCTGATCCTCGGCGAGACCGGCACCGGCAAGGAGCTCGTGGCGCGCGCCATCCACGACCGCTCCCGCCGCAAGGAGCGGCCCCTGGTCGCCGTCAACTGCGGCGCCTTCACCGAGACCCTGCTGGAGAGCGAGCTCTTCGGGCACGAGAAGGGGTCGTTCACGGGCGCGGTCGGCCGGCGGGACGGCCTGTTCGAGATGGCGGACGGGGGCTCGCTGTTCCTCGACGAGCTCGGAGAGACCTCGCTGAACGTGCAGGTCAACCTCCTGCGGGTCCTCGAGGAGATGTGTTTCCGGCGGGTCGGCGGGCGGGATCTCGTGCACGTCGACGTCCGCATCATCGCCGCCACCAACGTCCACCTGGAGCGTGCCGTCGACGCCGGCAAGTTCCGCCAGGACCTGTTCTACCGCCTCAACGTGTTTCCGATCCTGCTGCCGCCCCTTCGGGAGCGCATGGAGGACGTGCCGCTCCTGATGCGCCACTTCCTCGACGAGTTCGCCACCGAGTACCAGCTCGAGCCCCCGAGCATCACGTCGGACGCCATCGCGCGCATCCTGGCGTACCGCTGGCCCGGCAACGTCCGCCAGCTGCGGGCCTCCTGCGAACGCTGGGTCGTGGGCTACGCCGGCAGCCGCCTCCGCGAGGATCAGCTCGGCCCCGAGTTCGGTGGGGTGTCGTCCGAGGCCGCTCCGGCCGCGATCCCCGCGCGGGTGGTGGCTGGGGTCCCGGTGCTCGACCCGGGGCACCCGATCCCCGAGCAGCTGAAGGCGGCGGTGGCGTCGATGGAGCGCGCGTACTTCACCGAGCTGCTGGTCCGCCACCGCGGGCACTTCGGGAACACCGCTGCCGCCGCAGGCGTCACCCGCAGGACCCTCTACAACAAGGTCCGGGAGCTCGGTCTGTCGGTCGATGGTTCGGACGACTCCGCCCCCGACGCGTGAAAACCGGGGCGGGTTCGGATATGAAGAGGAGTCGGCCCGCCGTTCGCGGCGGAGCGGAGGTCTCCTGATGTCGCTCGCACCCTGGCTGTTGCTCACCGGTTGCTCCCGCAACGAGCTCGGGGCGGTCGCCTTCGACCCAGTCGAGCCCCCCGAAACCAACGCGCCGGAGGCGTGGGGCGCCTGGACCTCGTTCGACACCTCCCCCGACGGCTCCGAGCTCACCGTGTCGTACTACGACCGCTCGAAGACGGCGCTCGGGTTCGCGGTCGGCCGCCTCGACGAGGCAGGCGCGTTCACCTGGGCGCACGAGCCCGTCGACGGGTACGTCGGCGACAACGGCCTCGACTCCGGAGACCGCGGCAAGTACAGCGCCCAGCGCACCCTCCGCGACGGGACCGTGTGGGTCGCGTACCAGGACTCCACGAACCGGGTGTTGCGCGCGGCGCACCGCCTGTCCCCCGCCAACTGGGAGGAGCCCGCGGCGATCGACGAAGCCGGCACGGGCTTCTGGGCCTCGATGGCGCTCGACGCCGACGGGAACCCGCTGATCGTCCACTGCACGGACGACGGAGTGGTCCGGGAGACCCGCTGGACGGGCGGCGAGTGGAAGTCGAAGGACCTGTACACCTCGGACGCCGGAGCGGTCGAACACACGCGGGTCGTGGTGGACGGCAGCAAGGAGTACGTCGTGTTCCGCGACGCGGGGATCGGGCACCTGCACCTGCTCACGAACGGCAAGGACGAGCTCGTGGATGCCGGCGGCGACACGGGCGCCTGGCCGCAGCTCGTGATTGACGGAGACACGCGGTGGATCTCGTACCAGGACCTCGAGAACCAGGACCTGAAGCTCGCGAAGAGCGACGGTGGTGGGCGCTGGGAGCTCGACACCCTCGACGCCGGTGAGCTGCGCGGCGCCGACACTGCCCTCCGCCTCGTGAGCGGCGGGGTCGAGGTGCTCTACTTCGACGGCTTCGACAACGACCTCCGCGTCGCGCGTCGCGACGGCAACGCGTGGACGACCGGGCGGCTCGCCGGCGAGACCGTGGCGGCGGGCTTCCACAACCGGATCGTCTCGTACGCGGGCGCCGAGTACTGGTTCAGCTACGACTACACGAACGACGCGCCGCTGTCCGGCAAGCTGTGATCCCCGCGGGGCTCCTGTCGATCGCGGCGTTCGCCGCCCCGTCGCTCAACGCGATGACGGTCGAGGAGCTCGACGCCCTGCCCATGCTCGGCTCCGAGAAGGCCCACCGCCTCGTGGACTGGCGGCAGGCCCACGGGCCGTGTGGGTCGCTCGACGACCTCCTCGCCATCCCAGGGTTCGGTCCCGCCACGGTGGCGGCGCTGCGGGGCGTGGCGACGTGCGCGGAGGCACCTGCGCCCGAGAGTGCGCCCGACGCGCCCCACCCGAACGTGTTGTCTGTGGAGGTCGTCGACCTCAACACCGCGACCGCCGAGCGCCTCACCCACCTGCCGGGCATCACGCCGGGCCGGGCGGCGGCGATCGTCGCGAACCGGGAGCAGGCGGGTCCCTTCGAGAGCTGCGAGGACCTCGCTCGCGTTCCGGGCATCGGGCCCGCCACGGTCACGAACCTCCGCACCGGCGAACGCCCTGGGATCTGCGCAGCCCGGTAGAACCGCCGCCGAAGCGTCACGCGGAGTTCACGCCGCTCCTGCGGGGTGGTCACCGCACCGGGTGAGGTTCCTGGCGCGGAGGAACCCCTTGGCACGTCACGCGTCGCCCGACATGTTCTCGCTCACCCACGTGACCGACCTCGTCCCCGAGCGTCCGTTCCAGGAGTCGGAGTCGCGGTTGCAGGCTGGCCGGGCCCGCCGCCTGCTGCGCGATCTCGTGTGGTTCGAGTCTTCGCCCACCCGGGTGGTTCGGCTGGGCGCGGACGGCCTGCACCTCCCCACCGAGCTCCCGGGGACGATGGTCCGCGCAGGGACGCTGGCGAACGCATCGACGTGGCGGGGGTGGCCCGACGTGGTCTGGTGTGACCACCTGCTGTCGTCGCCCGGCGCCGAGATCCCGGTCGGCACCACCCTGGATCGCCTCGCCGACGCGGTGCCGCGCGGCGGCCTCCTCGCGCTGGTGGACCTCCACGGTGACACTCCGGCGGAGCTGGCATCCTCGCTCGGCCTCCGGCCCGCCCGCAACGTGCTCTCCGGGCTGCGGGACCGGTTCACCGGGCTGCACGAGGCGACCGTCGCCCAGGCGAATGGCAGCCGCTCGCTCCTGTTCCTCGGGCGGCGCTGACTCACTTCCAAGGGTCGATGAGGTCCGAGCCGACGGCGGGTGCCGGCGGGGGTTTCGCCGGAGCCGGCTTCGCTGGAGCAGGCTTCGGCGGAGCGGGCTTCGGCGGAGCGGGCTTCGCCGGCGCAGGAGTCGGAGGCTTCGGTGGGGGAGCGGGCAGTGGGTCCGCTGGAGCAGCTACCGCAGCCGGCACCGGTTCCGGCGTGACGACTTCGGGCGCCGACGGCTGCTCCGCGACGACGGGGGCCGCGGGGACCGGGTCGGGTGCAGCCTCGACGGGCACCGGGCGTGGCGCCGGGCTCACTCCCACCGGATCCCCGCCAGGGTTGGGCGCCACGAACACCCACACCACGACACCCGCAACGACCAGGAACAACAAGGCGAACGCAGAGCCAGCGGCGCCGAGGAGCAGGAACCGGATCGGCGCGGTGCGGTCCTCCTGCTTCACGAACCGATCGGCCGAGATCAACCTCTCCTCGTCGAGGAGCCGCTGCGCGAGGGCGGACGATTCCATCGAGGGCTCGGGGGGCCGGTAGGGGCCGCTCCGGGACCGCTCCTGCGAGGCCAATACCGCGGCTGCGCGCTCCGGACCGGTGGGCTCGATGACCGTCCGGGTCGCGCTGCTGTCCATCGGGCTCACCGTCTGCGAAACGTCCGGCGGGGGCGGCACCGACACTGGTCCCCGATTGGGCGCCGCCTCCCGGGCCACGGTCGGTGGCTCCGTGTACGGCACCTCCCCAGGCAAGGAGAGCCCCGGCAGGTCGATGCGCTGGGAGATCGAGTGGATCCGCCCTTCGGGGAGCGTGCGTTCAGCGGCGTCCGGAGCAAGCGATGCCCCGGTCGAGGTCACGACCCACTCGTGTTGGCACGCGGGGCACGACACGCGCGCGCCGCTCGCCGAGATCGAGCGCCGAACCCGGTACCGGGCGTGGCACGCTGGGCATTCGAGGTTCACGTCAGTGTGCCGCGAAGTTGGTCCAGCCGTCCCACCACGCGACGCCGGACCCCGGCGCAACCACGCCCGCCCACTGGGCGTTGGTCTGGAAGAAGCCGTCGTTCGGGGGACGCTGCCCATGGTCCGCGATCGACCCGCTCAACGGAACCCACTGGCTGAGGCCGGTGACGAAGGGCTCGGTCCCGGGTGCGGGCGGCGTCGGCAGGAACGGGCTCTGCCCGAACAGGTTGCCGGCCGACGGCAGTGCCAGCAGCGCATCCTCGTCGTCCGCGTCGATGGGCTCGCCCCAGGTCTGGCCATCGGAGCCGATCGACCAGAACACGCTGTCCTTCACGTTGATCCGGCCCGCGACCGCCTCGTCGAGCGTGGTCTGGCCGGACAGATCGAGCGCCCAGTCCGTGTAGTACGCCACGATGGCGTTGCCGATGGTGGCGTTCCCTGCGCTCTTCAGCAGGATGCCGTCCTGCGTGGTCGACGGGTCGTTCGAGCCGAGCAGGAGGAGGTTGTAGAGCATCGGAACGGCGGCCGGGTTCGGGACACTACCCTCCAGCGCCGAGCCGCCGTCCAGGGGATCGATCGCGGTCGTGTCGAGCGGCCAGTGCTGGACGACGACGAACTGCGCCTTGCCCGACCAGCCGAAGTCCCAGTCCAGACCGTCGTCACCGAACGCCGTGATCACGATGTTCTTGAGGTTGAGCGACCCGCCGAAGATCTCGACGCCGTCGTCTCGCCCCTCGTGGACCTGGACGTTCTGCAGCAGCGTCCCCGTGCCGCAACCGGCAAGGGTGAGCGAATTCAGCTCTTCGTCCGGGATGCGCTCGAAGCCCGCGAACTCGATCCGCAGGTACTCGATCTGGCCGCAGGAGTAGGTGTTGTCCGCCCCACCGAACACGTTGAACGGGTCGGCCGGGTCGATCCCCTCGAAGGTGCTGGTGGTGGCGGCGCCGTCGATGATCGGCGCGTCGCCCATGAGCACCAGCCCGCCCCAGTCGCCAGGGTTGCGCGTCCCCACCGGCTCGTCGCTCGTCATCACGATGGGCGCCGCTGCGCTTCCGCGTGCGACCAGCTCCGCACCGGAGGCAACGGCGATCGCCGAGCCGTCCCGACCGCGGATCGTGGTACCGGCCTCGATCGTGAGCGTGGCGCCTGGCTCGACCCAGACCAGCTGGTTCGCCTCGAGCACCCAGATCCGGTCCGCTGTCCACGTCTCGTCCGCGGTCACGGAGCGGGCGACGATCTCTTCCGGCAGGGGCGGGGTCCCGGTGTGGTCCGTGCCGGTATGCGCGTCGGTGTCGGTGTCGGTGTCGGTGTCGGTGTCGGTGTCGGTGTCGGTGTCGGTGTCCGAATCGGTGTCGGTGTCGGTGTCGGTCTCGTTCGCCGGGCTCCACTCCTCCTTCCAGGGAACGAGGCAGCCCACAAGCAGGGTCGTCAACATGGGCACCTCAGAACTGCCCGGCGACGGAGAAGTCGCTCGGGGACACGGTGAACGTGGTGGTGATGGGAACAGTGCGGGTGGCGGGCAGGGCGAAACCGACGACGCCCACCCCGAGCCCCGCGAGGCTCAGCACGAAGGCGGCGTTGTTCAGGGGGCGGAGGCGTTCGTACGCGGCCTGTTCGCCGAGCTCGACCTGGGTGCGCCCATCGCTGTACGTGAAGCCGGCGACCGCCCCGAAGCCCATGGTCGCGGCGGCTCCGATCCCGATCGTCGTCCACCTCGCCACGTTCGGAACAGTGGTCGTCGTGGGCACGGGGGCGAGGACCGGTGCCGGCGCGACTGCGACGGGCGCCGGCGTGGCTGCTGCTGCTGCCGCCCTTGCCGCTGCCGCTGCCGCCGCGCGCTGCTCGTCGAGCCGCAACTCCAACCCGCGGAGCCGACGGGACACCGTGTCCGCCTCCTCGGGGGTCGCGTAGATCCGGTACTGGGTGAGCGTGTCGTACGTTTCCTGTAGCTCGTTCGTCCGCTCGAGCGCGTTCGCGATGTTCAGCAGCAGCTTGTGGTTCTTCGACAGGGCGTACGATTCGCGAAACGCCTGGATGGCGGCTGCGTACTGCCC
>JBIKWC010000270.1:0-9845 GCA_044356535.1 Myxococcota bacterium
GTCGGCGCCGTTCGACGAGGGGACGGGAACGTCGCGGCGAACGCGTTAGCACTCGGGCACTGGGGCGTCGCCAAGCGGTAAGGCACCGGGCTTTGACTCCGGCACCCGCAGGTTCGAATCCTGCCGCCCCAATCCGGTCCGGCGGTGGAGGTCTCCATGTACGGCGAGATGATGTTGTTCGCGGGGAACTCGAACCCGTCGGTCGCGAAGAAGGTGGCGCACTACCTGCGCCAACCCCTGGCCCCGTCGACGGTCGGTCGGTTTTCGGACGGCGAGATCCGGGTCGAGATCGAGGCGAACGTGCGCGGGCGGGACGTGTTCCTGATCCAGTCGACGTGTGCGCCCTCGAACGACAACCTCATGGAGCTGCTGATCATGGCAGAGGCCGTGCGGCGCAGCTCTTCCGGGCGCGTCACCGCGGTGATGCCGTACTTCGGGTACGCCCGACAGGACCGCAAGGTGCAGCCGCGCGCTCCGATCACCGCGAAGCTCGTCGCCGAGCTCATCCAGACGGCAGGCGTCGAGCGCCTCCTCACGATCGACCTGCACGCCGGGCAGATCCAGGGGTTCTTCGACATCCCCGTCGACAACCTCTACGCGCTGCCGGTCCTCTACCAGTTCGTGAAGGAGAACCTCGTCACGCCCGACCCGACCGAGACCGTGATCGTGTCCCCGGATGCGGGTGGCGTGGAGCGCGCTCGGAGCTACGCCTGGCGCCTCGGAGCGGGGCTCGCAATCATCGACAAGCGCCGCAGCGCCCCGAACGAAGCCGACGTCATGCACATCATCGGCGACGTGAAGGACCGCGTGGCCGTGGTGGTCGACGACATGGTCGACACCGCGGGGACCCTGTCGAAGGGCGGGCGGGCGCTCAAGGCGGCCGGCGCGCGGAAGATCGTCGCGCTCGCCACGCACCCGGTGTTGTCGGGGTCCGCCGTGGCGCGCATCCAGGAGTCGGACTTCGACCAGCTCGTCGTCACCGACACCATCCCGCTGTCGGAGGCCGCGCGGCGGTGTCCCAAGATCGAAGTGCTGTCGGTGGCGCCGCTCGTCGCGGAAGCCATCCGGGCGATCCACTTCAACGACTCGATCTCCCGCCTGTTCCTGCCGCACGAGACCGAGTCCTGAGCAGCTGGTGGCGCAGGCCGCTTGCCTCGCAGCCTGACGCTCGTTAGGTGCGCCGGGCTCGCCTCCGGGAAGAAGTCCGGAGGTGGTCGTTCTGTCCCGGCCCCCGTGTGGTGTGCCCGCCCAGTCCAGGGGACAGCAGGCGGGTTGATCTGTCTGCTGTCCACGAACGGGCGACGCCTCGCGGTTCCGGTCCCGAACCCGAGGTGAATCCATGCAACCCACTCTCGAAGTCACCCCGCGCACCGGCACGGGCAAGGGCTTCAATCGCAAGGCGCGCGCCGAGGGCAAAGTCCCGGCGATCGTCTACGGTCCCACGAACCCGAGCGAATCCGTCACGGTGGACCCGGTCCAGCTGACGGAGTTGTTCAAGGAGTCGGGGGATCGCAACACCATCGTGTCGCTGAAGATCGGCGAGAAGGCCGTCGCAGTGCTCGTGCGAGAGGTGCAGCGGCACCCCGTGAGCCGCGCGATCGTCCACGTCGACTTCTACGCCGTTCCCGAGACCGAGATCCGGGTCGAGGTGCCGGTGGCGGCCGTCGGCAAGCCGAAGGGCGCGGTCGTCGGCGGTCGCGTGCGCATCGTTCGCCGGGTCCTCCCGGTGATGTGCAAGCACGGGGCCATCCCGAAGACGATCGACATCGACGTGACCCCGCTCGACGTTGGCGACTCGCTCAGCATCTCGCAGCTGACGCCGCCGGTTGGCGTGAAGTTCGTGTTCGACAACGACTTCAAGGTCATCGCGCTCGACGGCAAGGTCCGCGCCGAGGAAGAAGCTCCGGCCACGCCCGCTGCTGGCGCCGCTGCTGCTGCTCCCGCTGCAGACGCCAAGGCCGCTCCCGCGAAGAAGGGCTGATGCACCTCGTCCTCGGGCTGGGCAATCCAGGCGCCCGCTACGATCGGACCCGGCACAACGCCGGGTTCCTCGTGGTGGACCGCCTGGCGTCCCGGGCCGGGGTCGCGGTGGAGCGCAAGCAACACGGTGCCCTCGTGGAGGCCACACGCCTCGACGGGAACCCCGTGGTGCTGGCGAAACCCCAGACCTTCATGAACCTGTCGGGCCAGGCAGCCGCTACGCTCCGCGGGTTCTACAAGATCGCGGAAGATGCGGTCGTGGTGGTCCACGACGATGTCGACCTGCCCTTCGGCGACGTGCGCGTCAAGAAGGGCGGTGGGCATGGCGGTCACAACGGACTGCGGGACCTCACCGCGAAGATCGGGGCGGAGTTCGTCCGCGTCCGGTTCGGGGTGGGGCGTCCTCCGCAGGGTTGGGACACCGCCGACTACGTCCTGTCGAACTTCACCGAGGGGGAAGCGTCCGCGCTCCCGGCTCTGGTGGACGAGGCAGCGGACGCAGTCGGGCTCGTCGTCGGCCGCGGCGTCGAAGCCGCGATGGGCCAGGTGAACCGCCGCCCCCGAGCGGGCAGCCCACCGTCCTCGTCGAACCCGGCTTAGTCCGATCCGGCCGACCCACCCGCCCGGTGACCGGTCACTCCTGTTTCCTTCGAACTCACCGATTCCGAACCACCCCGGTTCACCTTCCCACTCCCGGCGAACCGGGACTCACCGGAGGCTCCGTGCTTTCCCACGAGTATGAAACCATCATCGTCGTCCGTCCGGACATCGAGGACTCCTCGGTCTTCTCGATCATCGAGAAGTTCGAGCAGATCGTCCTTGGCAAGGCGGGCAACATCCTCGATCGCGAAGACTGGGGCAAGCGCAAGCTCGCGTACCCGATCGCGAAGCAGCAGAAGGGTCACTACATCCGCCTGTTGTTCCTCTCCACGTCCCAGGTCGTCGCCGAGCTCGAGCGCCGCATCCGGAACGAGGACCAGGTCATCCGCTTCATGACGATCAAGGTCGCCGACAACGTGGACGTCCCCGTCCGCATCGAGCAGGCCGCCGTCCAGCGCGCCCAGCGTGAAGAAGAAGTGCGCCGCCGCGCCGCGGAGGCCGCATTGGGCCTCGGTGACGACGACGACGACGACTTCGACGACGACGAGGACGACGACGTGGGCGGTGATCACGCCCGCGGCGAGCGCGCCTGACCCGCTGTTCCCGACGAATCCTGGGCTCGTGATCCTGCCTCTGGCGGGGTCCGAGCGGTTCCCGCACCTCTTTGTGAGGAGGGAGCCACCCACTGACCCTTCCTGGAGCCTCCCATGCGAATCATCCTCAAGCAGGAGGTCGTGAACCTCGGGGACGCTGGCGACATCGTCAACGTCAAGCCCGGGTACGGCCGGAACTACCTCATCCCCCGCGGGCTCGCGATCGAGGCCACCGATGGCTCGATCCAGCTTGCCGAGCACCAGAAGAAGGTCGCGGAGTCGATCCGCCGCAAGAACCTCTCGCTCGCCAAGGAACTCCAGGCGAAGCTCGAGGGGACGGCTGTCTCCATCCGTCGCGAGACGGGAGAAGACGACCGCCTGTTCGGCGCGGTCACCAACCGCGACGTTGCCGAGGCCCTGCAGGCCGAGGGCATCGAGCTCGACCGCCGGATGATCCACCTGGCGGATCCCATTCGGAACATCGGCCTGTTCACTGTTCCGGTGCGCCTGCACCGCGACGTGACGGCCAACGTCCGGGTGTACGTCATCCGCGCCTGAGCACGCAGGCGAGACCGACATGGACCCCGACCGGCGGCAGGATCGCCCGTTCCCCCACGCGCTCGAGGCGGAGCGAGCTCTGCTCGGCGGGGTCATGTCGGCGCCCGACGCGCTCGACGACGTCGAGCAGCTCGTCAAGGCGGAGGACTTCTACCGGCCAGAACACGCAGCGCTGTACCAGCTCCTCGTGGAGATGCGCTCGCGGGCCGAGGCCATCGACGTGGTCACCGTGTCGGAGCGGCTCCTGCGCGGAGGCCAGCCGGATCGGTTCGGCGGCGCTGGCTACGTCGCCGAGCTCCCCGAACATGCGCCGTCGACCACGAACCTCTCCTACTACGCGGGCATCATCCGCGAGAAGGCCGTGCTCCGCGAGCTGATCCGGGTCACCACCGACCTGTCGAGCCGCGCGTACCTCCAGCCCGACGACGTGGGAGAGCTCCTCGACACCGCGGCCCGCGAGGTGGCGGTGCTCGGGCAGGGGAGAGGAGCGCGCAGCTGGCACCAGATCTCCGAGATCGTCGATCAGGAGCTCCTGCGGGTCGAGAAGCTGGCCGAGAACCCGGGCACCACGACGGGGAGGACGACCGGGTTCGCAGACCTCGACAAGAAGCTCGCGGGCATGCATCCCACCGACCTCGTCATCCTCGCCGCCCGTCCGGGCATGGGGAAGACGGCCCTCGCCCTGAACCTGTTGCAGAACGTCGCGTTGATGGAGAACGTGGCGGTCGGGTTGTTCTCGCTCGAGATGGGACGCGGCCAGCTCGTGACCCGCATGCTGTGTTGCCACGGCCTCGTGGACGCCGGCCGGGTGCGGACGGGCACGCTCGACACCGACGACTGGAGCAAGTTCCTCGACGCGTCCGAGTACCTCCGGAAGGCGCGGGTGCACATCGACGACACCCCGGGCCTGTCCATCGGCGACCTCCGAGCGCGCGCGCGCAGGCTCAAGGCCGAGAACCCGGACCTCGGGCTCATCGTCGTGGACTACATCCAGCTCATGCGTGGCGACGACGCCCGCGCGCCCCGCGAGCAGCAGATCTCCGCGATCTCACGCGGGCTGAAGGGGCTCGCCAAGGACCTCGATTGCTGCGTGATGGGCCTGTCGCAGCTGAACCGCGGCGTGGAGTCGCGGCAGGACAAGCGTCCGCTCGTGTCGGATCTCCGCGAATCCGGGGCCATCGAGCAAGATGCGGACGTGATCCTCTTCATCTACCGGGACGAGTACTACAACCCGGAGAGCCTCGACAAAGGGCTCGCCGAAGTGATCATCGCCAAGCAGCGAAACGGGCCCACCGGCACCGTGAAGCTCGCGTTCCAGGGCCAGTTCACGCGGTTCGACAACTATCTGGACGACGACGTGCTGCTGTGATCTCCCGATGCACCGCCGCGCCGTCGGGGTGCGGCTGGATCCTCCTGCGGTTCGTGCGAGCCCGAACCGCCTGCCATCGAAGTGTTCGAGGCACCGACGGTCGCCGTCTTGACCCGGAGCGATCCGCTCGGTAGCAGTAGGCTCCCGTGGCGTACCAGACCCGGGCGTACGCTCCGGCGTGGTGAGGTCCTCTCCCGAGAGGCCGACCCGGCGGGGATAGCGAGGGGAGCTCGAAAAGATGGACAAGGCCGAGCTGCTGCAAGAGTTCGCCACCAAGGTGGACCAGTACGAGAAGTTCCAGAGCTTCATCCAGAAAGCCAAAGAGCAGACTGGGAAGTTCGCTGCCGCCGTCGTCACGAAGGTCATCAAGGACAACGACGAGAAGTGCGCCGAGCTCCTCCAGGAGATCCAGCCCCTGACCGCACAGATCGAGCGGGTGGTCGGAGAGCTGAAGACCGCGCGCGATGCTGCGCTCGAGGCCTCCAAGGAGAGCCAGTTCCGGCTCGAGGAGCTCGAACTCCGGCTGGCGATCGGCGACCTCGGTGAGGACGACTTCAACGCCGAGGCGTCCGAGTACAAGGCCGTCGTCGAGACGACCGACGCCCGGGTGGCCGAGCTCGACGGCGAGCGCACGCGCTTCCAGGAGCTGCTCGTCCAGTGGCAGCGGATCGGGGGGCAGCCCTCCTCCACGCCATCGCGCACGCCAACGCCCGAGCCCGCGCCGAAGCGCGCCACGCCCCCACCGCCCCGCGCGGCCGTGTCGACGCCCCCCGCGGCCCCTCCGCGCGAGATCGAGCTCGCGCCGGCCTCCCCGAGCGACGACCTCGAGATCGAGGAGGAGCTCGACCAGACGCCCGCGCCGGCCGAGGGCCGCCCCGTGGCGCCCGAGCCCGAGCCCGACCTCGAAGAGGAGGACATGGGTGATCCGTTCGCGATCAACTCGAACTTCGACCAGGAGCTCGAGGTCGCGGTCGTGCCCGAGTCCGACGCTCCCGAGTTCCAGGAGGAGGGGGAGGAGCGCGAAGAGCGTCCTCGCCGCGCTGTCCTCCTGTACCAGGAAGGGACCGCCGAGGAGCAGATCTACCCGTTCACCGGCGAGGTGTTGTCTCTCGGCCGTGGCCGCGACAACGACGTGCAGGTGAAGAACGACTCCAAGGTGAGCCGGTACCACTGCAAGCTGTTCCGTCGCGGGCCGAACTTCTACATCGAGGACAACAAGTCCGCGAACGGGACCCTCGTGAACGGCGAGCTCATCACGGAGCGCCGGCTGTTCGGTGGCGAAGAGGTCATCATCGGCGAGACCTTCTTCCGGTTCCGCATCCTCGACTGAGCTGTGCTGAGCCGCCGAGAGGGCTGAGCCGCCGAGAGGGCTGAGCCGAGAGGGCTGTGCCGAGGGGCTTTCGCTGCTCGGCTGAAACCGGAGGTCGACCGCATGAGCCCAGACGCGGAAGCCCTTCGCAGGAAGCTCCGGCACGATCTGCGTACGCCGCTGGCCGTCATCCTCGGCCGGGCCGAGATCCTGCTGAGCGAGATGCACGGTCCGGTCAACGCGGACCAGCGGCGCTCGCTCGACGACATCGTCCGGCATGCGCAGCGCATCAACCAGGAGCTCAGCGTGGTCGCCGACCTGCTCGACGCGCAGCTCCGTCCACCGGACGGATCCTGACGAGACCGTGACCGACTCCGTGCATGCGTCGGGGCGGTCTCCGTTTTCGCGCGCTCCGCTTTCCGTTCGCCGACGAGCGCCGCAGCTGCGTCGTAGGATTGGGGGGAATGGCGCGCAGGAAGAGCACCCTCGACGGCCCGACGTACTACACGACCTATCAGGTCGCGAAGTTCCTGGGTGTTTCCCTGCCTACGGTAGTGAACTGGGTCAACTCTGGGCTGCTGCGCGCGCACCGGACCCCGGGCGGACATCGCAGGATCGCCCACCCGGACGTGGTCGCGTTCGCGCGCGAGAACCAGTACCCGCTCCACGACATCGCCACCGCGCTGCCCCAGCGCCGCAAGGTGCTCGTGGTCGACGACGAGCCGGACTTCGCGCAGCTCGTGAAGGAGTACCTCAAGATCAAGGGCGACCTCGATGTGGAGATCGCCGAGTCGGGGTTTCAGGCCGGCTTGACGGTCGCCCGCTTCCGGCCCGACCTCATCCTCCTCGACCTCATGATGCCGGACATGGACGGCTTCGAGGTCCACCGGATGCTCCGCGACGACCCGGAGACCCGCCACGTCCCCGTCATCGCGTGTACCGCATACCGGGATCCCGCCGTCGACGTCCGCCTCCGGCAACAGCCGTTCGACGGGTTCATCGAGAAGCCGCTCGAGCTCGAGGCGCTGCTTCACCTCGTGCGTGGGCACCTCCAGCTGCTCGACGAGCCGTCGCTGACGTGAGGATCAGCGCCACCGGGGCGGGACGGCCACCCCATCCCCGCCGCGGGCCGCGAGCGGCGTTTCGGAGAGCGGGTGTGGCACCTGGCGGGACCCGCGCCGGACCCTGACCAGCTCGGCGGCGATCGACACGGCGATCTCGGCGGGGGTCTCCGCGCCGAGGTCCAGGCCCACGGGCGCACACAGGCGGGAGAACAACGCCGGATCGAGCCCAGCGCCCTGCCACCGCACGAAGAACCGGGCCACCTTGCCGCGGCTCCCGATCATGCCGAGCCACGCACATGGCCGAGGCAGGAGGATCTCGCCGAGGTCCTGGTCGAGCGCGTGGTCGTGGGTGGTGAGCAACACGTAGCGGTCGGGATCGTCGGGCAGCGCCCGGGCGTGGGAGCGCGGGTCGGTGACCTCCACCTGGCACCCGGGGAACCGCGCGGCGGTGGCGAACTCGTCGCGTTCGTCCACGACCGTGACCGCGAAGTCGAGGGCCAGGAGCACGGGGGCCAGGGCCGCGGCGACGTGCCCTGCTCCGTAGATCACCATCGCGTCGCGCCGTCCCACGGACTCCACGTACACCTCCGTGCGCCCACCGCAGCACATGCCCAGGTCGCGGACGAGGTGCACGTCCACGCGCTCTGCTTCGCCCGTGGACGCCACACGGCGTGCCACCCCCACCACGTGGTGCTCGAGCGCACCCCCGCCGATCGTCCCGACGCTCTCGCCGTCTGCGAACACCAGCATCCGCGCGCCCGACTTGCGGGGGGTGCTGCCTCCGGTGGAGATCACCGTCGCGATGGCCGCTCGCTCGCCGCGTTCCCACGCCAAGGCTGCCGCACGGAAGACGTTCATCGCCGGTCGGTAACCCGCCGCCTCCGCGCTCCGGTACGATGCGCCCGTGTGGTGGATCGCCCTCACGTTGCCGTGTGCCCTGGCCCAGGAGGTTCCTCCTCCGGCGCCCGATGCTCCGCCGTTGCCGATCCCCGGGCCCTCGGACAACCCGCTGGAACCGCCGTCACCGCTCGATGGTCCGGTCGAGGTGGCCCCGACCCGCTTGCCGCCGCCCGCTCCCACGCCACCGAACGCGGCCCGGGCGCTCCCGGACTGGCGCGTCGGGTACGAGTGGGTGTCGTCGGGGCCCGCGACGGTCGACGCCGTCTCCGCCGTCGCGATCGGTCCGGACGGCACGTCCACCTGGGCGCTCGCCGCGCTCGACGGAGCCGTCTGGATCACGGAGAACGCGGGACGGGACTGGCAACGGGTCCTCGAACCCATCGTCTCGGGTTCGCGGGACGAGGAGATTCTGCGGGAGATCGAGGCGCGGATCTCGGAGCTCGGGACCGGGGTGGACACCTCGGGGTTCGTGTCCGAAGACGACCTGCAGACCATGACGGAGGAGACGCAGCAGGCCACGCAGCAGGTCCTCGAGGAGGTTCAGTCGGAGCTCGACGCGGGGCCGTGGTTCCTCGAGTACCAGGCTGCGGTCGGTGGCAGCAACGACGCAGCCCGGCCCCGTGTGTGGTTCACCACGGACGGGCGCCTCGTCGTGGGGCGCGCCGACGGGCTGCGGGTGGCCGAGCGGACAGCGCAGGGCTGGCGACCGCGCGCTGCCTGGGCCGATCCCGTCACGGCGTTCGCCGAGCTCCCCGATCACACGTTCCTCGTGGGCCTCACCGACGGCCTGGTCCGCGGCACCCGCGATCTCCGCGACTTCGAGCCCCTGTCGCCGCTCGAGGGCATGCGCATCACCGATCTCCTGCTCGACGGTGGGCTCTACGCGAGCACCACGCAGGGCGTGTGGTGGACGGCCGAAGGGATCACCTGGAAGCCCCTCCCCGCCACGAGCGCGACCGTGTACGCCGCGATGCCCGCCCGGCGCTCGCCCGAACCCACCGCGCCCGCGCTCGACCTCCCACTCGTCCTCGGGACCGCAGCCACGATCGTGCGGGCCGCGAGCCCCGCGACCGACGCTGCCGCTGCCGTGCGCGGGGGCCCGATGCCCGACACCGTGGCGCTCGCACGGCGCGGCGACGGACTCCTGCTCGCGGCTTCGTCGCTCGGCCCGTGGTCGTCGGTGGACGGGGGGCTCTCGTGGGAGAGCCTGTCGCTCGGTGAGGAGGGCGTGCGCGAGCTCCGCGACGTGGACGTCGCTGGAGACGTATTGCTCGTGGCCGCCGGGGGAGGCCTCTGGCAGCTCCAGCCGAAGACGGAACTCCAGCCGATCCAGCTTCCCGAGTGGGTGTCGCTCGGCGCGCTCGTCGACTCGGCGCTCACCCGCAAGGAGCTCACCGCCCACGTCGGCTCGCGGTGGGCTGCGGCGCTGGCCCCGGACGTGACGCTGGACGGGACGTTCCAACAGCTCGTCC
>JBIKWC010000288.1:0-9263 GCA_044356535.1 Myxococcota bacterium
CGGGTCAGGTGCTCGCCGTCGTCGAAGGCGCCAGGGACGGGCGCCGTCTCCCCGCCACGGACCACGGTGACGGCGTCGAACGCGTCGACCCGGATCTGGCTCACGTCGGGGTCCCGCAGCAGGTCCGCCAGCGGTCCCAGCCCCAGGACCTCGTCCAGCACCTGCTCGACGACCCGCTCGCGGTCCATCCGGTTGAGCGGCGGCGCCTGGCGGTCGAGCCGCTGGGAGACCTCCTCCCGCAGCCGCATCGAGGCCTCCTCCGGCGGGGTCCGGCGCAGCTCGGCGAAGTCCAGGTCCGCCACGACCTCGGCGTGGAGTCGGCGGCGCAACGCCCGCATCGTCTGCTGGTGGTCCACGCCCCCTCCCCTCGCCCGAGTCTACACCTCACGGTGTGGCCGTCACCTCGATCGCGTCTGCGCCGACCACGTTCCCGGCGAGGTCCGTCGCCGTCACCTCGATCGCCTCGGCGGCGGTGGTCACGATGTCCGCGCCTCCGTTCCTGGTGCTACTGCACCCCAGCATTCAGGCGCCAACGCAGTCGCCGGGGATGCCTTGGGATAGGTGACTGGGGGAGTTGGAGTGATCCAGCGCTTGTTCGTCGATGGGTTCCGTTGCCTGGTGGACTTCGACTGGCGGCCCGGTCGAGTGAACCTGTTGCTCGGACCCAATGGTGCGGGGAAGACCGCCGTGTTCGACGCGGTGGAGTGCGTCGCGTCGTTCGCATACGTCGGAACGCCGGTGAAGGAGGCCTTCCCCCCAATTGAGCGCACAGCCTGGGCGAAGCGGCTGGAGCAGCGATTCGTCGTAGAGCTGGCGACGCACGCTGGTGTCTACGAGTACGCGCTGACGGTAGGGCGCCGGTCGCCCGAGGCCGACGGCGTGGTCGTCCTCGAACGCCTCATGCTCAATGGTCGCGACGTCTACGTGCACGCCGGCGGCACAGCCCGAGCATTGACGAACGGGAGCATGACCGAGCTGGGTTTGCCCGCTGGCTCGGCCAGGTCCCTGCTCCCGCTGCTGGAGGATGGCGGCTGGGCGCCCGGGCTGGAGTTCGCGAAGGCTCTGGCGGAGCTGGGTGCGTACCATGTCGTTCCCACCCGGGTGCGGCCCCGCTCCGACGAGGAGGCGTGGGCACTGAAGGGATGGGGCGACAACTTCGTGGCCTGGTACCGGAGGATGCTGTTGGACCGGCCCGAGCGCGTGGCGCGGTACTTCGCGGATCTCACGCGGGTGCTCCCGGGTTTCCGGGCCCTGCGGATCGATGGCGGGCGGACGAAGGAGCTCGTGGTGGTCTTCGCCGGCGCCGCCGGTCCCTACGAGGTCCTCGTCGACGAGCTCTCGTCGGGCCAACTCGCGCTCGTCGTCCTCTACGCCATCCGACACTTCCTCACGGAGCCAGGGCGCACGCTCCTGTTCGACGAGCCCGACAACTTCGTCGCGGCGAGCGAGCTCCAGCCATGGCTCGCCGAGCTCGTGGAGTGGGCCGACCGCGAGGGCCAGCTGTTCGTTTCGTCTCACCACCCGGAGGTCCTCGACTACCTCGGGAGCGAGGCGGTGTGGATTTTCGACCGCCCCGGCGGCGGCCCCACCCGGCTGACCCGTTGGGAGCCGGAGCCTGGCATCGTGCTGTCGGAGGCGGTCGGACGCGGCATGGTCGGCGCGTGACCATCCGAGTCGTCGGGTTGTGTGAGGATCGGACGCACGAACGATTTCTGCGTGGCGTGGTCGAAGAGATCGGCGCCCGACTCCTCCACGTGAGCACTGCACCCCCCGGAGCCGCCGACGCCTGGGTCGTCGGGCGCTACGCAGCGGAGGTGCGTCTCCATCGTAGCCAAGCGAACCACCAGCAGGTCTCGCTCGTCGTGTTGGTCGACGGTGACGCCCATGGGGTCGTCGGACGCCATCATCAGCTCGCGAACGCGCTCCACGCCGACCTTCTTTCCCCGCGGACCGCGGGGGAGCGCATCGCCGTCCTCGTTCCCACTCGCTCGATCGAGGACTGGCTCTCCTGGCTCGCGGGCGTGGAGGAGCGGGACCCCGAGCGCGTGAAGGGGCTCGTGAAACAGGGCAGGCTGGATCCGCGCGCCATCGGTCGCGCGGCGATGGAGCGATGGCGCGGCGCGCACGACACGCACGAGCCGGCGGGATTCGCCGAGGGTCGAGGGGAGGTGGCCCGACTCCGCGTCCCGTGACGATCCGGTGCACTAGTGTCGTTGGCCGACCATCGATCAGTTGCCGTCCCGCGGTCCCCCGACGATCCAGGCGCTTGCGGTCGTCGACACGTCCGGGACAGGCGCCGTCACCCCGCGCCGGTAGACGGTGACGTGAGAGGTGTACACCTCACGGCGTGGCCGTCACCTCGATCCCATCGGCGCCGACCACGTTCCCGGCCAGGTCCGTCGCCGTCAGGTCGAGGACGTTGAGGCCCGGGGCGAGCGGGAGCGTCACCTGCCAGGTCACGTCGCCGAGCCACGTCACGTCGAGGGGGTCCGGCGAGCCGCTCCACCACAGGTCCCGCGCGTCGATCCAGCCGTCCCCTTCCAGCACCACCTCCGCGGCGGTGGTCTCGAAGTCCGCGCCTCCGTTCGTGGTGATGGCGAACGTGACCACCGGGTACCGCTGCAACACCGCGTCCGGCGCGCCGGTGAGCACCCAGTCCGCCCGGCTCTGCATCTCCCGGCAATTGCCGTCGAAGTCCTGGGCCGGCAGCAGGGCCCCCACCTGCGCGCACGAGGCGTCGAGCGCAGCGGGGTCGAAGCCCCGATCGACCAGGTCGAACAGGTGCTGGTAGTAGAGCCGCCGCCAGGCCGGCTGCGTGATCAGGCGCGCCAGGTCCGCGTTGCCGACGACCGGCTGCGCGCTGTAGCCGAAGAAGTCGAGGTCGTGGGGGAAGTACAGGAGGCGCTGGTCGTCGGGGCGCTGGTAGAACCGGGCGTTGTGTTGTGCGCCGTCGCCACCGTAGTTGTCGACTGCCCCCGCCAGGGTCGCGAACGCGAAGGCCCGGAGCCACTGGTCCACGTCCAGCACGGTGTCCGCCGTGGCCGCGAAGGCGCCGTCCGGGAGCGCGAAGGTCCGGCCCAGCTGCATCACCGGCTGGTAGTCGTCGCGGTCCTCGTTGTTCTGGAGCGGGAACGTCCAGCGCCAGGCCTCCGGATCCGGCCCGAGGTCGGTGAGCGGGGTGCCCACGACACCGTCGGGTTGCGGCAGCTTCAGGCCCGTGGGGGTGCCGTCGTCCGTGGTGTACGGGTAGTACACGAGCTCGTAGTCGTACTCGGACCCATCCGCGCCATCCGTGAACTGGTTGTCGAGGACCAGATCGGACAACCGATCGATCTGCAGCTCGACGGCGCCAGTGTGTTCGGGCCGCGGGGTGACGGCGTGCGCCAGGTCGTTGTACTCGGCCGACACGAGCCCGATCCGACCCGCGACCAGGTTGAGCAGGAACTCGCGCTGGCCGAACTGCACGCCCTGCGACCGGTCGAGGAGGACGCTGCGGTGGCTGCCCCGGAACGGGTCCTCGCGGGAGAACCGGAGCGCGTAGCCCAGGCGCACGGTCTCGGGGCGGCCGCGTTCGCTCCCCTTGGCGCGGACCCCGGCGTCGTAGACCACCCGCGCGTCGTCGAGGACGACGGTCGCGCCGACCCGGTCGTTGCTCATCAGGTTCACCGGGTCGTGCAGCCAGTCCGAGTCGGCGTCCGTGAGGATCAGCCGGACCCCGTGCAGCCCCGCCGGGAGCGGCGCGCCGTCGAACCGGACGAGCGCCCGGGAGCCGGGTCCCTCCGCCGGGAACCACGACCCCGCGCCGCGCCCGTCCTGCGCCTCCACGTAGAACTGGACCACGGTGCCCGCGGGTCGGCCCTCGAGGGACGCCGCGAACGACCCGGCACCGTCGGGCGCCATCACCGTGGCCTCGAACGGGCCTCCGGAGACCGAGGACCACAACGTCACCGCCGCGACGCCGTCCGGGTCCGTCGCGGTCACGTGGATCGGGACGGGCTCGCCGGGCCCAGGCACCACCACCCCCTGGCGGAGGTCGGTGAACGTGGGGCCGAGGTTCACGACCCCGCGGGAGTTGGGTCGACCGGGGGTGCCCCACCCCGTCGCCGGGCGGGCCACGCGGGTCACGTGGGGCAGCCGCTGGAAGTACAGCCGGCTGTGGAGCAGGTTGCTCCCGGACACCCACCGCGCCCGGAACCGGAGGTGGTACGGCGCGGTCGCGATCGGGAACCGGAGCGTGGTCTCCGCGTGGTTGTGCATGTGTTCGGTGGGGCCCGTGGCCACCAGCCGCAACACGGTGTTGGACGGATTGTCGGGATCGGGGACGATCGCGCTGTGGCGGTGGTTCCCGAGGAGCCGCCAACCAGTGGGGTCGTCGAAGGTCCCGTTCTGGACCTGCTCGATGGCAGCCCCCAGCGGGTCGCGGACCAGGTGGAGGTCGTCGATCAACACCTCGCCCTCGTCCAGGAGCCCCAACACGAGCTCGTTCCACAGCCCGTCCGGTCCGACCGCGCTCGGCTGGGCCACGCCAGCCACCTCGTAGTCGGCCCACCCGCTGCGCGCGGTCTCGTCGCTCGCGGCCCAGGTCTCGGCCGCGGCGCTGTCCGCCCAGGGGTCCAGGCGCTCGAGCGTAGCGCCGCCCCCGTCCGCCGTGGAGGGCCACCGGCCGCCGTCGAAGTAGCGCACGGCGTCGACCGCGTTCCCCACCGCGTCCCGCAGAACGACCCGGTCGGTCCCGTTGCCCAGCGCGCCCTCGAAGTCGCCGAGGACGGTGATGCCAGGCTCCTCCGCGCGCAGGGCGCGGGCGCGGTTCGCGACGACGAGGAACGCGCCGGGGTCGAGGACGGTGCCGTCGGGGATCACGAACTCGACTGCGTCCACGAGCTGCCAGCCCGACAGGTCCACGGGCGCCGCGCCGCGGTTGAACAGCTCGATCCACTCGTCGGGCCGCTCCTCGAACGGGACACCCTCCTCGGAGATCGGGGCCCGGTGGTACGCGAGCTCGGTGATGACCACGTCCCCGTTGACGTCCACCTCGTTCTCGGTCCCCGGCGTCGGGGTGGTAGGGACAAGCCAGGGACCTTGGGCGCCGAGGCGGGCCGACCCGCGCTCCCCCACCCGGACCGCGTCCAGGAAGCGCCCGTCGGCGTCGGACAGCGCCACCACGTCGCCTGCCTCCGGCGCCGGGTCGAGGTCGACGGGAAGCAGGTCGCCGGGGCGGAGGGCGCCAGCGGGGACCACCCACGCGTCGCCAGCGGAGGAGGAGAGCAGGAAGCCCGCGGGATCGACGGCCACGACGGGGGCGAGCTCGGCCCAGAACGGCGCGGTGCCGGCGGCGGGTACCTCGTGGAGGAGGACCGGCGGGCGCCCACCCCCTGCGAGGCTCCTCGCCTCGAGCGCGCACCCGAACAGGAGGTCCTCGTCGGGGTCCCGGGTGGCCTGGTGCACAACCACCGCCAGCACGTTGGGCCCGTCCACGAGGGCGTCCCCGGGGAGGGTCGCGACGAGCGCGGGGTCGTCGGTCACGGCGGTGGTGGCGAGGGTGTCGTCGGCGAGGACCCCGGCGGGGAGGTGGTGTCGGAGGACCTCGGTGCCGTTCAGGTAGAACACGGCGCCGTCGTCGACCTCGCAGTCGAGGGACAGTTCGGTGGCTGCGGGGTCTCCCGCGAAGTCGAACCCGATGCGGAACCGCGCGGTGGTGGGCGCCGCCACGAGGTCGGTCTGCGCGCTGCCTGCGCCCAGCGGGGCCCTCGAGCGGAAGACGACCCAGGTGGTCTGGGTGTTGGTGATGGACACGTCGCCGAACGTGTCTGGCCAGACGTAGCGGGTGGCGGGCGCGAACGACCCCGACAACGTCGCGCCCCACGGAGCTGCGGACCGCGGGGCCTCCGCGGCCGGGGTCGACCAGGTGCCCCCGAGGTCCGCGGCGGCGACCACCGCCCCCACGTCGAGCTCCGTCGGTGAGGGCCCAGCGCCTACTCCGGGGGCCGCGCCCGGGGGTCCCAGCGCCCACTCGAGGCCGGCGGCCGCTGTCCCCACGATCCCGGCGGCCAGCTGCACCTCGGCGATCACCATCTGCGGGCCGCCGTCGGAGGACCCGTCCTCCCACGCGGTGACGAACAGGTGGTCGGCGGGGCCAACGTCGGTCGCGAAGGACTTGGTCGTGGTCCAGTCCCCGGGCAGGTCCTCCCCCACGAGCCGCAGGTCCGTGCCGTCGGCTTCTCCGAGGTACACGGCGCAGTCGTTGTCCGCGGTGACGCGGATCGTCGCGGGCTCCGGCGCTGGCGCGCCCGCGTAGAACGGGGCCTCGGCGACGGGCCAGCTGGCGTCGTCGTAGGCCGGCTCGGCCCAGTCAGGGTCCGGCGGGTTGCCGCTCGCGTCGTACGCCCAGGTGGCGTCGGCGGCGACGAGCGGCACCACGGTCGGCGGCGCGAGCGGGTCGACCCCGTTGGGCGCTCCGGGGGTGCCCCCCTGCTCCCGGCTGACCGTCCAGCCTTCGGCGCGGTCGCCCGGTCCGTCCGCGCGGACCTTGGCCAACGTGAACCCGGTCCCGTCGGCGCCCACCGGCCACGGGTCGTCGGCCCCGTACCGGACGGAGTCGATGCGGCGGCCGCCGTTGCTGAAGAGCTCGAGGCGCTCGCCGCCGTCGTCGAGCCGCCCGGTCCACGGCCCGAGGACCCCGTCGATGCCAGCGTCGGTGGCGAGGCGGCCGGGGTCGGAGGCCACCACCAGGTAGCCGCGGGCGGGGACCCGCACGCCCGGGGGGAACGCGTAGGAGACGGCGCCGGCGAGGGACCACCCCGTGAGCTCGAGGTCCACGACGGCGGGGTTGTGGAGCTCGATCCACTCGAGGTCGTCGCCCGGGCCCGCGTCGTACGCGAGCTCGGTGATCGCGACGGAGCCCGGCGTCTCGACCTCCTCCCGGGACCACGGCGCGAGCGGAGGAAGCGGCGGATCGGGGGTGGTGGTCGCGGCGGAGTGGGCGTCGTCGTCGTCGTCTCCGGGCGGACGGTCGCCGGCGGGCCCCTTGCCGTCGGCGGGTGGGCGGCAGGCCAGCGCCGCAGCGGCGAGGACCACGAGGAGCTGGCTGCGACGCACCGACATCTGCCCAGCGTACAGGGCCGATCCCACCGCCGCCGCGGGGACAAGCAACACGTCCTGGATCAAGGCGCGACACACTCGAGGCTCCCGTACCCGCGACCCCACTCTGCGCCTCCCAGGAGCTGCCCAGCGTGATCGTAGAACACAGGGCCCCGCTGGCCCAGGACCGTGATCGCCTGCGCCGACACGTCGAGACCGGCCGGATTCGGAGACCGAACCGCGAAGACCACCTCCGGCAGCGGCGCGTCGCTGTCGGCCGACCAGCGGGTGAGCCGCGTCCCGTCGGCTGCCAGCTGACCGACGACCCCGTCGTGGTACGAGACGAACTCGTACGTGAAGGCGCCGGACAACGACGTTCCCCGGAGCGCGAAAACGTCGTCGATCGACTCGTACACCGTCACCACCCCTCCGAGACCGAGCAGAGCGATGCGTCCGAGATCATCGACGTCCTGTTGGAGGCAATCCACCGACACGCTGCGAAGATCGCCCGTACCCAGATCCTCCGCGACGAACCGGAACGGCCCGGAACAGTACGTGAGCTCCCGGAACGGAGCCACGAGCCCCCCGACGCCGATCGGGTACCGGCCGGCGGTGGACACCAGGGCGCAGGCCGTGTTGGAGTCGAGGCCGAACAGGTCCACCCCCGAGGACGTGGAGCTCAGGCAGAACGCCGACTCCGCAGTCTGTGCGGGGCACCGCCCGGTGAGCACGTCCGGCAGCTGGCCGGGTTGGGCGGGACAGTCTCCTGCGTCGGCCGACGCCTCGGGGCAGTCGAACTGCGCGTCGCACCACCCGTCTCCCCACCAGCGATCGTCCGTGCACTGGCCGTCGCACGCCAGGACCTGGCCCCCCGGGCAGGGCCACGGCTCGTCGCTGCTGGCCTCGAACCTGGCCCACCCATCGCCGCCAGCGGAGGCGTCGCACGCGCTGCTCCCTCCGGCCCCGCCCGCGCCGAAGGGCAGCGAGGGATCCCCGCCAGCGCCACCGGCCCCACCCCCATCCCCCGAGGCGCCGGTCGCGCCGCGCTGCACCTGCCGTCCGCGCCCGTCCCCGCCTCCGCCCCCGCTGGTGCCGGGATCACACGACGAGTCCCCTCCGAAGACGGAGTCGTCCGCGCAAGCCACCGTGAACCAGCTCTCTCCACCCCCGCCACCCCACCGGCTGTCCTTGTCGCCCGCGCCCGCGCCCCCGTACAGCGACCCCTGGCCAAGCGGGCACTCTGTGCCCAGGCCTCTCCCGCCGCCGAACGTCGGAAGAGGGTCGCCCGTACATGCAGCTGCAGGGTTGCCCGCCTCTGGGGCTCCGCCCGCACCACCTGCGCCGTTGCAGGCCGGTGCACCGCCACCACCCACCGAGATCGTGAGGTGGGCCCCCGCGGGAAACGCCAGAACCTCCGAGGTGGCCCCACCTCCACCACCACTGCCACCGACCGGCGCCTCGATGTCGTGGCCGCCGCCCCCTCCGCCACCCGCCGCGACCAGCCAGGCAACTCCGTCTTCGAACACCGCGGTGGCAGCGCCCCCCCCCCCACCTGCGAGCGGAAAACCCTTCGCTCCCCCGCCGCCACCTGCGCCCACGAGGGTGAACCGCGCGACGCAGTCCCGCGTGAGCACGACATCCCAGAGCCCCGGAGCGGGAACGTCGAACCCACCCGTGCAGTCCCAGCGACAATCATCCCCCTGACACCGCCAACCGTCCGGGTCGGACGCGCTGTGGACGGGATCCGGGAGACCGCTGTGGTCTACGAAGCCGCTGTGCGGATCGGGATCGACCACGGGGGGCGGGGGGCTGGAGGGGGTTCGACAGGCGAGGAGGAAGGACCACATCGGACGGTTCTAGCCGGACGCCGCGAACCGCGCTCACGGGGGTCCGGCGACCACCCGCCGCAGCCCGCTCTACGCTCCACCGTCAGCCAGCGGCGCCCCGGCTGATGTCTGCCCACGGACCCGATGCAACACCCGCCCGTGCTCGCTGTCCCCGACGGGGCAAGGCCCATGCCGCAGCTACCTGGGGTGGTCGAGGCGGTCGCGCAGCGTGTCGAGCTCGCCCTGGAGCCGGGTGAGGGCCTCCGGGGAGAGGCCCGACGCCTCGAACACACACCACGGCACGTGGACGGCCCGCGCGCGCAGGGCCGCGCCCGCCTCGGTGAGCGTGATGCACACCTG
>JBIKWC010000530.1:0-2805 GCA_044356535.1 Myxococcota bacterium
CGACGACGCGGGCACGATGCGGTCGGTGACGATGCGGGCCATGCCGCTGCTCGTGGGGGAGCACCGCCTCGACGTGCTGCCGTACCGGGTGTTGCGTGAAGACGACCCGGCCGAGTGCACGCCGAACCAGGGCAGTGAGGCCTACGCGAGCCACCTCCGGGATCACTTTGCAGTCGGAGCGGACCATCCGCGCCTCCTCGTCGTGATCACCTCGACCGGCAACGAGACCCAGAAGAGCGCCCAGGACCTCCTCGCCGACCAGCGCCTGGTCTCGCTCGATCGACTGCTGCAGCTCGTGCTCGACCGCTCCAGCGTCCCGCCGACCTCCCCGCTGCGGACCGTCGCGCGCGCCTTCGAGGCCCACTCGTCCGACGACCAGGGCTGGGAGCGCCGGGTCGAGGACTTCCAGGCCTACGTGGATGCCGTCGCCGACGCGCCGCCCGAGGTGCAGGGCGAGAAGCTGCCGATGCTGGGGTGTTTCCTGGCCGACGCCCGCGCGGACTTCGTCGACGGGCCGCCTGTCCAGCTCCTCGAGGACAAGGACCAGCGGCGGCGCAAGCTCGGCGACGGCCGCCTGTTCGACAACGCGCTGCTGCACGACTTCCTCGCGGACGCCTTCCACGACCCCATGGTCGACCCCGAGCACGTCTTGACCGAGGTCCTCGAAGGGCACCCCGACAAGGCACGCGAGCTCGCGCTCGCAGGCAGCGGTGGGCTGACCTCGTTGGACCTGAAGACCTTCGCGGGCATCGGCCAGAAGAAGGCCAAGCGGCAGCGGAACCGCTTTCTCCGGGAGACCATGAAGGTCGAGGGTGCCGCTTACTACCGGGCGTTCGGTCAGGGCGACGAGACGTTGCTCGTGGTGTCCGCCAACGCGCCCTTCACGGTCACCTTCGAGCTCGCCTCTCGGCTCGTCGCGCAACGGGAGCACGGCCAGCTCGGACGCTGGGACGCGGCGAAGGGGAAGCTCGATCTGCGCGCCATTCCGACCAAGGACCAGTCCGGCCACGTCACGTTCGCGCTGACCCCGCCGGAGGCCCCGTTCTCGGTGTGGCGGCTGGCGCTGACCCCCGGTCCCCGCTCGATGCGCTCCACCCTGGACGAAATCCGCGTCGTCCTCTACCGCTCTGCAGCCGCCGAGATCGTGGTCGAGGAAGGTCGGCAGGTGAGCCTCGAGGACCAGGCCTGGATCGCCGAGGGCAGCCGTCGGTTCGAGAAGCATCACGAGGCCGGAACCGAACCAGTGTCCGTCGCGCTGGACGAGCCCGTCGATGCCACCCGCGATGCCGACGCGCGCCCAATCTTCGACGTCATGTTCGAAGGGAGTGCACTGCTGGCACGGGTCGTCGACGAGCGGCCCGTCGAGACGGCAGACGACTCCGCGGGCGAGTACCACGTGGAGCCCTTGCTCGAGTTCGCGTGCATGACGGTGCGCCGGGGTGGGCCGACGACCCGCGCGATGCGGCAGCACGCGCACTACCTCGAGGCCGTTCGCGAGGTCCACGAGGTCGTGGGAGCAGGGCGGTACCGAGTCGACCTGGAGGGCGGAGACACCCGCGAGGTCTGGGCGCAACGGGAGTCGGATGGCGCAGCCGCGCCCGACGCCTTCTTCACTGGCCGAGCGGTCGGACAGCTCCTGCTGGCACCCGAGGCGTTCCGCCTCGACTGGGACGGGACGGCCTGGCAGCCGCACCTCACGCCGGCGGCGCCGCCTGGCAGCGTTCAACGGTGGCTCGACGCCCGGCGGGAGCTGCTCACTGCCGTCAAGGAGCTTGCTGAGCGGCGCATCCCCCGGTTCCAGCGGCTTCCGAGCGAGGCGGCAGTGCCACTCGTCCTCTTGCCTCTGCACCAGATCACGGGACAGGTCACGGCGCTGTACCAGCGCTGGCTCGAGGCCGTGGACGACACGGCCGTCGGCACCTACTCGGTCTGGCACGACGTGCTCCTGCAGACCGACACTGTGCGCACGGTGCGGAATGGGACGCTCGAGCGGGTGGTGGTGCTGCCCACGCATCCGTGGCTGCTCGGCGCCCTGCACACCTTCCAGCAACGGTTCGCGGCCAACGTGCGCCAGGCGAAGGAGTCGAGGGCGAGCATCCCGTACCCCTGGGCGTTCGGCCTCACCCGGGCCGACGTGCACCAGATGATCCCGCGCGCCGCGCTCGAGGACTGGTACGTGTGGCAGGCCGGCGCTGGGCGGCTCCTGGTGACCGACAGTGCCCCGTTCCACCTCGAGTTCGTGCCCGAGGACCAGCACGTCCACCGTGCCACGCTCGACTACGTCTCCCGGATCGTCGCGAACAAGCTCGGTCGATACCTGCGGATGCACCCCCACCTCCGCGACCACCGGCGCTCGTTGCGGATCGGGTTCGTCAACCCCGGGACCGGACAGCACCTGCTCGACGGACTCGTGCAGTGGATGCGCAGCACCATGCAGGAGCAGTCGGGGACGGTGCGCGAGCTGCGGATGGAGCAGATCCCGCGGATCGACGTATTCCTGTTCGCCGAGCCGCAGCCAGCGGACCTGGGCAGCGCGTTCGAGCGGTTCTTCCAGGCCCAGGTGAGCGCCGCCGACGACGATGCCGTCCGGAACGCGCTCCAAGCGCGCATCCAGTACCGGTTTGCCCGAGGCAAGGGCCCGGTCACGGCCCGGGACCACCTTCACCTCTGCTTCCTGCATGGGCTCGTCGACACGCGCCGCCAGCAGGGGAAGACCGCGCTCCTCGGGGACGGATGGGACGGCGCGTTTGACGACGGCCTCCAGGCGACCTGGCTCCGTCGGACGCTCGAGGGGGAGGCCCAGGG
>JBIKWC010000271.1:0-9823 GCA_044356535.1 Myxococcota bacterium
GCTCGCGCGGGAGGGCGGCGCGCCCCAGGACCGCGGGATCCGCGACCTCCCCGGGCTGCTGCGTCCGGGCGACCTGCTCGTGGCCAACGACAGCCGGGTGGTGCCCGCCCGACTCCGGTCGCAGCGGGACACGGGCGGGAAGGTCGAGCTCCTGGTCGTGTCGTGGACGGGGACCCGCGCCGAAGCGCTCGCCCGCCCCGCGAGGAAGCTCCCGGCGGGGGCGCAGGTGCGGTTCGGAGACGAGGTGCTCACCGTCGTCTCCGCCCGAGGCGACGGTCGCGTCGAGGTCGAGTTCCCCCGGCCGGTCGAGGCGTTCCTGGCGGATCACGGAGAGGTTCCCCTCCCCCCGTACCTGGAGCGCGCGGCGGAGCCCGAGGACCGCGCCAGGTACCAGACGGTCTACGCCGGCCCGGCGGGCTCCGTGGCGGCCCCCACCGCCGGCCTGCACTTCGACGCGCCGCTCCTCGGGGCGCTCGCGGACCAGGGCATCGGGTTCGCGTCGGTCACGCTGCACGTCGGGATCGGGACCTTCCGCCCGCTCCGCGACGAAGACGTCGCCCGCGGCACGCTGCACGCCGAGCGCTGGGTGGTGCCGGAGGAGACGGCGCAGCGGGTGGCCCGGACCCGCGCCGCCGGCGGTCGGGTGATCGCGGTGGGCACGACCGCGGCCCGGACGCTGCAGTCCGCGGCGCCGCCCGGCAGCGCGACCGTCGAGGCCGGGAGCGGCTCCACCACGTTGTTCCTGCGGCCTCCGGACGTCCCCACCGCCTTCGACGGCCTGCTCACGAACTTCCACCTGCCGCGGAGCTCGCTCCTGATGCTCGTGGCCACGCTGGTCGGCCGCGAGCGCCTCCTGGCGGCGTATGCCCACGCGGTGGCCGGGGGGTACCGGTTCTACAGCTACGGCGACGCCATGCTGGTCCTGCCGGCCCGGGGACGGTAGACGGGCGGGTGCACTCCGTCACCTTCGAGACCCACGCCACCCTGGGCGCCGCGCGCTGCGGGGTCCTCCACACGCCCCACGGCGACGTCCCCACCCCCGCGTTCATGCCGGTGGGCACCCGGGGCACGGTCAAGGGCATCGACCCCAGCGAGCTCGCCGCGACCGGCGTGTCCATGGTGCTGGCCAACACGTACCACCTGTGGGTGCGCCCCGGACACGAGCTGATCCGCTCGCTCGGCGGCCTGCACTCGTTCATGCAGTGGCGGGGGCCCCTGCTCACCGACTCCGGCGGGTACCAGGTGTTCTCCATGCGGGACCGCCTGACCGTGAACGAGCAGGGCGTGCGCATCCGCTGCCCCGAGGACGGGAACTGGCGGCGGCTCACGCCCGAGGTGTCGATCGAGGTCCAGGAGGCGCTGGGCGTCGACGTGGCCATGGCGTTCGACGAGTGCCTCGAGCACCCGGCGACCCGCGAGCGCGCCCAACAGAGCACCGCCCGCACCACCCGCTGGCTGCGGCGCTGCATCGCCGCCCGTCGGCGGCCCGAACACACCGCCCTGTTCGGGATCCTGCAGGGTGGCCTGTACGAGGACCTCCGCCGCCAGCACGCCGAAGAGATCGTCGGGCTCGATCTCGAGGGCTACGCGATCGGCGGGCTGTCGGTCGGCGAACACCCGGACGAGCTCGCCCACTACGCCGCGTTCTCGGCGGCGCTGTTGCCGGCCGACAAGCCCAGGTACCTGATGGGCGTCGGCCAGCCGGTGGACCTGGTGCGCGCCGTCACCGCCGGGATCGACCTGTTCGACTGCGTGTTGCCCACCCGCGCGGGCCGCCACGGACAGGCGTACACGAGCGGCGGGCGGCGCAACCTCAAGAACGCCAGGTACTCCGCCGATCGCGAGCCGCTGGATCCCGGCTGCGACTGCTCCACCTGTCGCACCTTCGAGCGGGCCTACCTCCGCCACCTCGTGCGGTGCGACGAGCTGCTGGTCAAGCGCCTCCTCACCATCCACAACCTCGCGTTCTACCAACGCCTGATGCGCGACCTTCGCGCGGCGGTCACGGGTGGTGATCGCGCCGCCCTGGACACGTTGCAGGCCCGCGCTGTGGTGGCGACGGCGCCCGCGCCCGAATAGTCCGACGGGCTGTGTCGGAGGCGTGATGGACCGGTGGGCCAAGGACTTCTCTCCCCGTGATCGGGACTCCCAGGGTGAGCCCGCGCCGCGGCGCCGCGACGACCGGCCGCGGGACGACCGGCCGCGGAGGCACGAAGGCGGCCGCCCCAACCGCGAGCAGCGCGACGCCGCCAGGGCCGCTGCGCCCGCGCCCACCCGCGAGGCCGCCGCCCCCCCCCGCGCGCCGCTCAAGCCCGAGCCCGAGACCTTCGACAGCACGCCCCGCACCCACCTCGACAACGAAGACCTGATGGCGTTGGCGCAGATGGACCCGGCCGAGCTCCGGTCGATGATGGAGGGCAACCTCGGCCGCAAGCGCGCGGACATCGGCTCGCGCGTCACCGGCCCCGTCACGCGCATCGGGCGCGACACCGTGTTCCTCGACCTCGGCGGCAAGAGCGAGGGCCTCCTCGAGCGCGACGCCGTCCCGAACGCGAAGCTCGGCGACGAGCTCACGGCCTTCGTCTCCGAGATCGACGAAGACGGCATCCACCTGGCGCTGCAGCTCTCCGGCCGCGCCGCGTCCGAGCACCTCGAGGAGGCCCGCGCGAGCGGCCTGCCCGTCGAGGGCAAGGTCACCCTCCGCAACGCCGGCGGGTACGAGGTCCGCATCGGCTCGGCCCGGGCCTTCTGCCCCACCTCGCTGATGAGCCGGCTCCCCGAGGTCGACATGGACGCGTTCGTGGGGCAGACGCTCCAGTTCCGCGTGGTCGAGACGGGCGAGAAGCTCGTGGTCAACCGCCGCGTCCTGCAGGAAGAGGAGAACGAGAAGAAGGCCGAGGAGGTGTGGCGCACGATCGCGGTCGGCCAGCAGCTCCGCGGCACGGTCCGCTCGGTCCAGGACTTCGGGTTCTTCGTGGACCTCGGCGGCGTCGACGGGCTCGTCCCGCGGCGCGAGATCTCGTGGGCGGGCGGCGCCGATCCGCGCACCGCGGTGCGCATGGGCCAGTCGGTCGAGGTCGTGATCCTCGAGAAGGACGAAGCGCGCCACAAGCTCACGTTGTCCGTGAAGGCGCTCGAGTCCGACCCGTGGTCCCAGGTGGGCGTGGTGTTCCAGGAGGGCGGCATCTTCCCGGGCACGGTCGTGAAGATGGAGACGTTCGGCGCGTTCGTCGAGCTGGCGCCGGGCCTGCAGGGCCTCGTGCACCTCAGCAAGCTGGCGGGCAAGACCCTCGAGGCGGGCACCGTCCTCGACGTGCGCCTCCTGAGCATCGACCCCGACCGCCGCCGCCTCGAGCTGTCCCCCGCCGCTGCCGGCGACGTGGCCACCGCCGCCCCCGACGCGAAGGTCACGGGAACGGTGCTCGAGGTCATGAAGAACGGCGTGTTGGTGCAGCTCACCGACGGCCGCCAGGGCTGGCTCCCCGAGCAGGAGGCCGACCTCCCCTCGGGCACGGTGCTGGCGCAGCGCTACCGCCGCGGGAAGTCGCTCGAGGCGCGCATCGTCAAGGACGACCAGCGCCGTCCCACGCTCTCGGTCAAGAAGGACCTGGACGACGACGAGCGCTCCTGGCGGTCGCACCAGGCCCAGACGATGGGCGCGAAGGCGGGCGGCAAGGACGCCGCTCCCTCGGGCTTCGGCACGATGGCCGGCCTGCTCGGCGGGCTCAAGCTCAAGAAGTGACAGGCTGCCGGCTGCGGATCACTGGATCGGTCCGCGGCGGGCCTCGAACACGCGGCCGTCGTGGGCGGAGAACGTGCTCCAGACGCGCTCCCCGGTCTGGCAACCGTACACCAGCTGCGGATCGCGGTGGGCCTGCTGAAACGTCAGCGTCCAGGTGTCGCACCGCTCGACGCGCAGCGCCGGCAGCGCCGCCTCGAGGGCCGCTGCCGGGGACAGCGTGGGTTGGCCCGACGCGTCCACCTGGTACACGACGGCGCTCGCTCCGTCGACGAGCTCGCGCCCGAACAGCCCAAGGCCCGCGCCCGCGACCCGGACGCCGTCGTGGCACTGCCCGAGGCGGAGCGGTTCGCCGGGCCACCAGTGCAGCGTATCGGTCGGCGGGAGCTCGAGCAGCGGCCCGTACCGTTCGAGGAACACGGCTGGCGGGAGCGGCTCTGCGAGGCGGACGACGAAGCCACGGCCCATCGGCTCGAACGAACGCGCCGTCGCGCGGAGCTCCGCCAGGTCGCCGCCGCGACCGAGCGGCGCCGGTGGTCCCGGGCAGAGCCGATCGACGTCCCGGAGGTCCGGCGCGCTCGGGGTGGTCGGCACGGGAGGAGGTGCCGGCTCGACGGACGCCGTGCAAGACGTCGCGCCCAGCAGGCCGACGAGCACGAAGCCACCTGCGACGTCGCCGGCGCCCGTCAGCGGACGAACCCGAACCCGTGGGCCAACGTGGCGCCGACGCCCCGGTCCGCGAGCTCGACCCCGGCGTGGGCCTGCTGCCAGCGCTGCCGCTCCACGGAGATGCGGTTCTGCGTGCCCGTGAGCTCGTACTGCAGGTTGAGGCGCTGCTGCCCCATCGCCGGGTCCGAGGAGGGCGGGAGCACCGACAACGCCTCGGCGAGGGCGGTCCCCAGGCGCTCCGAGGCCTGGAGCCGCACCTCGATCGGCGCGCCCGGAGGAGGTGCCGCCGGCGGCGTGAAGCTGCCACCCGCCAGCGCCACGAGCTGCGGCGCGAGCGCCTGCTGGCGGTCGAGGGCCGTGATCAGCGCCCCCTCCGTCCGGTGCTCCTCGATCCGCGCGGCCTGAATGGACGACGACGCCAGCCAGCCCCACCCGGCCGCGATCACCAGCGCGCCGAACGCCAGGGACGCGAGGCCGCCAGCGGCCGCCAGCAGGCCGAAGTTCCGGGTGCGCGCTGCGGCGGCAGCGTCGGTGGCGGCCTTCGCGGCGGCGTCCTTGCGGCGGCGGTGCTCCTGGACGGCGGCGTCGACGTACGACGGGTCGATGTCGAGCTCGCGGGCCACCGCCTCGACCTCGGCGGCCGAAGGCGCTGCGGCCCGCTCGCGCTCCGCGTCCTGGAGCTCGGACGCGATGGCGACGATGTCGTCGACCTCGTCGGGGCGGATCTCGGGGCGGCGGAGGACCTGATCGCGGGTGGAGGCCATCCCTCCCCTTCCCACGGGTCCTCCGGGTTGTCCAGCCCGCTCAGCGGAGCGCGTCGCCGAGCTCGGCGTCCCCCAGCTCCTCGTCCGTGTCCGGGATCGGCGTGTGCAGGGGCTCCGGCTCGTCGGCCATCGGGAACCCCGCCTTCTCCGCCATGGTCAGGCGGATCAGCGACTGCAGCGGCGAGCTGTCCTCGCCCGAGGACGACATCAGGCGCTGCGGGACCAGGGGCTGCGTCGACGTCGCCAGCTTGCCCGCGATCTCCGTGAGGGCCACGAGGCGACCGTCCCCCACCGCGCGGGTCCGCATGCGGAGCACCTCGGCACCGGCCCGACCCACCCGCTCGGTGGCCTCGGCTTCGGCGGCGCCGCGCAGGCGGGTCGACTTCGCCTCACCCACCGCGCGGGCCACCACCGACTTGGCCTGGCGCTTCGCGGTCTCGAGGGCGCCTTCCGCGCGCTGGACCTCGATCTGCACGTTCATCTCGGCCTCGGTGAGCTCGGTCTGCTTCTGGGCCTCGGCCTCCACGCGGCGCAGCGCGCGCAGCTGCACGGCGGCGTCCTCCTGGCGCTGGAAGGTCGCGATCTGCTCCTCCGCCAGCCGGCGCTCGCGGAGCTGGCCGAACAACAGGTCGATGGGGTCCTGGCCCTGGTGCTCGGGGACCTCGGGGCGACCGATCATGACCGCCACGCAGTTGATGTCGAACTCGCGGAACCGGCGGCCCAGCTCCTCCGTGGCCACCTGCTGGATCTGTTCGCGGCGCGTGAGGAGGTCGAGCATCGCGCAGTTCTGGGCCACGTCGCGGAAGTAGGCCGACAGGATGGGGTCGAGCGTCTGGCTGATCAGCCGGCGCACGTCGCCGAAGCGCTGGACCACGCGGGGCGCCTTCTCGTAGTCGATGTGCAACACGAGCGACAGCGGCAGGCAGGGCTCGAAGCCGTCCGCGGTGATGAGCTCGAGGCTCTGCAGGTCCTTGTCGTACTGGTGGGCCTCGGCCTGGCCCGTGACCCAGCGCAGCACGAAGTTCACGGTGGGCACGAGCTCGACCTTCGCGGCGAACGGGTTGAGCGCGTACTTCCCGGGCGGGAGCGCGCGCTTCCACACGCCTCGCGAGCCGGGCTCGACCTGCTCACCGTAGCGGAAGCGCTCCCCGGTCACGTCCTCGCCGGACTCACCGTGGTAGCTCACCACCACGCCCACGTACCCGATGGGGATGAGGGTCTTGGCCTCGAGCGACACCGACGCGAACCAGCGGTTCACGAAGTACGTGCCGTCGGTGAGGACCTGGAGCTGCTTGCCGCGGTGCCCGCCCACCGCCAGGAAGGCCTCGGGGTCCTGGAAACACGCGTGTTCCCCCACCTCGGGCGCGATGAGCTCGCCCGCGCCGAGCGCCGGCCCGTCCTGCACGGTGACGACGCCGATGGGGTCCTGTTCGCGGGTCGACCGCACGACGACCGGCGAGAACCCGTCCACCGCCTGCAGCGCCTCCTGCCAGTGCAGGAGCTCCTTGCGTTCGGAGCGGGTCACGGGTCCCGCGTAGATCGCGTCCTTCGTGAGCACCACGAACTGGGACAGGTTGATGGCGTACACGCCCTCGCGGAGGATCGCGCGCTGGCGACCGCGCTGGCCGCCGCCCTCCAGGAACGCCCGCGTGTCCTGGAAGTGGTTGCAGGGCACCACGCGGCCGAGGGTCTGGCCGAGGTCGAGCATCTGGCCGTCGCGGGCGTACACGTAGCCGAGCTGGCCTTCGGACACGGTCACCAGCGGCTCGGCGTGGACGCGGTACGCGAGGGAGGTGTAGCCCAGGTGCACGCCACCGCGGAGCACCTCGGCCTGGAAGCCGGCCTCCCCGCGGAGCGCCAGCAGGTGGCCCTCCACCACGCCGCCCCTGGGCGACCACAACCGCTCCACCACGCCCACGCGGCGGTGCGGGATGTACCGCACCCCAGCGAGCACCCAGGCGGCGACGAACCCCACCGCCCCGAACCCCAGCACCGCCATGAACTCGAACATCACGTCCTCCCTGGACGACAGGGTCCTCCGCAGGGCCCGTGCCGTCGGATTCGTGGCGTCCGACCATCGCCCCGCGCTGCCGACCGGTGTGGGACACCAACCGACGCGGACCCGCGTCCGGCCCGTTGGGTGACTCCGCAGGAAGATCGTCCCGTCTCTCTGGTATGGTGTGCCACACCTCCATCCTGGTGTTTCACACCATGTCCCTCGTCCACCCCGTCCTCGCGGACGTGTCCCGGGTCCTCGACCCGCTGTGCGACGCGCTCCTCCGGGTGCGCCCCGACCTGCGCATCGTGCGCGCTCCCGCTGCCGACCTCGCCGCGCGGCTGGGGCCCGACACCACCTGGGAGCTCGTGTGTGTCTGCGCCGACGCCCTGCCCGCCCTCGCTGCGGTGCGGGCCGCAGATCCGGTGCTGCCCGTCGTCGCCGTGGCCACGCGCGCCGACGTGGCGAGCGCTGCGCGCGTGGTGGCGGCCGGCGCCTCCGAGGTGTTCGTCACGGGGGATCAGCTCGAGGAGCGGGCGCGCATCCTGTGCGGGAAGCTCGCGCCGCTGGTCCGGCTGCGGGCCGAACACCAGCTCCAGACGGGCCGGGGCGGTTCGTGGGCGCTCCTGGGCGCCACCGCCCGGATGGTGTCGGTCCGCACGGCGATCCGCGAGGTCGCCGCCGTGCCGCGCCCGGTGTTGATCACGGGCGAACGGGGCACGGGCAAGGAGCTGGTCGCGCGCGCGCTGCACGAGCTGTCGCGCCCGGGCCGGCCGCTGGTGGTGGTGAACTGCGCCGCGTTCCCCGACGCGCTCCTCGAGAGCGAGCTGTTCGGGCACGAGCGGGGCGCGTACTCGGGCGCGGAGCGCAGCGCGACGGGGCGGTTCGAGGAGGCGTCGGACGGCACGTTGTTCCTGGACGAGATCGGCGCGATGTCCCTCCCCTTCCAGCAGAAGATCCTGCGGGTGGTGGAGTACGGGACCTACCGGCGGGTGGGCAGCGGCGAGGAGCGGCGGCACCACGCCCGGATCCTCGCGGCCACCAACGCGGATCTGCCGGCCCGCATCGGCGCGGGCGCGTTCCTCCCGGACCTCTACGACCGCCTCGCGTTCTCGGTGATCGCGGTGCCGGCGCTCCGGGAGCGGCCGGAGGACATCCCCACCCTGGCCACCCACTTCCTGCTGCGGCTGGGCGACGAGGTGCCTTCGCTCCGGGGCCGCAGCTTCGACGCCGAGGCCCTCGGCACCCTCGCGCGGTACCCGTTCCCCGGGAACGTGCGCGAGCTCAAGCACGTGGTGGAGCGCGCGGCCCTGCGCACCACCGACGGGCGGATCCGGGTCGAGCACCTGGGGGTCACGGCGCCGGCCGATCCACAGCCGCTGGACCTGGAGTCCCGGGTGGAGGCGTTCCGGCGCGAGCAGGTGGCAGCCGCGTTGGCAGCCGCGAACGGGAACCAGGCGGACGCGGCCCGGCGGCTCCGCATCACCTACGACCAGCTCCGGCACTGGGTTCGCCGCTACGGTCTCGCGCCGCGGAGAAAGTGACGGTAGCATGAGCGATGCGCGCTGGACTTCCGGTGGTGGTGGCAGGGTTCGCGGTCGTGGGGGTGGCGCTGGCCCTGGCGCCCCGCGTGCAGGCGCCGGACGCGCCGGTGGTGTTGCGTCCGGGCCGGACCACGTCGACCGCCGTGTTGCCCAACGGGCTCACGGTGTTCGCCGTCGAGGATCCGAGCGCGACCGGGATCACCGCCACCCTGGCGCTCCGTGGCTCGGCGCCGTCGCTCGAGCAGCGCGCCTGGAACACCGAGGACCCGCTCGTCACCACCCACTCCGGGGTCATGCCCGCCTCCGATCTGGAGGGCTGGCTCGCCGCCCGGCTCCAGGACCTCCGCGACGCAGGGGACGCCGACGCCGAGCGGCTCGGGCCCTCGAACGCCCTGCTGGTGGTGGTGTCTTCGCTCTCGCCGGACAGCGCGCTCTCGGTGGCGACGACCCTGGACCTCGAGCGCTGGGCGGGCCCGGCCGCACCCACCTCCCCTTCGCACTTCGCGCCGTCCCTGCGCCCCCGCAAGGCCCCCGCGCAGTTCACGCTCGGCTACCAGGTGGGCCCCCGCGACCCCGCAGGGGAGGCCGCGCTGCTGGTGGTGGCGGAGGCGCTCCGGCCGCCCGGAGAGCGCGGTCCCGCCAACGTCCGGGTGCGGGCCCTGCCTTCGGGCGTGTGGTTCGAGACCCACGGGTGGTGCTTCGACCCCGAGCGCGAGCAGTGCCTCGTCCGCGAGACCGCCCGGGTGCGCGCGATCGCCGACGGCGCGTTCGACCTCGCCGACGCGAAGGCACGCGCGCTGGTGGTCCGCCAGCAGGCGCTGCAGGACCCCGAGGCGCGCGCCCACGCAGCCGTGAACGCCTGGCTGCGCGACCTCCCCCTCGAGGCCGTGGACGACGTGACCGCCGCGATCGTGGACGTCGTCGCGGCCGAGGTGGCGGCGGACGCGCGGGCCCTGCTGGACACCCCACCGATCGTGCTCGACACGAAGCGCGAGGCCAGGTCCACCGACCTCCCCGCCGTGATGGCGAACCCGGAGCTCACCCTCGCGGGCCACGTGCTGGCCTTGCACGCGCCGGTGGACGACTGGTTCCACGCCGAGCTCGTGTGGCC
>JBIKWC010000078.1:0-27263 GCA_044356535.1 Myxococcota bacterium
GGCCTGAACACGGGCCTCGTGTGCAAGTCGCTCCTCGGCAAGGCGCACACGGTCATGGCCGAAGGCGGCGCCGCTGCGGCGCTCGGCAACGCCGACTCCCGCGACAACTGGAAGGTCCACTTCCGCGACACGATGCGCGGCGGGAAGTTCCTGAACCAGTGGCGGATGGCCGAGCTGCACGCGAAGGAAGCGCCAGACCGCATCCGCGAGCTCGAAGAGTGGGGCGCGGTGTTCGATCGCACGGCCGACGGCCGGATCAGCCAGCGCAACTTCGGCGGGCACCGGTTCCCCCGGCTCGCGCACGTCGGGGACCGCACGGGCCTCGAGCTCATCCGCACGCTGCAGGACAAGGGCGTGCACTCCGGCATCCACGTGCACATGGAGGCCACGGGCCTCGGGCTCCTGATGGACGCGGGCCGCGTGGCCGGGATGGTGGCGTACTGGCGCGAGACCGGCCGGTTCGTGTTGTTCAAGGCCAAGGCCGTGATCCTCGCCACCGGCGGGTTCGGCAAGGCATGGAAGATCACGTCCAACTCCTGGGAGTACACGGGCGACGGCCAGCGCATGGCCTACGACGTGGGCGCCGAGCTGATGGACATGGAGTTCACGCAGTTCCACCCGACGGGCATGGTGTGGCCGCCCTCCGTGGCGGGCATCCTCGTCACCGAAGGCGTGCGCGGCGAAGGCGGCGTGCTGCGCAACCGCGACGGCAAGCGCTTCATGTTCGGGTACATCCCCGAGAAGTTCGCCGCCGAGACGGCCGACAGCGAAGAAGAGGCGCTGCGCTGGCTCAACGGCGACAAGTCGGCGCGCCGGCCGCCCGAGCTCCTCACCCGCGACGAGGTCGCCCGGTCGATCCACAACGAAGTGAAGATGGGCCGCGGCTCGCCCCACGGCGGCGCCTTCCTCGACATCAGCCACCGCCCCGCGGACTACGTCAAGAAGAAGCTCCCCTCGATGTACCACCAGTTCAAGGAGCTGGCGGAGGTCGACATCACCAAGGAGCCGATGGAGGTCGGGCCCACCTTCCACTACGCGATGGGTGGGATCCGGGTCGACCACGAGTCCCAGATGTGCCCGACCGTGCCCGGCCTGTTCGCGTGCGGCGAGGTCGGTGCGGGCCTGCACGGCGCCAACCGCCTCGGCGGGAACTCGCTGTCGGACCTGCTCGTGTTCGGCCGCCGCGCCGGGCTCGGCGCCAAGGCCTTCATCGACGCGAACCCCGGCGAGCCGAGGGTGGACGAGGCGCAGGTGAAGGCGCTGCTGGATAAGGCGAAAGCCCCGTTGATGCGCGAGAAGGGCGAGAACCCCTACGTCATCCACGACGAGCTCCGAGAGTCCATGACCCGCAACGTGGGGATCTGGCGCGACGGAGACGGCATGAAGCAGGGCATCGCCGACCTCGCGGCGTTCCGCGAGCGCGCCAGGAACGTGAAGGCGCACGGCTCGTCGCAGTACAACCCCGAGTGGTCCGAGGCCGTGGACCTCGAGTCCCTGTTCGTCTGCGCCGAGGCCACCGCCCGGTCGGGCCTGATGCGCGAAGAGTCGCGGGGGGCCCACTCCCGCGAGGACTTCCAGGGCGAGCGCAAGGAGTGGGTCAAGTACAACATCGTGGTCCGCAAGGGCACCGATGGGCAGATGGTCGTCGAGAAGATCGAGCGCAAGGACGGTCCCCCGGACCTCGTGCGCCTCGCGAACGCCAGCATCGAGGACGTGGAGCGCGGCAATGTCTGACGCATCTTCTTCGGGTCCTGCACCCGCCCAGGGCACCGCTCGCCCGGTCACCCCACCCAAGCGCAGCAAGCGGACGCTTCGCGCCTGGCGCGGCGACCAGAGCGGCGGCAAGTTCGAGGAGTACACCGTCGAGGTGGACGCCGGCATGGTCGTGCTGGACCTGATCCACCTCGTCCAGAAGGAGAAGGCGGGGGACCTCGCCTGCCGCTGGAACTGCAAGGCCGGGAAGTGCGGCTCCTGCTCGATGGAGATCAACGGGAAGCCCCGCCTCTCCTGCATGACCCGCCTCGGCGACTACGCCCCGGACGAGACCATCCAGGTCCAGCCGATGAAGGCGTTCCCGCTCATCCGCGACCTCGTCACGGACGTGTCGTGGAACTACGAGCAGAACAAGAAGATCGCGCCGTTCACGCCGCCTCCGCGCCCCGCCGACGGCGACTACCGGATGAAGCAGGTCGACGTCGACCGGATCCAGGAGTTCCGGAAGTGCATCGAGTGCTTCCTGTGCCAGGACACCTGCCACGTCGTGCGTGACCACGACAAGAAGGCGCCCGCGGTGCAGCCGAAGGGCCAGCGCCCCGTCGGGTTCATCGGCCCGCGCTTCATGATCCGCGTGGCGCAGCTCGACATGCACCCGCTCGACACGGTGGACCGCATCCCGCAGCTCAAGGAGGAGTGGGGCGCCGGCTACTGCAACATCACGAAGTGCTGTACGGAAGTGTGCCCCGAGCACATCCACATCACGGACAATGGCATCATCCCGATGAAAGAGCGGATCGTCGATCGGTTCTACGATCCGGTGACCATCCTCTGGAACAAGCTGACGGGAGGGCCCAAGCGTCCGTCGGCGAAGTAGCCTCCGGGAGACCCCGTGACGGACGACCTCGAGCGCTGGAAGACCGCGTTCACCATGTTCATCGCCAGGCTCGTCGTGGACGCCGACGGAATCGTCGATTTCGGCGAGCTCAAGCTGCTGGCAGCGGTGTTCCCGGACTCCCACCTCCGCACGCTCGGGTTCCTGGACGAGTCCGGGGGCTTCACGCAGGCCTACAAAGACGCCTACCTGGAGGCCATGCGCGAGCTGCCCAACCGGCTCAACCTCAGCCAGAAGCTGGATCTCGTGTCGGTGCTGCACCGGACGAGCATGGCGGACGGCGAGCTCCTCCAGTCCGAGCTCCTCGTGATGCGGGAGGCGGCGGAGGTCCTCGGCATCCCGCTGCCCGTGCTGTCGACCCACCTCCAGACGCTCCGCTCCTTGTCCGGAAGCCGCGGGTAACAGCGGCCCGACAGCGCTCTCCCGCGACGAGCGGATAGAGTGCGGTCGGAGGAGCCCCTGTCCGACGAAGTCCCCGGTCCCGATCCCAAGCTGCCGTCTCCGTGGCCCCGGCGGTTCGCCGTCGGCTGCGGCGTGGTGGCGCTGGTGGGGGTCCTCACGCCGATCGGCGGCTGGCTGGCGTGGTCGCGGTGGTCCACCCAGCGACAGGCCCTGGCCGACGCCGCGCAGCAGCAGCACGCGGAGGAGATGTTCGGCCCTGCGCGCGCCACGTTGGCGCAGCCGAAGGAGCACCCGTACGACATCGACGAGACCATCCGGGTCATCCACGGCCTCGACCTGGCGCTCAAGAACCAGGACAACCTCGACGACTGGCTGCAGACCGTCGCCCGCCAGGACTACCGCCACGTCGCTCCGGAGGTGGTGGAGGCGAGGGGAAAGATCCTCGATGTCCTCCAGCCGCTGTACGCCAAGCAGACCGAGCTCGAGGACCAGCAGGCGATGTGGGAGATCACGTCGGAGATGTTGCTGGCCACGTTGTCGGTGGTCTCCGTGTCGGGCGAGGCCTCGATGACGAACCCGAGCGGCTCGCTCTCGGTCGACCGCAAACAGGCGCAGAAGCTCTGGGAGCAGCTCAAGGAGGAGCAATCCTCGCGCCGCGACCTGCAGCGCGACGTCTCCGAGCTCGACAAGGAGCTGTTCGACGCGCTCGTCGACTACGCCGACGTGTACTACGAGTACGTCGAGGAGTGGGACCGCCTGTCCGGCCTCCGCGACCGCGCGTACCTCGCCTCGGTGGCCGGCGACTGGGTTGCCGCCGAGCAGTCCGCCCGGCTCGCCATCGCGCAGGCCCCGCGGGAGCGCGAGGCCCACCTGCTCGCGGCGATGGCCATCATCGAGCAGGGCCAGGTGGAGCGGTACGGCGAGGCCCGCGCGCTGCTCACGGAGTCGATGGAGACCCACCCGGACCAGACGGCGCCCGCGCTGCTGCTCCTCGGGGTGTTGTCCGCGCGCGAGGGGGACGTCGAGGCGGCCCACCTCAACCTGCAGCAGGCAGCGGCCTACTACCCCAAGCAGGCCGACGAGCTCCTGGACATGCTCGATCCCTACAAGATGCGCGTGTTCCTCGAGAAGTCGCGGGAGGGCGGCTTCATCACCGAGCTGTACCGCTCCACCATGCTCGGCGCCGGGTACTTCAGCCCCGATCTGCAGCTCGCGCGCCTCCACTTCGAGGAGGGGAAGTTCGACGACGGCGCCAAGAAGGTGCTCGACCACTTCGCCCGGCGCCGCGCGCAGGCCCAGTGGGACTTCGTGATCAGCGACATCCAGTTCTGCCAGGACCTCTTGGGCGACGACTTCCACAAGATCTTCCCCGAGGACCACTGGCTCGACCTCGAGGTGACGCGGCCGATGATGGGCGGGGGGCTCAACCTCGGCATCGCCAACCGCTCCGACCGCGCGCTGCACAACGCGACCCTCGTGCTGGCGCTCCACCTCACCGACCAGTTCCCCGGCCAGTACACCGCCGTGCCTGCGCCGGGGACCGTGCCGGCGGTGACGCCGCACGACAGCACCTCGTTCGGCACCCTCGACCCGGTGCTCCCGGAGGTGGCCGGCAAGCCGAAGACCATCGACGACATCGTCGAGCACCGCGCCATCCTGATCACCGACGAGGCCGTGGTGTGGGTCGACACCGACGCGTTCAAGCTGTCGGAGGCCGACGAGTTCCGCAAGCAGCGCAACGCCGCGCGCGCCGGGTTGCGCCCTGCACCCGACGAGCCCGCGACCTCGGGCCTGCGGGCGACGGTGGACCAGGTGTTGTCTCAGCTCGGCGAGAAGGCCGACCTGTCGATCGACGCGGGTTATGGCGCCGACGATGTTCGAATCGTGCTCCCGCGCGAGCTGTCTGCGTTCCACCCGGTGTTTCGTCTGAAGTACGGCGACCAGGTGGTCACGGCGGAGGAGAACCAGCTCGACGCCGACCACATCGTGCTCCGCTTCGCCGGGGTCCACAACTTCGACGCGGAGGGGCCGCGGCAGGATCTGGAGCTCATCGTCCAGACGCCGTTCGGCGACGTGCGCCTCGACTGGACACCCGACGGGCAGTCGTTCCGCTTCCTCGGGATGCGCCGCGAGTGAGCCGCGTCCGGCTGTTCGTGACCGGAACCGACACCGACGTCGGCAAGACCCGGGTCACCGGCCTCCTCGCGCGTGCGGCCCGGCGGCAGGGGCGAACGGTGGTCGCCTGCAAGGTCGTGGCCTCCGGGGTCCCGCCAGGTCATCCCGGCGACGACGCCACCCACCTCGGGGAGGCTGCAGGACACGCCCCCCTGGTGTTCGGGACCTGGGAGACGCCCGTGTCGCCGCACCGCGCTGCGCTGCTCGAGGGCCGCCCGGCGCCCACGGACCTGCTGGCGTCCATCCGCGCCCTGCACGCCGACGTGGTGCTGGTGGAGGGGGTGGGTGGCTGGCGCGTGCCGATCTCGGTGTCGCCGCCGCTCTGGGTGGAGGACCTCGCCCACGCCACCGCGGGCGAGGTGGTGGTGGTGGCCGCCAACCGCCTCGGGGTGCTGAACCACACGTTGCTCACGCTGGACGCCGTCCGTCGGTCGGGCCTGCGCGTCCGCGCGGTGGTGTTGTCGTCGCCCACCCGCTCCACCGACGCCTCTACCCCTTGGAACCACGCCGATCTCGAGCTCCTCGGCGACGCTCCGGTGTACGTGGTCGGGTTTCTGGAGGACGACGCTCAAGTCGAGGCGGCCGTGACCGACCTGGGCCGTGTTATCCTGCCACCCACGGAGTGTCCTTGACTCCGCTCCCCGCCTTCGACCCGTTCGCCGCCCTCTGCGACGACGAGCTGGTCTCCTCCCCCACCGTCGTCCCCCCCGAACCCTCCCGCGAGGTCCCCATGACCGACTCCCCGTCGCACCACGACGACTGGTACCAGTCCGAGGATGCGCTCTCTGCCGATCGCGTCGCTCCGCCTGTGCCCCAGCTCCTCGCGCCCCAGCTCGTCGGGCCCCAGCTCGTCGGTCCAGGCCCCGCTGGTGGACCGACCCTCACCCCCGGAACCGACCCGTCGCTGGGGCTCCGCGGCCTCCTGTCTTCGCTGGTCCCCACGGCGGAGCCGTCCCTCGGGTTCGGCCCCCCCGAGGTCGAGGTCGCCCAGGTGGAGGGCGCACCCGGAGAGACCGTTCCCGGAGACACCGCTCCGATGGGTGCGAACGCTGCCCGCGCGCTCGCGCTCGTGGCGGCGGTTCCGATCGAGCGCGTCGCGCCGCTGATGGCGGTGGCGTTCGTGTGCTCGGTGCTGGTGTGGGCGCTCGTCCAGCTGCTGTTCTGACGCCGGGCGCTCAGTCTCCGAGCCGATCGAGCCGCAACACGTTGTAGGTGTTGCTGCCGTGGTTGTGAAGGTGCAGGCCCACCGGCGTGCCCTCGGGAGCGTCGTCCGGGGCGGTGAAGACCTCGGTGTGGGCGTCCGGCTCACCCGGGACGTCGAGGAAGACCTCGTGGAGGACCTCGTCGCCGAGCACGACGGCCACGTGGGTCTGCGCGGGCGCGGGGGCGTCGAGGTACCCGTGCCAGAACACGAACTCGAGGGTGTCGCCGGAGCGGACCTCCGCGAGCGACGGCTGCTCGAACCAGGCCCAGGTGCACCGCCCCGTATCGATCTCGAAGGTTCCGCCTTCGACGGCGGCCCCATCGTCGCAGCTGGCGCCGTCCGGGCGCTCGTCCTCGAACGGATCCGCGCTGGAGGCGGTCTCCCAGGACGCGACGTCCACCAGGGGCGCGTCCGGTCGAGGAGGCACCACCTCGCCGGTGCAGGCGAACCACCAATGGATCATCAGCGCCACCCGTTCACCGAGTCCACGATCAGCGCGTGATCCCGCCGCACGTCGGAGGGTCCACGCGTCCACAACAGGACGGAGGCGAGACCCGTGAAGCCAGCCTGGATGCCGAGCGGCGCCGTGAGGATCGAGCCGCGCTGCGCGAGCTCGTAGGTGCCCCACACTTCGACCGCGGTCGCCGACACGAAGACGGCCTTCAGCACCGCGCGGCCCACCTTCCGGTTCCTCACGCGGGTGAGCGCTTCCGGGTCCGCGAGCGAGCGGAGCTCACCGAAGTCGTAGACGTGGCCCGCCTCGTCGACGTAGCTCGGGTGCTGCAGCTCGCGGAGCGCGCCCGTGGGCTGCGTCTGCGCCGACGCTGCGAGCGACCAGGCGACGATCACCGCCGCCGCCTCAGCCCGGCGAGCGCTACCGCTGCCACCCACCACGGCGCGAGCGGAGCGGTGTTGCACCCCGCGAAGGCCGACTCCGCGTACGCGTCGGTCAGGCCCCCGTCGGCGTCGAGCGTGACGGCGCTGGCAGCCACGCCGCCGATGCCGCCGATCGACAGCACCATGGTCCACTTGCCCTTCTCGGGCACCTCGACCTGGGCGTCCCACGTGGTGCTGGTCTGGAGGGACTCCCCTTGCTGGCCCTCGCCCTCGAACAGGTCCCAGCGGAGCTCCGACAGGCACCCCGGATCCGGTGGGGTGAGGTTCGTGAAGCGGTACATCAACCCGCCCCGGAAGTGCGTTTCGAAGCGGGGGCGCGGCTCGCCACACACCGTGACCTGCCCGCGGCGCGCGTAGTCGGTGGGCAGGCCCGTGTCGGAGGTGGCCACGTCGGAAGCGAAGGCGGCCAGCGGGTACCTGCCGACCTTCTCGTACACGTGGGCCACCGCCGCGCCGCTCCCGGTGGTCCCGTCGCCGAAGAGCCACTCGGTGTCGTCTGCGAGGGTCCCGTCGGGCAGGGAAGCGGTGCACCGGATCTCGAACGGAGGGAGACCGACGAGGAGGAGCTCGTCCTCACCGTCGGGCCGGCAGACCACGTCGAGCTCGGCAGCGCCAGCACCCGCGAGCAAGAGACTCCACATGAATACCCCCGCCGGGCTTCGTAACCCGGCGTGGCGGGACGTTAGGGCACGCCCATGGAACAGATCTTCCCCGGGGTCTCGCGGGTCGAGCTCCGCACGCCCACGCTGCCCCCGGCCACCCACACCAACACCTGGGTGCTGGGGCGCGGCGCGCTCACCGTGGTTGATCCGGCGTCACCCTACGACGACGAGCGCCAGCGGCTCGTCGCCGCGCTGGAGGAGCGGCTGGCGGGTGGAGAGCGCGTGGAGCGGCTGTTCCTGACCCACCACCACCACGACCACGTCAGCGGCGCGCTCCACCTGCAGGCGGCGCTCGCTGCCCGCGGGCACGTCGTCCCCATCGCCGCGCACCCGGTCACCGCGGCCCGGCTCGGCGCGCGGCTCCCGGTCGACGAGCTGGTGGAGGACGGCGCCGAGCTGCTCCCCGGCGTCGTCGCGGTCTTCACCCCGGGCCACGCCCCGGGCCACCTCTGCCTGGCGGGGGACGGCTGGATCGTGGCAGGGGACATGGTTGCGGGCACGGGGACCATCCTCATCGACCCCGCCGACGGAGACCTGGGCGACTACCTCGCCAGCCTCGACCGCCTCCGCTCGCTGGGCCGCGACGCGCTCCTCCCTGCCCACGGTCCCGTGTTGCCCCACGCGGCCACGGTGCTGTCGATGTACGTCGCCCACCGGCACGCGCGGTCGGAGCAGTGCCTGCAGGCGCTCGATCAGCTCGGCACGGGCGATGCGGCGGCGCTGGTTCCGGTGGTGTACCAGGCCGTGGATCCCCGCGCGTGGCCGATCGCGGCGCTCCAGGTCGAGAGCCACCTGCGGTGGTTGGCCCGCCACGGTCGCGTCCGGTCGGTGGACGGCGGGTACGCCGTGGTGCGCTGACTCCAGGGGAAGGTCGCTCCGGTCCGCGGGTTCGACGGTCGATCCGCGGCGCGATAGGCGCGCGGCCGACAAGGAGACGCCCCCATGTGGTTCTCGATGCTGTTCGTCCCGGTTGCGCTCGCCCAGGAAGATCTGTCGGCCGCGTTGGTCGAGAAGGGCAAGCCGTCCTGGGAGCCGAAGGGGAAGGCGCTCGAGACGTTCGGACGCGGGGACACGAAGCGCGGCACCCAGGCCTGGGACGAAGCCATCACCATCCTGATCGGGTCCCTGAAGGACCAGCCGGGGTGCGGCAAGTGCCTGCAGTCGCTCGGTCGCAGCCTCAACGGGGCGGAGCGCTACGACGACGCGGTCCTCGTCGGAGAGCACCTGGCGAAGCTGTTCCCCGACCACAAGGAGGGCCCGTCCATCGCCGCCATCGCGCAGACCCGTGCGCGCCGCCCCGAGCAGGCCGTGGCCGCCTGGGACAAGTACCTCCTGATCGACCCCGCCAGCGTGTACGGCTGGCACGAACGCCACCTCGCCTACCTCCGGCTCGGCGAACCCGACAGCGCCGAGAAGGTCGTCGACGGCGGCCCGGCGTCCCTCGGGGAAGGGGACCGCGCGTGCTTCAAGACGGAGGTCGCGCTGTCCCGCGGCTCGGTGGATGACGCGCGCCTCGCGTTCGGGAAGTGCCTCGAGGGCGGAGACACCGACGTGAAGCGCATGGTCGAGGGCTGGCTGCTCCTCCAGGAGGGGAAGATCGGCGAGGCCCAGAGCAAGCTCGCGCAGGGCGGCGCCGAAGACGACACGCGCCTGTCGCTGGCGATGGTGCGGCTGTCCGAAGGCAAGTACGAACAGTCCATCAACCTCACCACCAAGCTCGTCACCGACGCCTCGTGGGCGCTGGACGGGCAGCTGGCCCACGCGCGCGGCCTCTACGGGCAGGGCAAGGTGGACGAGGCGCTGAAGGTCCTCGACCAGGTGTTCACCCGCCCCGGCTGGGAAGCCGAGCACCCGAAGTACACGCGCAACGACGTCATCCTGTTCCTCGCGTCGCCGACGCGGGCCAAGGACGTGTGTGTCGAGGCGCTGGCCCTCAAGATGCTGGTGTTGACGGGGAAAGGTGATGCCGCCGGCGCCGAAGCGCTGCGGGTGGCGGCGCTCAAGGTCCACGGGGAGCACCCGCTGTTGGCCGCTACGCTGCCGGCCCCTGCACCCGCCGCTCCCGCCCCGAAGTGACGTTCACAGCTGGGGCTGGCAGCGGCTCGCGGCGCGGGCCGCGACCACCCGCGGATCCATGACCCGGCGCCAGACCGGCGGGACGAACGCGACGAGCACGGCGGTCGCGTAGCCCCAGGGAAGCTCCGGGCTGTCGGGCCAGGCGCGGAGCTCGTGGTACGGGCGCGACGCGAAGGCGTGGTGGTCCGCGTGCCGGGGCAGGTGAAACAGGAACGCGCCGCTCAGCCACATGGTCGAGTTCCAGGAGTGGTGTGGCCGGACCCGCTCGAACTCCCCGGGGGCGACCTCCCGGCGCAGCAGCCCGTAGTGTTCGACGTAGTTCACCACCTCGAGCAGCAGTACCGCGACGACGGACTGGCCGACGAACACCGCCCACCCCCACGGACCGGTCGCCGCCAGGACCAGGACGTGGAGCGCAGCCAGCGAAACGAGGTACCGGAGGCGCCGGTCCCGGAGGTCCCAGGGAGGGATCCCGCGTCGACCAGCGTAGTCGCGCTCGACGCTCCAGAACGACGTGAAGCTGCCGAGCAGGGTCCGGGGGAGGAAGGCGTACAGGGACTCTCCGAGCCTCGACGTCGCAGGATCGCGGGCGGTGCCCACGTTCCGGTGGTGGCCCAACACGTGCTCCACGCAGAACCACGGGTAGTTCACCGCGGTCATCAACAGCTCGGCGAGGGCGCGCTCGCGGCGGCCTTTCCGGTGGACGAGCTCGTGGGCGATCGTGATCCCGCCCGCCCCCGCGAGGAGCCCGACCGCGAACGTGGCGATGGCCAGCTCCGTGAGGGTGCGCCCGCCCGCGGTGGCCGCCAACCACGCCACCAGCCCGAGCTGCAGCGGGACCCAGGCCCACAGCGGCAGGTCGTGCCACCACTGGTGGGGACCGAGGTCGTGTTGGTCGCGACCGAAGAGGGCGTCTCCGGCGGGCACGACGACGAACACGAACACGGGCACCAGCAGCGGCCACCAGCCACCTGCGGCCAGGGTGACCGCGGCCAACAGCGCGATCGCGAACAGCAACCAGAACGGGGCGTTCTCGCGGAGCAGGGTCACGGAGCCTCCAGGGACGGGGGTGCGAGGAGCAGGGTGCGGGCCAGGAGCCAGGTGCGCCGGGCGTCGGGGGGGCCCCACAACAGCGGGCCCAGCGAGCCCGGCCCCTGGTCGGCGGCGGCGGCCAGCAGGCCGTCCGAGACCACCCAGAGGAGCGCGTGGCGAACGGGCACCGCGCGGACCGGGCCAGCGGCGACGTAGCTGGTGACGAGGTCCAACAGGGGCAGGGCGCGGTCCCGGAGCAGACGCGCGCCTGGACCACCCCCATCGACGAGCTCCCGCGCCACCAGCCGGGCGTGGGTCGGGTGGCGCTGCAGGAACGCGCAGTAGGCGTCGCAGAGCCCGCGGAGGCGCTCCTCCCAGCTCCGCTCGCCCTCCATGGCCTCGCCGAGGGTGCGCCCGAGGCCTTCGAACACCCGGGCGACCACCTCGGCGTACAACGACTCCTTGGTGTCGAAGTGGTGCAGCAGGCTCGGACGGGAGATGCCCGCCTCCCGACCGATGTCGGCGAGCGTGCTCCTGGCGAAGCCGTCGCGGGCGAACGCCTCGACCGCGGCCCGGAGGATGCGCTCCCGGGTCTCTTCCAGCCCGGGGATCTGTCGGGGGCGTCCCATCCCGCCCACCATAATCTACTGGTGGGTAGAATACAAGAAGTGCAGGACGGAGCGGATGCAGGTGCCTCGACTCGCGAGTGTCACTGGATCGGGGCTGGCCGGGGAGGTACAGCTGGTTCCGGAGGTGGTGATGACGCGGTTCCTCATGGTGTGTGGTCTGGTGGCCCTCGCGGCCTGCAATGGCGACGGCGACGGCACCGGAACCCTCGAGGGCGATCCGGTCGCGGGCGAGGCCGTCTTCGCCTCCAACTGCGCGATCTGCCACGGCGCCGACGGGACCGGCGGCAGCGGCCCCGACGTGACCGGGCAGAGCGACGAGGCCGAAGTGGTCGAGGTCGTCGAGAACGGCGAAGGCGACATGCCCGGGTTCGTCGACTCGTTGACCGAGCAGGAGATCGCGGACGTCGCCGCGTTCGTCACCCAGTCCCTGTAGTCTCCGGTGGAGGAGGGGGGTAAGCCTCCCTCACCCCGGCAGCTCCAGGCTGAAGGTGCGGGAGGGGCCATCGATGCTCAGCCGGCACTGGTCCAGGAAGTCCCAGCCGAGCAGCCCGAGGAGGCGGAATCCCTCGACGTGGTGCTCGAGCCCGGGGACCTCGATCAGATCGAGCTCCCAGGCGCGCGGGTCCTCTCCCATGGACAGGCGGCAGCGACGGAGCGCGGCGACGGAGGTACCAGGTTGGTCGCTGACGGCCCGCCACTCTGCAGCGCCGTGGGTGGGCAGCTCCAACGCCCGAGCCACCTCGCGATCCACGGCGGACATGCCGGCTCCGGTGTCGACGAGCAGCAGCCCGCGCAGGTGGCGCAGCCCGTCGGGTGACGCGACGCCCCCCCGCACCACGGGACCGAGCGCCGGGTGCAACAGTCCCCGGAGGACGACGGGCGGGCGCTTGACGGAGCGACGCACGCGGCCAGCCTACCTCATTCGACGGGGCAGCGGACATGCGTCCGGGCTACGCAGGGCGGATGCGGACGGCACTGGTGACGGGGGCGGCTTCCGGGTTCGGGCGGGCCACGGCGACGGCGCTGGCTGCGGCGGGCTGGCGGGTGGTGGGCGTCGACGAGCGACCGCTCTCGACCGGGTGGGGCGAGACGCCGGGGGTGGAGCCGCTGGTGGTCGACGTGCGCAGCGACGCGCAGGTCCGCCACCTGGCGCAGGTGCTCGGCGATGTCGACCTCGTCGTGAACAACGCCGGCTACGCCGTGTTCGGCACCCAGGAGGAGGTCCCCCTCGACGCGGTCCGCGACCTGTTCGAGGTCAACGTGCTGGGGCCAGCGCGCGTGACGCAGGCGTTCCTGCCCGGTCTGCGGCGTCGGTCGGGCGCGATCGTGCAGCTGTCCAGCGTCGCCGGGCGCACGGTGTTTCCGGAGAGCGGGTACTACGCCGCGACCAAACACGCGCTCGAGGCGATGTCCGAGGCGCTCGCGCAGGAGGTGGCGGTGTACGGCGTTCGGGTCCGCGTGGTGGAGCCGGGCGCGTTCGACACCGCGTTCTCGGAGCGCGCCGCGCGGAGCAGCCCAGCGGTGGGCTCGGAGAGCCCGTACGCAGCGCAGCGGCCGACGTGGTCGGCGCGGAAGGGCGAGGTCCTGGAAGCCCCCCAGCCCGCGCGCTGGGTCGCGGAGACCATCCTGGCGTCCCTCGACGACCCGGCCCCGTTCCTCCGGCTGCCCGTAGGGGCCGACGCCCAGCGCATCCTCGCGCTCCGGGACACCCTCGGCCCCGACCCGTGGACCCGGCTCGCCATCGACCGCCAGGGGTTCCAGGGTCCGCACCCCGCGGGGTTCGTGCCGTCACCCGAGGCGCTCCTCGCCCTCCCCGACGGGCACCCGGATCTCGCGCGGGCGCGGGCTGCGGACGAAGCCCGGCACCTCGGCCACTGGACGCTCACGGCTCCTGGTCGGGCGGCGTTGCAGCGGCTGCGTGCTTCTTCGACTTGACCTTCGGCTTCGGCTTCGGCTTGGGCGGCGCCGCGGGGGCCACCGCGACGACCGGTGCCGGCGGCTGCAGCTGGCGGGCCATCGCCTGGAGGTCGTCGGTGAAGCGGACCAGCCCCTCCGCGCCCTTCGGGTCGGCCGCCACGCCCCGGAGCCACCCCTCGAACTTCTGCGCCAGGTTGTCCACGGGGTAGGCCTTCGGCGGGGGATCCTCCTTGGTCCGCAGCCCGGTGACGATGCCCGATAGCGCCTTGCGCATCACGTCGAGGCCGGCCGCGCCCTCCGGACGGTCTTCGGGGACCAGCGACCGCAGCGATTCGAGGCCCGCGTCGGCCTTCGACAACAGGTCGAGCATGTGGCGCCGCACACGGGTGGTCGCCTCGGCGCCGCTCAGCTCGAACGGCATCAACGCGTCCGCGTCGACCTGGCGCCGCCTGCCGAGCAGGTCGCGGATCTCGAAGGGCCCGTCGGGGATGCCGATCTCCGCCGGCACCTCGAACCACCGCTTGTTGTCCGTCGTGGACCACATCCGACCGTCGGCCATCACCACTCCCCGGCGGAGCGTACCACCGGTCGGGGCTGCGCCACACGCCGCGTCGGCCGGGATCCGTGGGCGATCGGCCCGATCCTCCTTCCGTCTGCCCACGAGCTGTCCTAGAATGCGGAGACCTCTCTCCTCGGGGTGCCTGGATGAGCGAACACCAACACGGGGTCGGCCAGCGCCGCCGCCCCGGTCGCAACGCTCCCGACGCTTCCGGCAGCGATGCCGGTCGACAGAGCGCGCCTCAGGGCGCCCAGGGAGGATCCGATCGCAGCGGATCCCTCCAGGATCTGGTCGGGCAGAAGATCGTGCGCGAGACCCTGCAGGGAACGGGGCTCGGCGCGTTGTCACCGCTGGTGGCGTCGCACCTCGTCATGACGCAGGCGGGCATCGATCCCGCCGTGCTGGGTGGCGGCAACAGCGACATGCAGCGCACCATGCGCGACGGTGATTCGGCCGGGAACGCCTGGGGTGGCGCCCTCGAGGGCTCCGTGAGCCCCGTGCCGGGCTTCGCGCGCGACCGCATCGAGACCGCGACCGGCGGCACGCTCGGACCGATCGCGGGCGTCCCGGGGTCGGTGCCCGGCGTCACGCGCCATGCGATCGACGCTGCGAACAACGGGGGGAGCGCGAGCCCGCGGCAGGGGTCCGACCCCCGCGACCAGAAGCCGCAGAGCGAGCAGGACCTGGGGCACGTGTTCGGCGCGCTGTCGCGCCTGCCGGAAGAGCAGTTCGACACCCTGTTGATGGACGCTGGCAAGCAGTTCCTCCAGGGCCTCGGCGAGTCGGGCCTGTACGACCTGATGGACTCGATGGGCCTCCTGCCCTCGGAGGAGGACGAGGGCTCGGTCGGCGGGCCGGACCCGTTCGCCGCCGCCGCGCGCGGGAGCTCGGAGGTCGCGGGGCCGCGCACGATCCGGGGGCTCGATCTCAACCGCATGGACCGCCTCGGTGAGGTCGGGCCGCTGGCGGGCGGCGACGACGCCACCGGGCTCGACGTCGAGCGCGCGGCGGCAGCGACACTGCGGGCGCAACAGGAGCAGGCCGGAACCGGCGCGCCGGGCGCTGCACCGCCGGGCGGAGCCGCCGGCGGAGAGGCAGGCGCCACCCAGGCTGGCGAGGCAGCAGCTGCCGAGGCCCAGGGCGCGGAGGCCGGCGCCGAGGCGGCCGCAGCAGAAGCTGGCGCACCAGCAGCTGGCGCGCCGGGAGCCGCAGGAGCGGAAGGCGGCGCGGGCGGGGCCGCCGGCGGTGGTGAAGGTGGCGGTGGCGGTGGCGGCGGCGAGGCCGAGGCCAGCTCGTCGGCTCCGGCGGGAGACGCCGGAGCGATGGTGTCGGCGAACGCGCCGCAGGGTGGTGGGGCAGGGGGCGCACCCTCCGTGGGCCTCGCGCCGGCGCCGTCCGTGGCGAGCGCCGGGGCCACCCAGCCCCAGGGCTCACCCGTGCAGACCCGCAGCGCGCCGAGCGGCGGCCAGCAGCGGCCTGCGCGCGCTGGTGGTGGCGGCGGCGGGTCCGGCCCGGCGCCGCAGACGCAGATGCCGTCCGGCGGGGGTCGCTCGGGTGGCGGCGGTGGCGGCGGTGGCGGCGGTGGCGGAAACCCGGCTCCGGTGCCTGCGGCTCCCAAGGGCCAGCGCAAGGCCGAAGACGGCGAAGAGCTCCCGAAGGACGTGAGCCTCAACCTGCAGGGGGATCAGCCCATCCCGCAGCAGCTCCGGGGCACGGGCGCCGCGGGTGCTCCGCAGATGCAGTCGCCGGGCGCGCCCACCCCGGGCCAGGCCAACGTCGGCGCCGGCATGGTGGGCGACAACCCGTACGAGTCGAACGTGCAGGCGCCTGCGGCGCTGAGCACGGCGTCCTCGGGTGACGGCCTCGTCCAATCCGGCGTGAACCCCGGCGCGGCGTCGGCGAACGTCGCGGTGGCTCCGAACAGCGGCACCACCGCTGGCCGTGGGGCCGCCACGGGCGGGGAGGCGGTCGCACCGGAGGTCCGCAACAACCTCAACCCCTCGGTCAACGAGGCCCTGCCGGCAGGGCAGGCGTACTCCGCGCCGGGCACCTCCGCTCCGGCGGGCGCACCGCAGATGCCCGGCGTCCAGGGTGGCGATGGTGGTGGTGGTGGCGGTCAGCTCGCCGAGCCGACCGTCGGCAACCCCCAGTACTCGGGTGGCGGGACTTCGCAGCTCCCCGCGCCCCAGGCACCCGACGTGCCGGCGGACTTCGCGTCCTCCGGGGGCCAACAGGCCCGCACTCAGCTCCAGGCCGACGCCCAGCAGCTCCAGCAGGTGGGCCCCGCCGCCGACGCCCAGATCGCGTCGGAGGTCGCTCCACAGCAGCAGGAAGGCGAGCGCTCGATCTGGGACTCCATCACCAGCTTCTTCTCTGGGGCGTTCAGCTCGGCCGAGTCGCAGTCCCAGCAGCCGAAGCAGCAGGCCGACAGCTCGTTCGCGCAGTCCGCCGGGCAGGCCGCCTCCGCCGTCGCCACCGCAGCGTCGACCGCCGCATCCGAAACGGCCCGCCAGGGCACGATGCCGGTTCCGGCCGAGCTCTCGTCGCGCCAGAACACGATCCAGCAGGCCGTGTCCGGCTCCGAGCAGAACGCGCAGGCCATGTGGACCGGCGGGCCGCAGACCCAGCTCCCCACGGGCGCGACGCAGGGCGTGCAGCAGGCCTCCCAGCAGGTGCAGCAGCTGGCGGGCTCGGCCCAGGCTCCAGACGTCGCCGGCACCGTCGGGGCGGTCACGTTGCCCGACCACGGTCTCGAGCCGAAGTCCTTCGAGGAGGTCGCGGGCGCCCAAGCTCAGTTCGACGCGTCGCAGATCCCGACCGGCGTGCCGGCGCTCGGAGCAGCCGCGGGTGGTGGCGGCGACGCGATGGCGCAGATCGCCGCAGCGGTGGCCCCCAAGGTGGAGGCGCAGGCCACGCCCCAGTACCAGAAGCTCGTCCAGCAGAACACGCAGAAGGCCCAGCAGGCGCACCAGCAGGCGGTCCAGCAGGGGCGCGACTCGTTCGCCATGGCCGACAGCGCTGCCCAGGCAGCGATCGCCCAGTACGAAGGCGTCGACCCTGCGGCGGAGGCCGCGCCGTTCGATGCACAGGCCCAGCAGGCCTACCAGCAGGCCCAGCAGCAGGCGGCCCAGGCCGCCACCCAGATGGACGGGGAGTTCGCGAGCCAGCAGGCCGAGTACACGGGCACCGTCGGCGGCGCCCAGGGCGAGTTCTCCGGGCAGGTCGACGCCGCCCGCTCCTCGCACTCCGCCGCGGTCCGCACGGCCGGCTCCACCTACGACCAGTCGGTCGGCGCGGCCGAGCAGACCCTGCAGACCGGCCACAACGAGGCGATGGGGGCCTACTCCGGCCGCGCGCAGTCCGCCCAGGCGGGGGCGCAGCAGACCTTCCAGCAGGAGAACCAGGCCGCCCAGAGCGCCGTGCAGCGCCACGATGGCCAGATGCGGACGCAGCTCCAGACCTACCGCGGCAACGCCGAGCAGGTCGGCAACCAGGCGAAGTCCGAGTTCTCGTCCAGCTTCCAGCAGCAACAGCAGCAGCTCACCCAGCAGACCCAGGCGCAGGTCCAGGCCACGCAGGGGCAGGTGGACCAGCAGGTCTCGGCGGGTCAGCAGCAGGTACAGCAGGCCCTGCAGACCGGCCAGGCGCAGGCCGATCGCGCGGTCGCCGAGGGCCAGTCGAAGGCGCAGCAGGAAGCCAACCGCGCCAACGCCGAGGCCGACAAGAAGCGCAAGGAAGGGGAAGACCGGAACTTCCTCGAGAAGGCCAGGGACGCCGTGGTCGACTTCGTCGCCGCGGCCCTCGACTGGATCAAGGCCCGCTTCGAGGAGGCGAAGAACGCGATCCTGAACTTCCTCGAGCAGGCCCGGCAGGCGGCGCTGAACTTCCTCAAGGCCGCGAAGGACGCGGCCCTCGGCATCCTCGACAAGGTCAAGGGCCTCGTGAAGGGGCTGATCTCCGCCCTCGCCGACGCCCTCAAGTCGTTCATCTCGGCCTTCGCCACCTTCCTGCGCGGCCTGATCGACTACTTCGTCAACTTCATCAAGGCCCAGATCCAGGCCATCACGGACCTGATCAACGGCCTCCTCGAAGCGTTCCAGCAGGTCGTGAACGCCGTCGTTCAGGGCCTCGTCCAGGTCGTCTCCCTCATCAACGAGGACCTCGGCAACAAGCTCAAGGAGGCCTCGCAGGTCTTCCTCGACCGGTTCAACTCGGTCGTCGACACGGCCCAGGCCACCGTCCAGTCGGCCTCGGACTCCCTGCAGAACGCAGTGCAGTCGGCCGGCGACGCCCTCAAGGACCAGGTCACCCAGGCCGAGGAGTCCCTCAAGCAGCGCATCGACGAGGCGGAGGCCGCCCTCCAGGCCGGCGTGGACGCCGCGTACAACGCTGCGGTCGACCTCGTGAACACGGCCTACGAAGCGGCCACGACCGTGGTCAACACGGCCATCGATCTCGCCAAGAAGGCGGTGGTCGCCGTGATCGACGCCGCCTACGCCGCGATCGAGGGCGTGGCGAAGTTCTACACGACGATGATCACGTCGGTGCTCGACGGGCTGAACACCGTCGGCAAGTGGATCGGCGAGAACATCGTCGGGCCCCTGGTCGAGTTCCTGAAGGACCCGTGGGCGGGCATCCGCAAGATGTTCGTCTCGTTCTGGAACGGGCCGTGGCGGGACGTCCTCCTCGGCATCGCGCTCGGCGCCCTGATCGCCGTGGTCACCGTGGCCACGGGCGGCCTCGGCCTCATCGCGTGCGCGGCCATCACGGGCCTCGTCGTGGGTGCGTCCGCGGCCACCGTGTACGGCGCCGGTGAGTTCGCCGCCCGTCAGGCGAACGTGTCCCTCATGCAAGAGGGCCACACGGACATGTGGGACGACGGGAAGCCCGCGACCATCAAGGGCCCCGACGGCAAGGACATCCAGGTCCCGAAGTCGATCGAAGATCCCATCACCAAGCAGAAGCTGCCGAACCCGGCGCTCCCCGAGAACGCCTGGTACTTCGACACCATGGGCTCCGCGCGCCGGAACCCGAACGGCTCGATGTCGGCCCCGGACCCGAACAACCCCGGCAAGTTCATCACCCTGCAGCCGACCGACTTCAGCGACCCGGCGAAGGCCGCCGACGTCGAGCGCTTCATGAAGGCCGCGATCAACCGCGACGCCTCCGGCAAGCCGATCGGCGAGAGCATGTCCGACTCCGGGCGCAGCGCGGGCGCGCTCGCAGCCCAGAAGGGCATCGAGTGGGGCATCAACGGCACGGTCGGCGCGCTCACGGGCGGCGGCGGTGGCGCTGCGCTCAAGCAGGTCGGCGCGCAGACGTTCCGTCAGGCGGCCACCACGACCGTCCGGAACGCCGCGATCTCGACCGTCGGTGACGTGGGCGGCGCCGTGGTGGGCGAGCGCGTCAACATGGCCATCGAGGGCTACGACGCCGAGACCATCCAGAAGGGAGCGACGGTCCAGAGCCTGCAGGACGTGGCCAAGGTCGCTGCCACGAGCTTCGTGTCGAACGTCGCCGGCGACGCGATCGGCGCTGGCGTGACCAAGGGCACGACCCGGGTGCTGGGCAAGAACGTCACCGACGCCGCGACGGGCCAGGTGACGAAGCAGCTGACCGGCAATGGCGAGCTCGTGAAGGACCTCGTCACCGCGGGCGCCAACGGCCTCAGCGGCAACGTCGTCAACACGGCCGGCGAAGTGTTCCTGGGCAAGCAGGATCCGAACGACAAGCGTTCGCCGTGGGAGCGCTTCCAGGAGCAGTGGGACTGGAAGAACATCGGGACCGGGGCCGTCCAGGGCTTCGGCTCGGCGCGCGCGAACAGCATGAAGCTCGGCAGCGGCGGTCCGGACGGGCAGGGCCGCACCCTGTCCGAGATGGCGGGCGCGAAGAGCAAGTACTCGTCCCAGAACATGCCGCCGGACCCGAAGGCGGCGAAGCCCTCGACCGATGTCGCGCCGTCGTCCGCCCCCGGGCACGCCGACCCCGAGCTCGTGCGCCCGAAGGGCCCCGAGGCGCCGGCGACGACGCAGGTCGATGCCGCACGCAAGGCGCCGGTCGACAGCCAGGCCGTGGACTCCGCGAGCCCGCTGGCGCAGGCCCCGACCCAAGCCCGCCTCGACGCTGCGCCCAAGGTCAAGCCCGAGTCGCAGGTCGAGGTCGACGCCGCCTCCGTGACCGCGACGCGGCCCAAGCCCACGACCGACGAGCCCGCGGCGGACGCCCGCAGGTCCCCCTCGCTCGAGGTCGACCCACAGAACCGCCCCCTTCTGCCGGACGACGCAGGCACCACCGCAGCCCGCAAGCCCGCGGCGGACACCGAGCCCGCCACCACCCGCCGTCCCGACGACCCGGAGGCCCGTACCCGCAAGCCCGAGAGCGACGACGAGGGCCGCGCACCCACGGCGCGCCCAGGCGAAGACGTGGGCGTGGTCAAGCCCAAGATCGGCGGGAACGCCGACTCCATCGACGGCACCGACTTCCACGGTGGCCATGCACCCAAGGTGCCCATCACGCAGGACAACGTGGAGGCCGGGCTCCGCACGATCGGCCACGGCGAGAACATGCGTCGCGGGGAAGACGGCAGCCTCGCCGTCACGATCCCGCACCGCGCCGCCGACGGAAGCGACAAGCCGGCGAACGTCCGCATCGTGCTCACCGAGTCGTCGGACGCCGACCTCGCCACTCGACCGAACGCCAAACCCGCTGCCGCCCACTTCACCGAGGACCCGCCCGGCTCGGGCAACTTCACCGTGAAGGTGTCGAAGGGCATGCGTCCGGAGGACGTGAGCCGCGCTGTCGCGCACGAGCTCGCCGAGATCGGTTTCGGGAACCAGAAGGGCCCGAACGGGTTCGACGGGCACCACGCGGGCCGCCTCGCCGAGCTCAAGGTGCTGCAGACGGAGATCGCCGCGATGGCGCCCAAGCCGGGCGAGCGCCCGAGCGCCGAGTACCTCGCGCGCACGAAGGACCTCGACGGCCTGCTCGACCACCTCGTGAAGGATGCCACCCCGCAGGTGGTGGGCATGTCCAAGGTGAAGGACGACCCGAACGGTGCGCTCGCCCGCCAGGCGATGCAGGAGTACAAGCTCATCGAGGAGCATCGGAAGACCAGCATCGAGCGCCGCGAAGGGGACGGCGCGGTGGTCTCGCAGGAAGGCAAGGCCGTGTCCCGCGACACCTGGGACGCGGCGTTCCGGGAGTCCGTGCGGGCCGGCAAGAAGCCCGCCGATGCGCGGCTCGAGGCCGATCAGGCCGTGAAGACCCGCCTCGCCCAGTTCGACGACTCGACCCAGGCCGGCCGCGAGACCGCCCGGGATCCGTCCAAGTGGAAGCTCGACCCCAACACCGACAAGCCCGTGCTGGACGCGTTCAACGCCGGCGCCAAGGGCTCCGAGGCGAAGGCGCTGTCGCCGCAGCTCGCCGCGCTCGATGCCCCGTCCCTCACGAAGCACATGGACGAGCTGGCGCTGGCCCCCGGGTCCAACTGGGTGAAGAAGCCCGGTGACTACCCGGAGATCCAGCCCGACGGCAGCGTGAGGGTGGTCCGGCAGGACGTCTACCAGAACGACGCCGACGGCTCCGTCGTCCGCGTCAAGCCGAACGGGGACATGCACAACCCGGGCGAGACGATGTACGCCGTGGAGATGCGCAACCTGCGCCCCGGCGACCCGACGAGCCAGGACAACATCGCGTTCAAGCTCGACAAGGATGGCCAACCAGTCGCGAAGGGTCCGAGCGCGGCCCAGGGCCGGCCGTCCGACAAGCTCGACAGTACGAAGTACGACGCCGGGGTCGCCGAAGCAGGCCACCACCGCGCGCCCAAGGCCTCCGCGAAGCCGATGGTCCCCGAGAAGGCCACGGGCAACGCCGCAGCGATGGCCAACTCTTCCTTCCGCGGCGACGCGACGCAAGGCCAGACAGGGGGCAAGGACGTCCAGAAGGGCGTGCGGAACGCGCTGAACATCACCGGCATCGCCAGCGAAGCGAAGACGCGCACCAACAAGGACGGCACGCTCGACGTGTCGCTGACGCTGCCTCCGGAGACGGAGGGCGGCGCCGGGAAGTCCGTCCCGATGAAGGTGCACGTGGTGGATCCGACCACCCACGGCCACCTGCTCGCAGGTCAGGACGGCGTGGCGCCGGCGGCGTTCGTCCGTCGCGAGGACGGCACCGGGTACGACGTGTACGTGTCCTCCGGCACGCGCCCGCAGGACGTGAGCCGGGCGCTTGCCCACGAGGTGGCCGAGATCCGGTACACCGAGATGGGCGGCACCGCCAAGAAGAAGCCGTTGTCGGAAGGTGGCTCGCCCACCGACGTGGACGCACATGACGCCGGCCGGCTCGCGGAGCTGTCGGTGCTGCTGCGCAAGCGGGCCATCGACACCCAGGGCAAGCCGGACAGCGAGCTCTCCGAGGCGCAGCGCGCGCACCGCGACCGCAACAACCCCGAGATGGATGCCATCCTCGGGGAGCTGGGCCTCACCGCCCACACCCCCACGGCCAAGCTCAAGATCGAGGCGATGGAGGCCCAGGCCAAGAAGGGCCTGATCCCGCAGGCGACGGTCGACGCGCTCAAGACCCACCTCGCGCCGCAGATGCGGGTCGACCACGTGAAGATGCAGGAGCGCGTGAACACGTTCCGGTCGGCCCTGTTCGACGGTGACGCCGACGCGCCGAAGGTCCTCGCTGCGATGCGCGGGATGAACGAACACGAGAGCCGCGCCTTCCGGGCGATGGCCGAAGAGCAGCTCGGCATGAGCCCCACCGAGCTCCAGCAGCAGGTGAAGGGCCGCCTGACCTACTCGCACAACGCCGCGGAGGCGATGTTGCACCTCCAGGGCGACACCTACTCCGCGTCGAAGGCCGCGCTCGCCAACCTCACCGGCGTTCGTGCAGACCTGCCGAAGCAGGCCGGGCTGGCGGACATCGAGGCCAAGGGCGGCCGGAACCCCGTGGTGCAGGGCCTCCGTAGCCTCGCCGACCTCGGTGGGTCGATCAAGACCATCGTCGCGAACCGCCGGACCGACCCGGCTGCAGCGATGGACGTGCTCCTGGGCATGCCTCCGGCCGACCGCGAGCGGTTGATCCGCACGGAGCCGAAGCTCCTCGAGACCATCAGCGGCAAGATCGAGAAGACGGGCCCGGTGCGCGAGAAGTTCGACGCCCTCACGGCGAAGCGCGGCGACAAGCAGACGCCCGAGCAGTGGCAGGCGGCCGCCCAGGGCGGGTACCTCCTGGCGCACGTCAAGGACCAGCTCGACCAGTCGGGGCCGCTCAAGAAGCTGCGCGGCAATCCCGTGGCCGGCGTGGCCGATCTCGACGCGGTCCGCGGCAACCCAGACCTCTACAAGGGCATGCTGGACGCGGCGAAGAAGCAGGTCCCGGAGGCGCGGTCTCCGCGTGAGGCGCTCGAGAAGCTCCTGACCGAGCCGCTCCGCGCCCAGCGCAAGGAAGGGAAGTCGGAGGATGCGCAGGGCCGCGTGGGCGAGATCGACGCGCAGATCGCCCAGATCCGGACGAAGCTCGACATCGGCGACCTCGACACCCAGAGCAAGCACGTCATCGAGCGCCTGCAGAAGAACGGGCTGCCCGTCTCGAACGGCATGGACCTCACCGAGGTCGCGGCCCTCGCCAAGGACCCGGCCCACACGGCGGCGGTCCGCAAGGCGCTCGGCGGCTCGACCAAGAACGTCGATCAGCTGGTGAAGTACGCCGACCAGCGGCGCGCGCTCGAGCACGAGCAGCGGGCCCAGGAGGTCATGGCGGCGCTTCACGGGCAGCGCCCCGGCGACCTCGCAGCGGCGCTCACCGACGACACGGCGTTCAAGCTCCGGCAGACGATCGACGATCGCCACTCGACCGACGCGGAGAAGTCCCTGGCCCAGTGGCGCCTCGACCAGTGGGGCAAGGACCGCGGCGACCTGCTGGCCGCCATCAAGCAGGCGGGCGGGGGCGAGCGGGAGGCCGCGGACCTCGTGAAGGACGGCCTGCGCGGGGACGGCTTCCTCCGCCGACGGAGCGGCTCGGAGGAAGTGCTCGCAGCGCGCAAGGACCTCCTGCCGACGCTCGCGCAGAAGGGCATGCTCGACCCGCACCAGCAGATGTTCATGTCCATGGTGGGCATGGGCGCGGACAACGCGGGCGTCCAGAAGTCCCTGAAGGGCCTCACGCCCGAGCAGGCGACCGACGCCGCACTCTCGTTCCGCCGGGACTTCGGCGACGAGTACAAGTCCGAGCTGGCGGCGGCCAAGAAGGCGGCCGACGGCAAGGATCCGAGGCCGACCGACGCCGAGATCGCGAAGGACTTCCTCTCGCGGGTCATCGACACCGAGCTCACCGGCAAGGTCGCTGGCGTGAAGCTCGGCATGGACAGCCGGGCGGCCTTCGAGACGAAGCGCCTGCTCGAAGGGGATCCGGCGAAGATCTTCGACCCCGAGCGCGCCGCGAAGCTCCCGGCCGACGAGCGCGCGAAGCTCGCTGACCTCGCGAAGTCGAGGTTCGAGCTGGAAGGCAAGCTCCTCCGTCAGAGCGCCGAGTACGAAGGGATCGGCCTGGACGCCGGCAAGAACACCGGCCTGCAGGACGGGTCGGGCGGGGTCAAGGACCTGGCGCGCACCGCACACCACGAGCTCGCTGGCTTCATGGAGAAGAACAAGGCGGCGCTCGCGAGCGGGGACCCCGCCACGTGGAAGCAGATGACGGCGCTGAAGACCGAGTACGAGTCGGCGGTCGCGCACCACGACTCCGTCCGCACGAAGGCGCTCTCGACCACGTCCCGGATGATCGGCACCGCCTCGAACGTGGTGGGCTACGGTCTCACGGCCGCGACGCCCCTCCTCGGCCCCGCCGCTCCGCTGATCGGGATGGGCCTCAAGGCCGGCACCAAGCTCGCACAGGGCGCGATGCCCTTCGCCGACCGCAACCGCGATGCGACGCAGCGCATGGTGGGACTCGGCACCACGGCGCTCGGATCGGCGTCGTCCTTCCTCAAGCTCGGGACCGACAACCCGTTGGCAGGCCTCGGCACCTCGGTGGCGCAGACGACCGGCAAGCGGGCGACCGAGTTCGCAGCGGACTGGCGCAACCAGAACCGGCACCAGACGCACGTGCCCGGCGCCTTCACCGACGCGTTCGCGACGGTGTGGGGTTCGGCCGTGTCGCCGCACGCCCCCGGCGCGGTGAAGGGCCACGACAGCGCGGGCTCCAACGCGGTCGCCTCCGAGGTGATCGGGGCGAGCACCCGCGCCAAGGGCAAGGGTGGGACGGCCGGCTCCGATCCGTCGAAGGTCACGCCGAAGCCCGTGGGCTCGAAGGACATCTTCGACCCGAAGAAGGCGGGGACGACGGCGAAGCCGATCGACAGCGACGTGGGCAACGCGTCCGTGCACTCGCCGGACAGCAAGTTCCGCCCGCAGTCGGGCAAGATCAGCCAGTCGGACGTGACCCACCAGCTGCTCGGGGACGGCGGCGCCAAGAAGGCTGCGCCGAGCGCGCTCGGGAGCTCGTTCGAGCTCGACTCGAGCGGCTCTGTCGGCACCCTCGACGTGGGCGGCAAGAAGATCGCCATCACCCTCTCGGTGGGCGACGCCTCCACGGTCCTGGCGGGGCCCGGTGAGGCGCTGGCCTCGCTGAAGCGCACGACGCCCGGCACCGACAAGAAGAGCGCCGAGTACGCCGTCGTCCTGGGCTCGAACCTGCGCCCGGAGGACATCCCCCGCGCGCTGGCCCACGAGGTCGCCGAGATCCACTTCCGGGAGTCGACCGGCAAGATGGACCGCGGCCACCACGAGCTCGGGCCGAACAAGGTCGCCACGAGCCTCGGCTCGCACGACGCCGGCCGCCTCGCCGAGCTGAGCCAGCTCATCACCGAGAACGGGAACGCCCGGGTGACGAGCCCGGATCGGATCGCGGAGAACCGGCAGGAGATCGAGATCCTGCGGAACAAGCTCGGCTTGAACCCGAACGATCCGCAGTACCACAACAACGTGGAGCTCATCCGGAGCAACTTCGACCACCTCCCCGAGTCCGTCCGGAAGACCCTCGACAAGGAGTTCTTGGGGTCGTCGCGGCACCAGCTGAAGCAGCTGCAGGAGTACGGTGAGCTCACCGCCGACGAGGTGGCCTACCAGCAGTCCCTGCCGCTGAAGGAGCAGGAGGCCTTCCTGTCGAAGCGCTACTTCGAGTTCAACCAGGAGCGCGACTACCTCCACGGCCTGAGCAAGAAGGAGCAGCGGGCGCACAAGAACCTCTCGCCCGAGGAGCGCCGCAGCAAGGTCGAGGCGTTCGAGATGGACGAACACCGCAAGTCCGACGTCTACCCGGACGCGCTCAAGAAGGCGCGCACCGAGGAGGATCCGGTCAAGCGGCGCCAGCTCCTCGACGCGGCCGTGCAGTCGTTCGATCAGCCGGGCCAGGGCGCAGCAGCCGAAGCGTTGCGGCGCCAGATGGCGAAGGACCCCGAGAAGGCCATGCGTCTCGCGGACGACTTCGCGGTGTTCCAGGCCATGCTGCGCTCCGGACAACGCGCGCAGCACGTCTCCGACGCCGAGCTCCACGCGATGATTCGCACCCAGGCGGCGCTCGCCGACGTGACCTTCGAGGTGGGCCGGACCATGCGCAAGGTCGTCCCGTCCGGGCACACCGACACCGCGACCCGGGGGTCGATCGCCGATCGCGAGAACACCGTCGGGCTCGGGAACAAGCAGATCATCGAAGCCCTGGGGCTCGACTACGACGACCAGACCTACGTCACCGGCGCAAAGCCCGACGACGTGGCTGGCCACAAGAGCCTGCAGCCGAAGGACGATCCGCTGAACATCCTCGAGTTCCAGCTCACGCAGCAGATGGTGGACACCCACGCCAAGATCCCCATGGCGCAGGAGCTGTTCCACCGGGTGGAGGCGCTCGCGAAGGCCGGCGACGAAGACGCCAAGCGCCTGTTCCCGCGGCTCGTCCGCATGGATTCGAGTGTGCGGGGCACCGAGGGGTCGATCGAGAACCCGCTGACCGGGAACGGGGCCACGGCGCCGAGCTCGAAGCTCTACGATTGGGATGGCGAGAACAGCGGTCGCAACCGCGCCACGCTCAACCAGGAGCTCGA
>JBIKWC010000300.1:0-8953 GCA_044356535.1 Myxococcota bacterium
TCCTCAACTCCGACCTGCCGGTCGGTGCCAGGAAGTTCCGTCAGGAGAAGGACGGCTCCCAGACGCCCACCCACGTGCTCGTCCAGGGCGCCGACGGAAAGACGAAGTGGGAACCGGTCCCGTAGCGAGCGAGGTGTGGGACCCCCAGCGCTGGTTCCGCCGGGTGATGCGTCGTCCGGTGGCCGGCGTGCCCGCGTCGCCGGCGGCGCCGGGGACCTGGGCCGAGGTGGCGGCCGCAGAGGACGCGAGCGCCGGCACCGAGCGCGCCGCGTGGTTCACTTGGGCGGTGGTGGACACGTGGCGCCAGGCGAGCGGCGAGGTGCTCGGTCGCCCGCTCTCCCGCGGGCTCGCGGTGCGCCTCCTGGGCAACGAGCTCGCGCCGTGGGCCGTCACCGCCCCGGGCGACCTCCCGGAAGCAGCCGACAGCCTGGTGCTGGCGGACCTCGCGGCCGGCACCGTGCCGGACCCGGTCCTCGCCGCGCTCGAGGCCGTGCCGGTGCCCACGGTGCCGGCGCGCGGCGACGGGCCTGCCTGGGCGGCGGTGTCGTGGGATGACGGCCTGCTCTTGCGGGTGCGGACGCCGGGCACGAACTGGTTGTTCCGGGAGCCGCTGCCGCTGGCGTTCTACGGCACCGAGCGCCTCCCGGAGTCCCCCGACCCGGTCGCGTGGGAGGCGTCGGAGGTCGCTGGACCGCTGTCGGAGACAGTGGGCGCACCCGCCCGTTGGCGCACCGACTGGTGGCTCGGCGCGTTGGCCGCCACCCAACCGTTCGCGGTGGTGGAGGCAGCCACCCGGGCGCCCGACGTGTTCCTGGCCTCGGTCGAGGGCACGGCGGTGGCGGCGCCGCTGCTCGCGACCTGGGGCGAGCTCTTGCTGCCGGAAGTGCCTGATCCACTCGCCGTGTTGGCGAAGCCCGCCCGGGTGCTCCACCCCGAGGCGCAGGCGGTGCGGGCGCTGCTCGACCAGTTGGGGGTGGTGGACGAAGAGGGACTGGCGTTGTGCCGCGCGCGGGACCTGCGGACGGGCGAGTTACCGCTGTCCGCGGGGGCGGTGCGGGAGCGGCTGGCGCGGCCGCTGCGTGCGGCCATCGTGGGGGAGCAGGTGGAGGAAGCCCGCCGGTTGGTGGCGCTCGGCGCGCGGCTCGGGGGCCCCGGGTTCGTCTCTGGCCTGCGAGATCTCCTGCTCCAGGACGGCGGCGTGAGCCTCGGCGAGTGGAACGAACAGGTGGGACGCACCGACCAGATGGGATGGGGAACATGAGCATCATCGAGACACTGCAGGCGTTCAAGCGGGAGGAGATCGACCCGGACACGTTCCTGCGCGCCCTCGTGGCCTACCCGGCGTGGCAGGTCGTCGTCGACGACCGCCAACACGCCCAGATCTGGACGGTGGGCGAAACGGACTACCTGGCGGCGATGGCGGGAACGTCCGGGCCGGGCGACGAGCCGCACCGGTACCTCGTGATGGGCGGGCGCCACCTGGTGCGCACCCTGCCCGACGACGTGCAGGGCGTCGGATTCGAGATGGGGCGTCCCCACGGGCTCGGATTGACCCGCGAGGACTGGCCTCGGCTGCTCGGCTTCGCGAGCGCGATCGACGTGGAGGAGGCCCTCGAGGCGCCGGCGCCGGATCAGGCTCCGATCCTGCACGCCCACGAGTTCCTGGTGTTGTGCAACGAGGGTGGGCCCGTGGCCAGTCCCATCCGCGGCATCTGGGGCCTGACGTTGTTCACGAGCGCCGACCTGCTGCGGGAGTTCCTCGAGCGGGAAGCCTGGCTCGCGGAGCGGCCCGCGTTGCCCATGACGCTGCGCACGCTCGCCGAGATCGTCGAAGGAAGGGTCGACTTCGACGCCATCTGGATCAACCCCCACCACGAGCCGCGGGTGGATCCGCTGGCTGCGGGCGCCGTGCCGCTCCTGCGCGCCGGCCTCGACCCGCGTCCCGAAGGCCGGATCCTCCGGGCCCGGACGATCGCCGAGCTGCACACGTTCCTCGACCAGGAGGGCATGTCGCGCGAGGACCGGGCACACACCCTCGCGTACTGGGCGGAGGACACGCTCGTCGCGCACTACACGGGGACGGTGCTCGCCCGGCGCGCCCGGTCGTACCGCTTCGAGCCGGTGACGCCCCTCCCCGACCCGCTCGCGTTCGGGGAGGGTCCTTCGGAGCTGCTCTGCGCCGGGTTCTTGCTCGAGGAGGTCAGTCGGCGCCTCTCGCTGTTGCCGCCCTCGCCGTCCGACGTGGGTCCGGAGGATCGGGCGTTCGTCGCGGAGACGGCGAAGCTCGCCTGGGAGCTCACCAAGCTCCTCGGGGACGCGCCGGAGCTGCCCCGCGCGACCCTCCGCACGGTCCGCGGCGCCGCCTTCGTACGCAAGAGCTACGAGCTCGCCAATCCAGCGTGGATCCGGTCTGCCCGCGCACGCGCGGAGGCGCTGGCCGGCACGACGTGATCCGATGTGGTGGCTCCATCCGATCCTGGGGACGCTGACCCTGCTCGCAACGGCGTTCCTGGCCTCCCGGGGGCTGGTGGCGCGGCAGGGCACCAGGGCTTCGTCGAGCGCCCGCGCGCTCCACAAGCGCCTCGGCCCGTGGGTGCTCGGCGGCATGTGGGCGACCCTCGCCGGAGGCTTCGCCTCTACGCTGCTGCTCCGCACCGACCTGCAGGTGGGCGAGACCTGGCACACGGCGGTCGGTGTGGTCACCGTGGGCCTGATGACGGCGTCCTGGGTGACGACCCGCGCCTTCGTCCGAGGCGCCTGGGTCCGCACGGTGCACCTCGCGATCGGCGTCGCGGTGGTGGTCGCGGGTGTTCTGCAGGCCCTGCTCGGGATCGAGCTGCTCCCGTAGCGGCTACGGAGGCGCCATGTCGCGCACGTAGCGATCGAACCACGCGAGCTGCTCGGCGAGCACGTGTTTCACCGACTCGAGGCCGGCGTACCCGTGCCCTTCGAACGGCAGGGACACCCAGCGTGCCGTGCCGCCGGACCCGCGGATGGCCTCGAACAGGCGCTCCGACTGGAACGGGATGGTGCCGGGGTTCTCGTCGCGGGCCCCGTGGATCAGGAGCAGGGGCTCCTTCAGCTGCGGCGCGAACATCACCGGCGACAGCCCCAGGTAGGTCTCGCGTGCTTCCCACAACGTGCGGCGCTCGCTCTGGAACCCGAACGGGCGGATGGTGTGGTTGTAGGCTCCGCTCCGGGCGATGCCCGCCTTGAACAGATCGCTGTGGGCCAGCAGCGTGGCGGTCATCAACCCGCCGTGGCTGTGTCCGGTCACGCCCACCCGGTCCCGGTCGGTGACGCCGCGGCGCACAGCTTCGTCGACGGCCGCCTTCGCGGAGGCGACGAGCTGCTCCACGAAGGTGTCGTACGCGGTGTCGGGGTCGCCGAGGACGGGCATGGTCGTGTTGTCGAGGACGGCGTACCCGTGCAGCGCGAAGTACAGCGGGGTGGGGCCGTAGGGGCGGAGGAACTGTTGCTCCGACCCCGAGACCTGGCCAGCGGTGGCCGGGTCCGAGAACTCGCGCGGGTACGCGTGGACGACGGTCGGAAGCGGCGGGTCTCCGACCTTCCAGCCCGGTGGTGTGTACAGCGTGAACGACAGCGGCACCCCGTCGGCGCGGGTGTACGTCACGGTCTCCTTGGTGACCCGCCGCAGCTCCGGCGTGGGGTCCACCTGGGCGGTCACCTGGCGCGTCTTCCAGCGGACTGCGGCCTCCCCGGGTGGGGCGCCCGGCACCTTCTTGCCGCTCGAGTACAGCCACAGGTTCGTGGGAGCGCTCCACGACTCCGACGAGATCCAGATCTGGTCGAACCGGTCGTCGACGAAGCCGCGGAACCGCTCGAACCGGTCCGGGGCGCTCCGGAACACCCGCGTGACGGCGCCGTTCACGGTGGAGCGGCGGTCGAGGAACGGCCGGTCACCCTCGGGAGAGGCCCCCGTGCCGGCGAAGAACACGTCCGCGCCCACCTGGGCGAGCAGGACGCGCCCGTCGTCGGTGGTGTGGGTCACGGGGCTGCCCGGATCCGCGTACCGGTCGTTGCGCGACAGGTCGAACCAGGGCTTCGCCGAGCCCGGCCCGTCGTCCACGTCCACGGTCGAGACGTGGCGCCACCGGCGCGCGCGCTCGTACTCCTCGACCACCAGCAGCCCGTCGAGCCCCCACCACAGGCCCTCGACCCGGTGGGTGGCGCGGTGTAGCTCCTGTGGCTTGCCGTCGAACGGCGCGGGGAGTCCGACCACCCGGTCCCGGTGGGGCACGTCGACCGACCAGTCCCCGCCGTCGAGCGCCTCGAGCCACACCAGCGTAGCCGGTGCGGACTGCTGCCACTCCGCCGACCGCAGGCCGGTCGGGACGCCGTGGATCGGGATCTCCTCGGCGGCCGGGAGGGACGCCAGGAGGCGGGTCCGCGCGCCGTCCGCCACGCTCCACACCTCCACGTCGCGGGCGAACTGGCTCCACACCACGCGGTGCGACCACGGGGTCTTCATCCGCTCCACGAGCAGGAACCGTCCGTCGGGCGAGGGGGCGACCGACCCGTACACCGCGGGGGTCCCCACCTTCGTGACCTTGCCTCCGGACAGGTCCACCACCGCCAGCTGGGAGGCGGCGAACCAGGAGAACGCCTCGTCGTCGAAGCCGTCGACCAGGAGGTCGCGGGCCTCGTAGGTGGAGGATGCGTGGGCGCCGCGAGCGTTGCGCGTGACGGGCCCCGCAGGCACCAGCGGACGCGTCGGAGGGTCCCCGAGGCCGTCCGGGACGAGCTTGACCACCAGGGAGCGCTGGTCCGGCAACCAGGCCCACACGGAGCCCGTGATCGGGTCGAGCTGCACGTCTCCGACCTGCGACAGGCGCCCGTCACTCCAGGCCCACAGCTCCACCCCGCGGGGCCCGTTGAGCTGCAGCGCCAGCCAGCTCTGGTCGGCGTTCGCCGCTGCTGCCCGGAGCGTGCGACCCTCCGGCAACGCGATCGGCACACGACGGCCGCGGTCGTCGACGACCACGAGGTCGACCGCGCTCCGTTCGCGGTGCAGCCCGTGGCGCTCCGGATCCACGCGGACCCCCGCCAGGGGCAACATCGGCCGCGCCAGCTCCGCCAGGGGTGGGTACAACACGGGCGTCATCTCCAGCGCCGTGTGCCCCCACACCTGCCAATCGCGGACGATCGACCCTTCGAGCGCCGCGGTGATCTCGGGTGGGGGCTCCATCCACTCGTCCTGGGCCCACGCGGCCGCCAGAGCGCCCACCACCATCCCGACCTCCCGGCGCCGCGTAACTCCGGGTCGCGGGAGACGTTAGGACGACCGCCGTGGGAGGGCACGTGGACCGTGGCCGCTGGTTGGTGCTGGGGGGGAGCGCGCTCGTGGGGCTCGCGGCCCTCGCCGGGGGTGGCGTGTGGTTCGCGCGGGGGCTGCCGGCTCGGGTGGAGCGGCTGGTGCGCACCCAGGTCGAGGCCTCGGTGGACGCGGATGTGGCCTGGGGGTCGGTGCGCCTGACCGGGCTGTCGGCGCTCCCCCGCGTGGGGCTCGAGGTCCGGGACCTCGTGGTGACCGGGCGCGACGCGTTCGCGGGGGTGGAGCTCGCCCGCCTGGACCGGGTGGGGTTCGCGGTGGATCCGTGGGCCGTGGTCGGGTCGACGGTGAGGGTCCGCTCCGTGACGGTCGAGGGCGGGCGGGTGGATCTCCGCGTCGATCGCCAGGGCCGCGCCAACTGGGACGTGGTCCGCGAGGGCGACGACAGCGGAGGTGAGGGCCTCGCGCTCTCGCTCGACGACGTGGTCGTGCGCGATCTGGGCATCGACTGGCTCGACCAGCAGGGCCGCACCGAGGTCCACGTGGCCGATCTCGACGTGGACGGCGCGGCCTCCTGGACGGGCAGCGTGGCAGGCACGAAGGCCCACGCCACCATCTCCTCGCTCGACCTCCGGAGCGGCCGCACGCGCTGGCTGGCCGACACCCGCTGGGTGATCGACGCCGATGCAGCGTGGGACTCCGTCACCGGGGGGCTCACCTTCGGCGACACGAAGCTCGCGATCAACGACCTGCCGCTGTCGCTCGCGGGCTCGCTGGTGCCCGTCGGCGACGACTGGTCGACCGACCTGAAGTTCGCGGCCGAGGACATCACCTTCGGGCCGCTCTTGTCGCTGGTGCCCAACGCCTACCAGGGGTCGATGGCGGGCGTGAAGACCTCGGGCAACGTGGCGTTCGGCGGCTCCGTGAAGGGCCGCTACTCTTCCGCCGCCGACGTGTGGCCCACGTTCGACGTGTCCCTCGACGTGAAGGACGCCGCGTTCGCGTACCCGTCGCTGCCTTCGGAGGTACGCGACCTCGCGGTGAAGGCGCGGGTGACCCACGAGGAGGGCCCGAGCGCGAGCACCGCGCTGGCGCTCGAGACGCTCCGGTTCTCGACGGGTGGTGCGCCCTTCGAGGCGCACGGCACGGTCGCGCGGATGTTCGGCAACCCGCTCGTCGACCTCGCCGCGAAGGGGACGGTGGACCTGGGGGCGCTGGGAACGGCGCTGCCGGTCCCGGAGGGCACGGAGGTCCCGGGCGGCGTGCTCGAGGTCGACGTGGCCTTCGCCGGCGCGCAGAGCGACTTCGAGGCGCCGAACCCCGACCGCATCCAGGCGCGCGGCGAGGTGCGCGGCCGCAAGATCCGGTTCGTGACCACGTCGATGCCCGATCCGGTGGTGGTGGACGATCTCTCGGTGGGCTTCACGCCCCGGACCGCCGAGCTCCGCAGCGCCCAGGTGACGTTCGGGGACTCCGATCTCTCCGCGTCCGGGAGCCTCGACAACCTCGTGGGCTACGCTCTCGGCGGCGACGTACTCACGGGTGACCTCGCGCTCGGATCCAAGCACCTCGACCTCCGCCCGTTCCAGGGCCGGGACACCGAGGCCGGGACCACGACCGACGAGGGCCTGCTGGTCGCGGTCCCCCTGGACCTCGATCTCCGCGTGACGAGCGCGTTCCGCGAGGTGGTGACCCGCCGGGTGGAGCTCACGGACGTGGGCGGCCTCCTCACGGTGCGCGGGGGGGTGGTGCGGATGGAGGACCTCCGCGCCGGGATGCTCGGCGGGCGCGTCGTGATGTCCGGCAGCTACGCCGCGCCCACCGCCGAGGCCGCGGACCTCGACCTGGCCGTCGACGCGGTGTCGCTCGACATCGGACGCACCGCGACCACCTTCCTGACCCTGCAGCGGATGGCGCCGGTGTTGGAGCGGATGAGCGGCAGGTTCGACTCCGGCTTCTCGATGCGCACGCGGCTCGCGAAGGACGGCACGCCCGACCTGAAGATCACGCAGTCTGCAGGCAAGCTCGCCCCGACCGGCAGCGTGAAGGCGCCATCACTGAAGGCCGCGGAGCAGAAGCTCGGGCCAGCGGCGGGCGCTGGGCTCGGCGCGGTCGAGTTCGCCGGCAACGTGCTGCAGTACGTGCTGAAGCAGGGGGTCCTCGATCTCGCGCCGGTCGACGTGTCGCTCGGGTCTCTCGGCGCCCGAATGCAGGGCACCGCGGACGTGGCGGCGCGAACGCTCGATCTCGCGTTCACCGCGGAGGTGCCCGTCGGCCAGCTCCTCGAGCTCGTGGGCGCGAAGGCGGGGAAGGGCAAGCAGGACGTGGTGGTGCGGCTCCAGGGCACCTTCGACGACCCGAAGGTGTCGGTGGCGCTCGGCGACGGGGGCGGTGTGCCCGGGGTCGCGTCGGATGCCCTCCGGGCCCGAGCGGACCAGATCCTCGACGAAGCGAAGGCAGCAGCGAACCGGCTGATCGAGGAGGCGGACGCGAAGGCGAAGCGGCTCGTTCAGAAAGCCGACGGGCCCGCCGAGAAGGTGGCGGCCGAGGCGGCGGCGAAGGTCGTGAAGGACCAGGCGCGCAAGGCAGCCGACCGGGTCCTGGACGAAGCCAGGAAGAAAGCGGACGCCCTGCTCCAGAGCGAGGGCGGTGGGGCGGGCGGGAAGCCCGAGAAGCGCGGCAAACAGGTGAAGAAGAAGGGGGGCTGAACCGTCGCGCGGGGGCGGGCTGGTTACGGGGGCCGGCCGGAGGCTCCATGTCCGTGCTCGCCGATCAGGATCCCGCGGTCTACGCGTCCATCCGCTCCGAGTTCCGCCGCCAGCAGGAAGACCTCGAGCTCATCGCCTCCGAGAACTACGTCTCGCGGGCCGTCCTCGAGGCCCAGGGGAGCGTGCTCACCAACAAGTACGCCGAGGGCCTCCCCGGGAAGCGCTACTACGGCGGGTGCGAGTTCGTGGACCAGGTCGAGGAGCTCGCTCGCAGCCGCGCCAAGCAGCTGTTCGGCTCGGTGGGGGCCAACGTCCAGCCGCACTCGGGCGCCCAGGCGAACGCCGCGGTCTACCTGGCCGCGCTGCAGCCCGGCGACACGATCCTCGGGCTCGACTTGTCCCACGGTGGCCACCTCACGCACGGGTCGCCGGTGAACAGCTCGGGGATGTTGTACAAGGCCGTGCACTACCAGGTGGACGTGGCCACGGGGCGCATCGACCTCGATCGCGTCCGCGAGCTCGCGCTCCAGCACCGCCCGAAGATGATCGTCACGGGCGCCTCGGCCTACGCACGCACCATCGACTTCGCGGGCTTCAAGACCATCGCCGACGAGGTCGGCGCCCTGCTCATCGCCGACATCGCGCACATCGCGGGCCTCGTGTGCACCGGGTACCACCCGAGCCCCGTGCCCCACTGCGCCTTCGTCACCACCACCACGCACAAGACGCTGCGCGGTCCGCGCGGTGGCCTGATCCTCGCCAACAAGGACTGGGCGAACGCGATGAACAAGGCCGTGTTCCCGGGGACCCAGGGCGGCCCCCTCGAGCACGTGATCGCCGCAAAGGCGGTGGCGTTCGGCGAGGCCCTCCGCCCCGACTTCAAGGAGTACATCGGCCGCGTGGTCGAGAACGCCCAGGTGATGGCCGCCACGCTCGTGGAGCGCGGGCTCAA
>JBIKWC010000531.1:0-2800 GCA_044356535.1 Myxococcota bacterium
GGAGCTCGACCTTCCCGCCCGTGTCCCGCTGCGACCGGAGTCGGGCGGGCACCACCCGGCTGTCGTTGGCCACGAGCAGGTCGCCCGGACGCAGCAGCCCGGGGAGGTCGCGGATCCCGCGGTCCTCGGGCGCGCCGCCCTCCCGCGCGAGCACCAGCAGCCGGGCGGCGGAGCGCACGGACGGGGGGTGTCGGGCGATGTGCTCCGAGGGGAGCACGAAGTCCCAGAGGTCGAGGTCGTGGTCTGCTGGCGGGGACACGGGCGAGCCGATAAGCGCCGCGGGCCGTCCGGTCAATCCGGTAGGTGGTCGGAGCACCCCCCTTGACATCCCTGGGGCAGTGCTTCCCTTCTGCAGCGTTTTTCCGCGACCTTCGTCTGGCCTACCGCACCCGGTGCCCATTTGAACCCGATCGATCTCCTCCCCGCGCTCGCCATCTTCGGGGTGTTCGTGGTCCTCGTCCTCCTCCCGCAGATGCGGGAGAAGCGCGAGCACGACACCCTCGTCTCCTCGCTGGCCAAGGGGGATCGGGTCGTCACGGCGAGCGGGATCCACGGCCTCGTGGCGTCGGTCGCGCCCGAGACGGTCGAGCTCGAAGTGGGGGAGGGGGTGACCCTCACCATCGACAAGACCACGATCGCCCGTCGCAACAAGCCGGCGCAGGCCTAGGGAGCGCACGTGGAAGGCAGCTACTGGTTGAGGATCTCTGCGGTGCTGGGCCTCGTGCTCGGCTCGGTGTACGTCCTGTTGCCGACGTTCGTCCAGGACAGCGCCGAAGATCGGTTCGCCAACGCCGCCTCGGGCGTCGACGTACCCGGCGCCAAGCGGACCTCCCTCGACGTCACGTTGCCGGTCGGCCAGGGGGACCCGGTCGCGCTCGCTGCCGTGGTCGACGCCCGCCTGAAGGCGGCTGCCGTTCCCGTCGCCAAGGTCGAATCGGACGCGACCGACGTGTCGATCAAGCTCGCGGCGGGCGGCGACAAGGCGGCGGTGGCCCGGCTCGCGTCCCGGGCCGGCGCCACCACCCTGTTCGCTCCGACCGCGTTCGTCCAGGTGCCCGCCCCGGGCGCCGAGGTCCCCGCTGCTGGTCCGCTGGCCGAACTCCTCGCGCTCGTCCCGGCCACCGAGGTGGCGTTCTGGGCCGACGCGCTCCCCAAGGTCGACGCCCTCCAGGCCCCCGCCGGGGTCACCCCGATTCCCACCACGCTCGGTTCGTTCTCGATCGACGGCGACACCGTGAAGACGACCGTGCTCCCGGGCCCGGCGTCCACTCCAGGCGCTCCCTTCGGGGACGGCGTGCCCTTCGCGATCGTCGCGGTCGACGGCTTCGCCCAGGGCGCCGTCGCCCCCGACGGTCGGTACTGGTCGCTGCAGGAGGACCGCGAGACCGTCGCCGTGCTCCTCTCCGGGCCCCTCCCGGGCGCGCTGCTCCCGCCCGTCCCAGAGGCCGCCGTCGACCCCGCCGTCCAGCAGGATCGGCCCAAGAGCGCGGTCTCGGCGCTGGCTGCGTACCTGCCCGACTCGAAGATCGTGTTCGGTCTCGACCTCGTCGGCGGCATCGACCTCACCCTGCAGGTCGATCTCGAGGAGGCCGTGCTCGGCCAGGTGAGCCGCGATCTCGTGTACCTCAAGGAGCAGGCCGAGAAGGAGGGCATCGTCCTCGAGAACGCGCGGCGCGACTACTCGACCCCCATGCTCGAGCTCACGACGGCGGCCAAGCTCGCCGACCTCCAGTCCTTCTTCGCGAAGCGCGCCAACGACTACGAGTACGTCGACACCGCCGGGACCACCCACCGCTTCCAGCTCAAGGAGACCCGCCAGGAGGAGGTCCGCGGCCAGGCGGTCGAGCAGGTCCTCGAGACGCTCCGCAAGCGGGTCAACGCCACGGGCGTGAAGGAGCCGTCCATCGCCAAGAAGGGCGGCGGGCGCATCGAGGTGCAGCTCCCGGGGCTCGAGGACGTGCAGTCCGCGGTCGACGCCATCGGGACCACCGCCGTGCTCGAGTTCCACATGGTGGACGAGGAGTTCGAGGACGCAGCGGTGGAGCGCGTCCTCGCCGACGCCCGGGTGGCGATGCCGCCCGACCAGTACGCGGACGACCGCCTGCTCAACCAGTGGGCCTGGCAGAACAAGAAGCTGCCCGAAGACCGGCAGCTCTTGTGGTTGTACCAGCAGAACAAGGAGACCGGCCTCGACGAACGCCTCGCGCCGATCCCGGTCCTCGCCGAGGTCGCGCTCACCGGAAACGACGTGAACAACGCCGGCGTCGGCTGGGACACCAACAACGACCCGTACGTCACCCTCGAGTTCAAGCCGCGCGGCGGCCAGATCTTCTGCGAGCTCACCGGGAAGGCCGTCGGCAAGCGGTTCGCGATCGTGCTCGACGGGCACATCCAGAGCGCCCCGGGCATCCGCGAGCAGATCTGCGGCGGCGCGGCGCGCATCGAGATGAAGTCGTCGGCCGAGCCCCTGAAGGACTCGCAGACCCTGGCGCTCGTGTTGCGCACCGGCGCCCTCGACGCCCCGGTCGTGGTCGCCTCGGTCCGGCAGGTCGGCGCCTCCCTCGGGCAGGACGCCATCTACCAGGGGACGGTGGCGGCACTCGTCGGTTCGTTGTTCGTCTGCGTGTTCATGGTCCTCTGGTACCAGACGAGCGGCGTCATCGCGAACCTGTCCCTCCTCGTGAACGTGCTGATGTTGATGGCGTCCCTCGCCATGTTCGGCGCCACGCTCACGCTCCCGGGCATCGCCGGCATCGCGCTCACGGTCGGGATGGCGGTCGACTCCAACATCATCGTGTAC
>JBIKWC010000272.1:0-9805 GCA_044356535.1 Myxococcota bacterium
ACCTGTTGTCCTGGGAGACCGGCGGCTTCGTCGCCCGGTTGTCCCCCGAGGGGCGGCTCCGGTGGTCCCGCGACATTCAGGGCGGCGTCGACGACCTCGTGGTGGTGGGCGACGGCGTGTGGGTCACTGGCGCCTACGTCACGACCTTGGTCTTCGACGGCGTGTCGTACCCGGTCGATGGGCCGGGGGGCTACGCCGTGCGCGTGGCCGGGGACGGCGCTGTGGAGCGCGTCCTCACGATGGGCGGTGTGCAAGGGCGATTCTCCGTAGCCGAGGACCCCGCCGGCAACGTGTACCTCGCCGCGGGATTGAACGAGCCGTACCTGACGGTGGGCGACCTGCAGATCTCCCGGTACGACCTCGAGGAGCGGAACGACCAGGACGCCTGGGTGGGGTCGTTCGACGCCACTGGCCGGCTTCGGTGGCTCACTTCGGTGGGGGGGCCGATCTGGTCCTTCACCACGGGGCTGTTCTGGGTCGGAGACGGGCTGCAGTGGGTGGTGTCTCACAAGAACGAACCCGGTGACCTCACGGCGACGTACGGGACGAGCGCGGGCGTCCGGTTCCCGGTGTCCGCCACGAGCACTGGCGCCTCTCTGCTGGGGGTCGACCCTGCAACAGGACGTGTCGTCGGGTTGCCGACGTTCGGATTTTCGAGTTCGATGAACGTGTTCGACTCGAAGTGGTCAGATGGCGGGGTCCATTTGTTCGGTACGGTGGTCACGCCCACATCCTGGGTCGACGCGACCGGGAGGTCGCAGACCCTTCCAGGTCCACCGGATGGTGGCGCCAACGGCGTTCACATCGCGCTTGCGGCATCGGGCGCTCCAGCGTCCATTCACGCCCCGATTGGAGGGGCTGCTGCATGGGCCGGGGCACCAGCCGGCCCACACCTGGCCATTGCCGGCACGCTGCAGTTCACACGAGAGTTCGGCGCGGGGACCGACCGCGCCGTGACGTTCGGCAGCGGGGTGCTGGAGTCCGACGGGTGGTTCGGGCTGTTCGACGAACAGGACCAGTTCCGGTGCGGGTGGGAGGTGAAGGGCAGGAACACGCAGACCATGGCCGATGTGACCTGGGCCGCCGACGGGGGCTTGTGGCTCGTGGGCTGGTCCGAGGCGCCGTACACCCTCGTGGACCCCGTCGGTCGGGAGCTCGCGCGATCCGACCGGGTCAACACCGAGGGCTTCGCCATCCGCTTCCACCCTCCCGGCGAGTGACCCGCGCGCGTCCCGCCGCTGCAAAGACTTCGACGGCTCGCTCCGCCTCCACCCGAACGCCGGCCTTCCCGGTCCGTTCCTTCCTTCGTGCTCCTGTCCGAAAGGTCCTCGAAGGCGGCCTGACCGACGATATCGCCGAGGTCGACGAGGACCTTCCTGCCTTCCTTCCGTTCCTTTCTTCCTGCTCCTGTCCGAAACGGGCCCCGAAGGCGACCTGATCGCGTCGACGTGGTGCCCCCGGCCCTCCGGGTGGCTACGTCGACGTGGGGGGCGCCGTGGGCAGGCTCGACGACCTGTACGCGCGGGTGGATGCGCTGGCCGCGCGACGCCTCGGGGGTGCCGCAGACGCGCGGATCGCCGCGATGGGAGCCGCCGAGCGCCTCACCCGCCTGACCGCGCTGCGCCCCACCTGGGAGGACCCTGCCCACCTGCCGTTCCCCGGGGGGTGGCTGCGCGAGGGCCCCGCGGCCGAGACCACCCTGCGCCGGACCCTCACTGCGGCGGGCCCCGCGTGGAGCGTCCAGTGGCCCTCCGGGTACGAGGTCGCCACCGACGAGATCCGGGCACAGTACGACGGCATCCTGGAGAACCGGACGGCGCACGCCCGGTGGTTCGGGGACCCCGCGGTGCGGGGGCCGGTGGTCGTGGTGCTCCACGGGTACCGGGGCGGGGGAGCGCCCGAGCCCGCGCTGTGGCCCATCCGACGGTGGCGGCGCGCGGGGCGGAACGTCGTGCTCCCAGTGTTGCCCTTCCACGGTCCCCGCGCCCCGGTCTCGAACCGTCCCGCCTTCCCCGCGCCCGACCCCCGCTTCACCAACGAGGGGTTCCGGCAGGCGGTCTGGGACCTCACGGCGCTGGTCGCCTGGCTGCGCGCGGAGGGCCACGGCCCGGTCCACCTCGCGGGGATGTCGCTCGGGGGCTACACCGCCGCCCTGCTCGGCACCCTCGTCGACGAGCTGGCGTCGCTGCTCCTGGTGGTTCCGTTGGGGTCGCTGGCGCTGTTCGCCCACCAGCACGGCCGCTTCGGGACGGGGGGCACCGCGGAGGCACTCCGGGACGCGCTCGAGGCGGTGTACCGGCCCACGAGCCCGCTCTCGCGCCCGCCCCGGCTCTCCCCGGACCGGGTGCAGGTGGTCGCGACGCGGTCCGACGGCATCACCGGCCTGCGGCACGCGGAGCTCCTTGCCTCCCACTTCGGCGTGGACCCGCGGGTGGTGCGCGGGAGCCACCTCCTGCAGCACCACCTCCCGTGGGCGGAGCTGGCGAGCTGACGTTCACGGCGAGCGCGGGCCGCCGTACCGCCCGATGTCGGACCGCGTGCCGTCTTCGTCCAGGATCGCCGGGGCGCCCGCGTTCCGCAGGTGGCTCGTGGCGCGCAGGTGGAAGTTGCCCCGCGACGCGTTCACGAAGCCAGGGAGCGTCATCAGGTTCCCCGCAGTCCCCGCCACCCCCGCCATGCCCGAGAAGTTCCCGTCGTTGCCGCTGAAGTCGTCGTAGGTGAACGTCGGCGCGCCACCGGCCGCGCGCGCGCTCGCGGCGCTGCCCGTGTTCGACCGGAACACCGTGTTCGTCACCGCCACGCCGCCGCTGTCCGCGAACGTGACCGCCGACCCCTGCGGGGCGGTGTTCCACCCGACCACGTTGTTCACGAGGTCACCCTCCACCGTGTCGAGGTAGGCCGCGCCGCCCGAGAGCACTGCGTCGTTGTCGACGAACACCGTGTTCTCCACCCGGACCCGCGTGTCCTCGACGAACAGCGCACCCCCTCGGTCTGCCGAGCCGCCGGAGAGCTCCAGCCGCCGCAGCGTCACGGTCTGGCCTGCGACGCTGACGAACAGGTGCCCGCCGTCGGCGTCCGCGTGGTTGCCCTCGAAGCTGCAGTCCTCCAGCAGCATCGGATCCCACCCGTCCAGGATGGCGATCGCTCCTCCGTCCAAGGCCGCGGTGTTGTCCACGAACCGCTCGTTCCGGAACGTGGAGCCGGAGTCCGCCGCCAGCACCGCGCCGCCCGAGACCCAGGCGCTGTTGCCTTCGTAGGTGTTCCCCGAGAACACGGAGTCCCCGTGCGAGACCTTCACGGCGCCACCCCGGTAGTCCGCGTGGTTGTCGGTGAACGTGTTGTCCCGCACCGACGCCGCCGAGAGCTTCACCCGGAGCCCCCCCGCCTCGTCGTCGGAGTCGTTCAGGCGGAACGTGTTCGCCCGCACGTCGGGGGCACCGCCGAAGACGTAGAGCCCGGCGCCGTCGTCGGTGGAGGTGTTGCCGATCAGCGTGTTGTCGTGCAGCTCGCCGAGGCTCTCGTTCACCCAGGCGCCCCCGCCCCAGGTGGCGTGGTTGTCCTCGAAGGTGCTGTCCATCAGCTCGTGGTCCCCGTCCAGGAACAGGCCGCCGCCCTCGCTGTCGGCGGTGTTGGCGCGGAAGGTGGCGTCCGCCAGCGCCAGGAAGCCGCCCAGCACGTAGGCACCGCCGCCGTCGAGGGTGGACGCCTCGCACGACACGTCGCCGCCAGCGCCACCGCGGCCGTTCCGAAACGTGAAGCCCTCCACCGTCACCACCGCCCCGCCGCTGATGCGGAGGGCCTTCCCGAGCGTCTGGGCGTCGATCGTCGTGTCGGCGGCGCCGTCGAGCGACCGGAGGGTCAGCTCCCTGCCGGTGATCGTCAGGCGCTCGTCCCAGGTCCCGGCGCACACCTCGACGACATCACCGTCCTCAGCGGCGTCGATGGCACCCTGGATCGTGGCGTAGCCCGCGCAACCGGCGGTGAGCACCCGCTCCAGCCCGGCGGGGGCGGTGGCTTCGGGGGTAGCGGCCAGGGGGGCGCTGCACGCCGCCAGCAACAACGAGAGCGTGAGGGAGGGCGAGGTCATGGGCCACCTTCGGTTCGGGTTCGACCCTCTCCGATGCAGACCTCGGGCCGGACCTCACCAGCCCAGCACGCGGTTCTCAGGCGCGTCCGCGTCCCTCCCCCGCGCGCGGAGCCGCGCCCCTGGACGTCCGCGAGCCCCTCCGGACCACCAGCAGTCCAGCCAGCGCCAGCGCTGCCCACGGCCTGCCCGGGACCTGGTCGCACCCGCAGCCGCCCGCCTTCGGCTCGCGGACCTCGTCTGCGGTGCTCGTCGGCAGGGCGCCCGTATGGTCGAGGCCCGTGTGCTCCGGCACCTCGGTGACCTCGCCGGTGTGCTGCCCCGTGTGCTCCGCCGGGGGCGTCCCCGAGTCCACCACCAGCGGCTCGGCCACCGAGCAGGCCTCGTTGCCCTGCCGGTCCGTCGCACAGACCTGCCAGGAGCGGGCGCCCGCGGGCAGCGCCGCCGAGAACTCCATTCCCCCGTGGTGGAACAGCGGCGTGTCCCCGAGCTGCGTACGCACCACCGCCACGAAGTCGTGGGCGGCGACCGGGGTCTTGCGGTCGTGGATCCGCGCGCGCACCACGTCGGCTTCGAGCGCCACCCGGGTCACGACCGGCGCGTGGGCGTCGACGGGCACGTCCACCCCGCGCCAGACGTGCTCCGGCGTGAGCACCTCCCCCTGCGCGGTGACCAGATCGATCCGCCCGTCTTCGTCGAGGTCCGCGAGGGCCATCGCCAGGGTCCCGAACGTTCGCGGACCGTCCAGCACGTCGGTCTCGAGGCGGAACACCCCCCCGTCCTGGAACAGCACGCGATCCGGGTCCGACAGCGAGCCGATGAGCCAGTCGGCGTCCCCGTCGCCGTCCGCGTCCACGAAGCACGACACGTTGTCGTCGAGCCCGCTGTTCTCGGAGTCTGGGAGCCAGGTGGCCGTCGCGTCGACGAAGGTCCCCGCGCCGTCGTTGAGCCACACGGACTCCCGCAGGCGCGGCCCGTCGTTGATGGTGACCACGTCGAGGTCGTCGTCGCCGTCGAGGTCCATCAGCTCGAAGTCGTAGTTGTTGCCCGCCTGCGGGAGCTGGGTCGAGGCGTCGGTGAAGGTCCCCGTCCCGTCGTTCACCAGCAACACCGACCCCGTGCACACCTTGCAGCTGACGAGCACGTCGAGGTCGCGGTCCTGGTCGACGTCGGCGACCTCCAGGTCCCAGGACATCCCCACCCGCAACGGGGGCATCGCGGTCGCGGTCACGTCGGTGAACACGCCGCCGCCGTCGTTCCGCCACAACACCACCGGGCCGCCGCCGTTCGAGAGCGCGTCGTCCGCGCCCCAGTCCGCGAGCACCAGGTCCAGGTCTCCGTCGAGGTCGACGTCGGCCGGCTCGGCGTCGCCGAGGTCGTGCAGGTCGGTCGGGATCGAGGTCGACGCCACGAGCCCGCCTGCGCCGTCGCCCAGCAGCAGGCGCGCGGGCTCCTGGTAGGTCATGGCCAGGAACACGTCGACGAACCCGTCCCCGTCGAAGTCCCGGGCCTTCACCGACCGCGCGTGCCCCGGATCCCCGAGCAGGGTGCGGGGCGCCTCGACCAGCGGTCCGGCCGGATCGGGGTGCACGAACAACCGCGACGCCTCCGCGCGCTCCGGCGTGCTGTAGCCGGCGCCGTTGGCGAACAGCAGGTCCACGTGGCCGTCGCCGTCGACGTCCGCCAGCTCCACCTCGTTCGTCCACTCTGCCGTCCGAGGGAACCCGAAGGCCGCGTTCGCCTCCTCCCACTCGGCCGCGGAGGCCGCCAGGCACCAGATCACGGCGCACCCGGGAACGACAACCGACCCGCTTCGCACTGCGCGCCGCGCGCCGTGCGCTGCACGCCGTCGGCCACCACGAGGCAGTCGGCCTCGACCGACGACCACGTCGGCGCCACCGTCCCGAGGCGAGCCTCGGTCGCCAGCCAGAAGCCAGGGGACAACAGGAGCGCGCCACAGTACGCCCCGAGGCCTTCGCGCAGCGCCGGCACCTCGGCGGCCGGGGTGTCGAGCGGGACCCCGAGCAGCACCTCGAGGAGCTCCACCTCCCGCGTGTCCATCGCGGCGTCGTGCAGCAGGCGGTCACGCACCACCCCCGCGAGGTCCCCCGCTGTCGCCACGCGCTCCGGGGCCGACGCCACGAGCGCGTCGATCAGGTCGTTCGGAGCTGCGCCGAACGGGTGGACACAGGCGCCGTACGCTGCCTCGAACTCCAGGAACCCCTGGAAGTCGGAGCCCGCGAAGCCTGGCTGGGACTCGCGCAGGAACACGCCGATCGCTGCCAGGACCGTCTCCTCCTCGCCCTCCAGGCGCCACTCGGGCGGCGCGGGCCAGCCCAGGGCATCGTGGGCGGAACGCAACAGGGCGCGTGGCGGCAGCGCGTGGACCGCGTCGCCCGGGCCGTTCCCCTCCTGACCGGGCGCCGCCGTCGTGGTCCAGGGGTCGTACACGGCGGGCAGGCCGTACGGATCCGCGCCACACGACGTGCCTGGGTTGAACGCTGGCTCCGCGGTCACTGCGACGAGCAGGTCCGCCAGCGACCACCGGTCCACGAGGGCCCGGGTGAGCCGGCCCAGGATCTGCTGCTGGCCTTCGTTGCGCGGGAACCCGTGCGCGATGGTGAGCGGCGCCCCCACGGCCTGGGTCCACACGCGGTCCGCGAGGTGCATCGCGACGAGCCAGGCGAGCGCCTGATCGCCGTCCACCGAGCCGTCGTCTCCGACGACCAGGCCCTGCCCGCGCAGGCCCTCCATCCCCGCGCGCAAGCGCGACTCCACGTCCCACACCGACCCATCAGAACCGTAGGGTCCCACCAGGAACCGTTCATCTTGACCGAGCCAGTCCGGCTCCGCCACGCGGTCGGCGGGGTCCCAGAAGCTGCCGCACGCGCCGCTCATGCCCCAGGGCTCGAAGCCCGGGTACGTCACCACGAGCTGCCGGTCCTCGATCCGGACCCGGGGGTCGCGGACCACGCCGTCGACCGCGAACATCGCGTGGGCCGCGTCCACCACCACCAGCCCGGAGGACGCGCCGAACACGGCCTTCTCGACGAGGCCGGGCAACGGGAACGTGGTGTCCGGCGTGACGGAGTACTCGCTGTTGTGGCACGCCATGCAGGTGTTGTTGCGGTGAAGGTACGTCTGCAGGAACAGCTCGCCGAAGTTCACCCGCGCGTTGTATTCGAGCTCCTCCGCCGACACGTTCGCGCCCACCGTGGGCCGGGCCATCCGCGCGAACAGGTACGTGCGGTGGATCACGCTCACGTCGTCCGCGGCGATCGCGTCCTGGAGCACGTCGGCCATCGAGAACGTGCCCCGGGGGTACAGGGCCGTGGGAGGCGTGTCCCGCAGCCACCCAGCGAGGTCTCCGCCCTGGTCGGGCAGCCGGGCGGTGCGGAAGCAGGAGCCGAACTCCTTGTCCCCCGTGCGCGCCACGAACAGCTCGTCCTCGAACCAGTCGGTCCACGCCGCCTGACCTGCCGGGGTGCGGGCCATCGCGCGGACCGCGACGTCGCGGCCCCAGGTCGCCGCGACCTCGCGCCACAACCGTGCTTCGTCGGAGCCGTGGGCCCGGCGACCGAGCGCCAAAGGCAGGGTGCGCGCGACCCAGGCCGCATCGCCGGCATCACACACGGCGGGCAGCGGTGGCTCCGGCACCGTCGGCTCCGTGGGCTCGGGGCGCGGGGCGGGCACCGTCCCGGGGACGACGCCGCTGGTGGGGGCTTCGGACGAACACGACCACAGGACCAGCGCGATCACGAGCGCACCCCCAGCACGGTCGACAACACCTTGCGGAGCCCGTCGGCTTCGGTGCCCACGTCCCGGATGTCCCCGACTGCGAACGACTCGCTCGCGAAGGGCCACAACCCCATCCCCGCCAGCAGCGCGGCCCGAAACTCCGACGGCGTCGAGTAGTCGGTGGCTACGCCGTCCGGTCCGATCGCGCCCGACACGCCGGCCTCGTCGGGACCGACGGGCCCCCCCAGCACCACCTGCACGTAGCCGTAGGGGTGGTGGTTCGTGCCCCCCAACGACAGGTCCTGCTCGAACGGCGTCCGCCCGAACTCGGCGGTGATGGCGATCATCGTGTCGTCGAGGTCGAGCTTGCGCGGGTCGGCTTCGTCGGGGCGGTTGATCCGCGCCGCGAGCTCCCGCAACGAGTGTCCGAGGTTGCGGGCGTGGGTCGAGAGGTGGAGGTTGTGGGTGTCGAGCGCTCCGCCCCCGTCGGCCGGGACGAGGCCACCGTCCACCACCAGCGCGTACCGGGCGGCGTCCGTCGGGTGGGTCAGCAGCGCGACTGCGGCCTCGAGCGACATCCCGGTGAGGTCGAGGTTGTCGGCGGAGCAGCTCGCGCCCTGGCGCCGCGCGAACAGCTCGGGGGTGATCACGCCGGCCAGGGCCTCCGAGCTGCTCAGCGCCTCGAGCGCGTAGGCGTGGTCGGCCAGGGCCCGGGACCGCAGGGTCTCGCCCACCGGGCCTTCGTAGCGCAGGGTCGCCTGGGCCTGCAGGTGGGCGCGGAGGGCGTCGACCGCGACGCGCCGATCCCCCACCGTGCCCCGGGCGAGCTGCTCCGGGAAGGAGTTCGACGGACCGATCTTCAGGTTGAGCGGCCGCGCGCTGCCCGGGTGGAGCCCCACGGCGGAGGCCGCCCGGATGTTGTCGGTCGAGAGCTCGGTGAGCGGGGTGAACACGTAGCTGTGCGGCGTGGGGCGGGCGCCGTCGCGCTCCTGGAAGTACCGCTGGAGGTGGGCCCCCGTGCCCGCCATCCGGGCGTTCCCGAGCCGGAACCCCGACAGCGCGAGCGGGATCGCCGCCTCGTGCGGCTCGAGGTCGTGCGCCATGACCACGACCCGCATGCGGGCGAGCAGATCGGGGCGATCGCGGAAGGCCCGCACCATCGGGCCGAGCTGCACCGTCTGCCCGACGGCGTCGGTGCCGAACGGCGCGAGGTAGTCGCCGGCGGACGAGAGGCCGCACTCCTGCTCGAAGACCCGCTCGTGATCCCGCTCGAAGAGCCACCACTGCTGGTTCGGGAACTCGCGATCGCGGGGCCGTCCGTACGCGTCCACGACGTAGAAGCTCTCGAACGGACCGAGGCCTCCGTACAGAAACAGCTCGAGGCACCGCTCCGCGCGGCGCCCCTCCGGGAGGAGCAGCGACGCTGCCCCCGCAGGGGCCTGCCCGAAGCCAGCCCCCCACGCCCGTGAACCCACGAGCGCGGCCGCTCCGGTCGCCAACCCGCCCAGGAGAAGGTCTCTCCGCCGCATGTGTCGCTCCCCCACTTGTCGTACCACCCGCTGCTCCACATGCCCACGAACGGGGCGGTCCGTCACTCGCGCGCCGCCAGGAGCTGGTGGCGCGGATCTTGCACAGGCCCACCGCGATGCCCAGGTTCCCGTTGTTGCTCCTGCTCGCTGCGGCGTGCACGGCCCACCGATCCGGCGAAGTGGTCCGCAAGGTGCGGTTCGCCGTGTCCGACCGCCCCACGTTGCGGGCACCCTCGGAGACCGCGCAGATCGGCAAGCGGCTGGGCAGCCGGGTGTTCGTGTTGGTGGAGCTCGACAACACCGCCGACGACCGGCTCACGAGTTCGCTGATCCTCACCCTGGAGGTCGCGGTCGGTGGACCGTGGCAGGCGCGAATTGGTCCTCGCTCGCGCTTCGCACGAGCGAAGCTCAATCTTCGTGTCTGTCGTGTGGGTCAGGGGCGCCGCCCCCGACA
>JBIKWC010000532.1:0-2798 GCA_044356535.1 Myxococcota bacterium
GATCCCTCCAAGGGCGATCTATGCTCGAAGGACGCCACCTTGTGCTCTCAACAACCCCGACGACCCATCTCGATGCGTTGCGCCCCTTCGAGACGACCCGGCGAATGGTCCGGGTTTATACCGGACACTATCGTGAAGGCTGCCGCCCCGGTCCACCGGGACGTCGCAGGGGCGGTCGTCGCAGTCGACCGCCGCATCGACTTCAACTGCAACGGTGTGGCTACGGACGCCGGCTACGCCGCCAACCTCAACAATCGAGACGGCGTCGAAACCCAGGTGATGACCGGCTTCGACGACTGGAGCAACCTCGACTTCCGCTTCCAGAACACTGCGGACTTTCATGGTGGTGGGACCCCCAACGCACCCAGCGAGGGTCCGCAGCCACCTGGGTGGGCGCACCTCGACGCGACCGTCTACCCGCACTGCGCCGTGCCCCCGATCCCGACGAGCGGCGCCGCGTATCGCGTCCCCGTCATCGTCTGGGGCTCCGCAGCGCTGGACGTGGCCGACCTCGGGCCGGTCTCGCTCAACGGCGCTGCCCCGCTGACCACCGCGGTCGAGGACCTCGACGCCGACACCTTCCCCGACCTGTACACGCGGTACGCGGTGAACGAGCTCACAGCACTCGCTCCGACGGCCACCCAGGTGATCGTGTTCGCGGTGCGCGACGACGGGGTGGACTTCACCACCACGCTCCCGATTACCCGGCCCGTCTCCCCGACCGACAGCGATGGCGACGGCATTCAGAACGCCTGTGACGCCTGCCCCATGAACGGCGACCCACCGGGCGGGACCGTCGATGCCGCGGGGTGTCCGTGATCACCCTGCTGCTCGCCTGCACCCCGGAGCCGCCCCCCGCGGCTCCTCCCGCTGCCGTCGACCCGTTCGCCGGCTGCCCCACGCTCGACTGGGTCGTCCACCTGTCCAGCGAGCTCCCGATCGAGGTGCACTCCGTCGAGGCCCTCCCCGGAGGGGACGTCGTGGTCGCCGGGCGGTATGGCGGCAGCCCCGCGATCGGCCTGGGGCCCGATCAGACCCTCCAGCCCTCCCAGGACTACCGGGACGGCTTCCTCGCCCGCCTCCGCCCCGACGGACACGCCGTCTGGTGGCATACCATCGGCGGCGTGAGCATGGACGAGCTGCCCCACCTCACCTGGGACGGCGGTGACGCCTGGTTGTTCGTCGCCGGCCGGAGCCGGGTCATCGCCATCGAGCCCTACAGCTCGCTCCAGCTCGATCGCGTCGACGTGGTGCCCCCGGCGCCCGCCGGCGTGAGCGAGGTGTTCTGGCTCGTGGGGTTCGACCTCGACGGCGAGGTGCAGGTGGTCCGCGCCGTGAATGTGGAGCACGGGGGCACTGGGCTGGGGATCGCGGGCACCCAGGACCCGGCGGGGAACACCTACCTCGCTGGGCACTTCCGGTACGGCGCGCTCTCCTTCGGGCCCTGGCACGTCGCGCCCGACTACGGCGACGGGCCGAGCCAGGGCTACGCGTTCCTCGCGTCGTGGGACAAGGACGGCGCGCCCCGCTGGTTCACCACCCTCGGCGCGCCCGAGGTGTTGTCGGAGTCGCTCGGCCTCTCCTACGCAGACGGCCTGCTCCAATGGGCCGCGCAGGTGCGCTCGCCCGAGGGCCGAGCCACCGCCACCTCCACCCTGGGCCCCAGGACCCGGATCGAGCTCGGAGACCAGCTCGGGACCATTCTCGCCGCCGACGCTGCCACCGGCGAGGTCCTGCCCCCACGGTACCGCACGAACGCCAATCGGATCTACCGCTACGAGCGGCAGCCCGGGGGCGCGCTCGTCGCGAACGGGTTCATGACCAATCCGGCCTGGTGGGATGCAGGCGGAACGAAACACGAGCTGTCTGGGATCGGCGGGTTCGCCGCGGAGCTGGCGCCGGATGGTGCGATCGAGGGGGCGGTCTCCCCCGAGGACGCGCTGAAGACCTTCTGGTCGCGCACCGGGAGCCATCGCACGATCTCGACCGCGCTCGTCAGCGGGCTCCCGATCGCCCAAGGCACCCCGCAGGAGTTCTTGATTCCCGGGACGTTGGAGCGCGACGCGGTGGCGTTCGTGGACGACCCCAGCGGGGTGCTGGAGTGCGCTTCCTGGTTCAGCGGGCCCGAGAACCAGGACGCGTTCGACGCCGTGCTGGACGACCAGGGTGGGTACGTCGTCGTGGGCGCATTCGAGGGGGTCATGACCGTGAACCAACCCGACGGCGCCGTCAGCGAGCCCTTCACCTCCGCCGGATACACGGATGGGTTCATCGCCCACTTCTCGGTCCCGGAGTGACCCGAGCCCCTCCGGGTGGGTAGGTACGGTCCATGATTGGCCTGCTGCTCGCCTGCACCCCCAGAGCCGCCCCCCCGGATCCTCCCGCGGCCACCGATCCGTTCGTGGGCTGCCCGCTGGTGTCGCCATGATCGGCCTGGCGTGGCTGCTCTCCTGCGCAGAGGAGCTCCCGACCTCCCGGCCTGCGCGGACGGTGCTCCTCGACGAGCCTGCGCCGGAGGCGCCGTTCGCCGACTGTCCGCCGTTCGACTTCCTGCTCCGGTTGCAGACGGGCGGCGAGAGCCTGCTCACCCGCGTGGTGCCGCTCGCCGACGGCGACGTGGTCGTGGGGGGGCGTCACGTGGGCGGCGAGCAGTTCGGACGCGGCGAGGGCGACCTGTTGTCCTGGGAGACCGGCGGCTTCGTCGCCCGGTTGTCCCCCGAGGGGCGGCTCCGGTGGTCCCGCGACATTCAGGGCGGCGTCGACGACCTCGTGGTGGTGGGCGACGGCGTGTGGGTCAC
>JBIKWC010000509.1:0-3217 GCA_044356535.1 Myxococcota bacterium
CAGCGCGCCTCGTGCTCGGTGGGGCCCCGATCCCGGTCGTCCGGATCGACCCGCTGCCAGGCGTCCCGGGTCCACTCCGAGTCGAAGCGCAGGAGGCCGTCGCCGTCGTGGAGGAACACGGCGGGCGGCCCCACCGCGGCGAGCGCCTCGTCGAACGGGGAGCAGAACATCGGGCCCATGACCGGGGGAGCGCGCCACGCGCCGATGGTGGTGGAGACGGACATCGCCAGGGGCCTAACCACGCGGGTCCGGCGGGGCCGGAAGCGCCGCGAGCTGCGCGTCGAGCCGCCGGGTGTCGGCCTCGCGGGCCAGGGCGGCGGCCTGTGCGCGCGCGACCTGCAGGCACGTCCGCGCCCGCTCCGGAGCCCCAGCCGCCAGCGCCAGCCCCGCCGCGGCCTCGGCCCCGTGCAACAGGTCGAGGTCGACGAGCCGGCTCGGCGCGAGGTCGACGACGCGCAGCGCGACCTCGTCGAACACGTCCCACCTGCCCGCCCCTGCAGCGGCCCACGCGACGAACAGGTCCACCATGCGGGCGAGGTTCGCGTGCCCGCTCGCCGAGGCCTCCTGGTGGGCCACGAGCGCCTCGTCCAGGGCCTCTTCGAAGCGCCCGCGCGAGGCCAGGACCGCCGCCAGGTTGGTTCGGGGCAGCGCCGTCTGCTCGGCGGAGAGCCCGGCGTAGCGGGTGATGGCGCGGCGGTACAGGACCTCGGCGCCTGCGAGGTCCCCGAGGCTCCGCTGGATCTCGCCGAGCAGCGTCTCGGCCCAGATCTCGTGGTACGTCAGGTGGGCCTCGCGGAAACACTGGAGCGCCTCGAGCGCCACCGGGAGCGCCTCGGTGGGCCGACCGAGCTTGTGCACCACGCTCGCGAGCCCCACGAGCACCTCACCGAGCTCCGAGGCGGGCGCGTCGGGCGGGAGGTGGGCGCGGGCCGTCAGGAAGGCCTCGTGGGCCCCGTCGAAGCGGCCCTGGTACTCGAGCGCCCGGCCCCGCTGGATCCACAGGCCGGGCACCACCTCCGCCAGCTGGTGGGCGTGCGCCAGCGCGAAGGCGTCGTCCAGGAGCCCGTGGACCCGGGGATCCACCGAGGTGTACTGCAACAACACCGAGAGCTCGCGGAGGATCTTGACGCGGATGGTGGCCTCGGCGCCGGTGGCGCGGGCAGCGCGCTCGGCCAGCGCGACCGCTTCGACGAACCTGCCCCCGAGGCGAAAGATCTGGGCCCGCTCCACCTCGACCCACGCGCGCCGGGGATCGTCCTCGCCGAACGGTCCGCAACGCGTCTCGACCAGGTCCAGCACGGCCAACGCGGCCTCGGGTTCACCGGTCCGCAGGCGCACGGAGGCGGCGTCCACCAGCAGCGGGAACGCCAGCGACAGGTCCCCGGCCTCCAGCAGGTGTACCCCTCGGCGTTCGCCCGCCAGCACCTGGGCACAGGCCCGGTGGACCTGAGCGAGCCGGACGGGAGACGCCCGGCCCAGGATCACGTCGCGGAGCAGCCCGTGGGAGAACGCGAACGCGCCGGGCCGGTCCACCGGCACCCGGCCGAGCCCCAGATCCACGAGGCTCTTGGAGACCGCCGCGACGCCGGGCAGGTCGAGCTGGCGGGCAGCCGCCTCCCACTCCGCCGGGTCCACCACCCGACCGAGCGCCGCTGCCACCAGCAGCTGCTCCTCGCGGCGCGTGTCCCCGGCGACACAGGCGGCGAGCCGCTGCTCCCACACCTGGTCGAGGGAGACCGACCCTGTCCCCAGCGCGTCCTCGTGGAGGAGGAACCCCGAGGCCCCCGCCGTCAGCCAGCCGCGATCGATCCAGTGCGAGACGAGCTGCACCGCGAGGAGGGGGTCCCCGGAGACGCGGTCCTCCACCTGCCGAACCACCTCCGGCCCCACCGGGAGCAGCCCGCGCACCAGCGCCCGCGACTCGTCGGCCGACAGGGGCTGCAGATCGACGACGGCGACGTCGGGGCGCCGCAGGAGGGCGTCGAACGCTGCGCCCGTGGACCGCTGGCGCTGGAGCCGGTCGTCCGACACCGTCAGCAACACCAGCACGGGGAGGTCGCGCAGCTGGAGCAGGCGCCCGGCCAGGATCAGCGCGTCCGGGTCCAGATCCAGGTCGTCGAACCACACGATGGCGCTGCGTCGACCGCTCGCCCGTCGGACCAGGCGCGCGAGCAGGCCGGCCCGCTCCGCTGGGGAGGTCCGCGCAGCCGACCGGCCGGTGAGGGGCGGTGGGGACACGAGCTCGGCGAGGCTGCGGGCGTCGTCGAGCACCGAGCCCTCGACGGAGAGCGCGCGCACGAGCCACTGCCACGTGTGCTCCGGGCCGAGCCCGCCCGGCACCCGGTAGTGCGAAGCCACCATCCCCGCGAACCCTTCGCGCTGGGCCCCGGTCCCGCAGGCGGCGCGGAGGACGACGGCTGCTCCGCTCTCGTCGGCGACCTCGCACAGCCAGTCCCCCAGGCGGGTCTTGCCCGAGCCCCGCGGTCCCCGGAGCACCACCATGCGGGGCTCCCGGGCGCTGCCCGCCGCCGAGAGCGCGGCCCACAACGCGTCGCGCTCTGCGGTCCGCCCCACGAGCGGCACCGGCCGCAGCCCGAACAACCCGAGCCCCACCCCCGGAGGCATGACCCGCTCCGCGATCCGCACCGCGCGCCAATCCGAAGGCGGCGACGTGGGCCTCGGGGGCTCGCGGGTGGGCAGCGACGGGGACGCCGGGGGCTCTTCGAGCGCCACGAGCGTGGGGAAGGAGGTGCTGGCCGAGCGTCCGCGGCGCCCGCGAGGGTCACGCACGGTGCGCCCGGCGGTCCCACCCGGGGTGCCCCAGTCGGGCAGCTCCTCGAGCTGACGGACCACGTCGGCTGCACGCGCGAACCGCTCGCCGCAAGGCCGCGCCACGAGGCCAGCGAGCACGTCGGCCACCTCGGGTGGGACGAGGGTCCGGGGCTGCAGCGGCGGGAACGGCCCGTTCCGGTGCTGGTCGCGCAGGTCCTGGAAGGAGCCCCGGTACGGCGGCCGGCCACACACGAGCGCGTACAGCAGGCACCCGACGGAGTACAGGTCGGTCCAGGGGCCCTGCAGCGCGAGGTCTCCGCTGAACTGCTCTGGGGCCATGTACTGCGGCGTCCCTCCCACCCGGGTCTCGCCGAGCGGGTTCGCGACGAACCGCCAGCCCATGCCGAAGTCGGTGAGCTTCACGTCGCGGCCGTCGGTCGTGAAC
>JBIKWC010000053.1:0-32904 GCA_044356535.1 Myxococcota bacterium
CGCGGTGGAGGACGCCGCGGGCGTGCGCGTGGCCGAGGCCCGCCAGGAGCTGGAGCAACGTCTTGCGAATCGCCGCCCAGGACCACGGCTGTCGCCAGGACAACACGCCACCACCCACGAACTCCATCGCGTACCAGGGGCTGCCCGGCGCGAGCCGACCGCGCGACTCCGCTGCCGCCTTCGCGTCCACCGTGCCCCGGTCCCACACGGCCACCACGTGCGGGTGATCGAGCAGGGCAGCAGCGCGCACCTCCTGCTCGAGCATCCCGACGAGGTCCGTGTCCACCCGCGGCTCGAGGACCTTCACCCCCACGCGCGCGCCGTCCACCCGGTGCCGCCCGGTCCACACGACCCCCATGCCACCTCGGGCATACGGTTCGTCGTCCAGCGCGAACTGACCCAGACCGATCACGGCTCGGTTTCCCCCACCAACCGAGCATACTCGCCTCCGAGCGCGACGAGCTCGGCGTGGGACCCGGTCTCCACCACGCGGCCCGCGTCCAGCACCACGATGGTGCCGGCCTGGCGGATCGTGGACAGGCGGTGCGCGATGACCAGCACGGTGCGCTCGACCATGAGCGCGCGCGTCGCCTCCCCGATGTGGTGCTCGGTGACGGGGTCGACGGAGGCCGTGGCCTCGTCGAGGACGACCAGCGGCGCGTCGCGACAGAACACGCGCGCCATCGCGAGGAGCTGGCCCTCCCCCACCGACAGGTTGCGCCCGCCGTGCTCGATCCGGGCGTCGAGCCCACCCAGCCGGGCGACGAGGTCGCGCGCGCGCGCCCGGTCCAGCGCCGCGTGGAGCCGCTCGTCCGACACCGGGGCGCCCAGCGTGAGGTTGAACCGGACCGTGTCGGGGAACAGAGCTCCGTCCTGCGGCACGACCGCGATCCGCTCCCGCAGGGCCTCGTGGCGCCACCTCCGCAGGTCGACGCCGTCCACCAGGAGCGAGCCGCGCCACCCGCCGTAGGCCGCGACCAGCAGCTTGCCCACCGTCGACTTGCCGCTCCCCGTGCGCCCGACGAGCGCGACCACCCGGCCCGGGGGCACGCGGAACGAGACCTCGTGCAGCACGTCGTTCCCGGGCTCGTACCCGAAGGAGACCCGGTCGAACACGACCTCCTGGGCCGGTCCGGTCGGCGACAGATCGCCGTCCGCCACCCGCTCGTCCACGGCCAGCACCTGGCCGAGCTTGTCGAGCGACGCGCCCGCGCGCTGCAGCACCGCCACCTTGTTCGACAGCTCGCGGATCGGCCCGAATAGCTTGCCCACGCCGTCCACGAACGCCGCGAGCAACCCGGCTGTCACCGCGCCTTCCACCCACGAGGAGGCGCCGGCGAACAACAGGAGCGCCATCGTGGCGGCCGACACGCCGTCGACCGTCGCGAACAACACCGCGTCCCACACGTTGGTGCGCAGCGAGGCGTGCCGGTACACCCCCACCCGCGCCCCGAACGCGGCCGCAGCGGCGTCCTCCTGGACCGCCAGCTGGACCACCTCGACCCCGCGGATCCGCTCGGACAGCCAGGAGAGGACCTCGGCGAAGGCCGTGCGCGTCTCGACGAACAGCGCGCGCAGCCGGCGGCGGCACACCTCCACCACGAGCCCGAGGGGCGGCGCGATGGTGAGCAACAGGAGCGACAGCCGCCAGTTCATCCACAACAGCGACCCGAGGAGGCCCACCATCAGCAACAGGTCGAGGACCAGCGTGAAGGCGCCGGCGGTGAGCGTCTCGCCGAGGGCCTCGATGTCGGAGGTGACCCGGGAGAGCAGCCGGCCGCTGGGCTCGCGGTCGTGGAACGAGGCGCCGAGCGAGCACAGGTGGTCGAAGACGCGGAGCCGGAGCCGGGCGATGGTGCGGCTGGCGGCGATGGCGGTGGCCCACGTGTACGCGGCCTCGAACCCGAAGGCGGCGACCCCCGTGGCCAGGAACGCCAGCGACCAGGACGCGAGCGCCCCCGCGTCGCCCTTGGCGATCCCTTCGTCGAGCGCGCCGCGGAGGATCCACGGCTGGGCCACGGTGAGCCCGGCGGCCACCGGCGAGGTGGCGAGCGCCGCGACGTACCAGCGGAGGTCGGGGCGGGCGGCCTCCCACAGCGCGCGCCACGGGGTCACGTGGCCTCCTGGACGGCCCAGGCGTCACGGTAGGGGCCGGGCCGAGCCAGGAGCTCCGCGTGGGTGCCGAGGTCCACCCGCCGGCCACCCTCCAGCACGAGGATCTGGTCGGCGTGGACGAGCGCCGAGAGGCGGTTCGAGACGAGCACGGTCGTGGGCCGATCGCGCCGCCGCCGCAGGTCGTCCACGAGCGCCCGCTCGGTGGCGGGGTCGACGGCGGACAACACGTCGTCGAGCACCAGCACGGGTCCGGACCGGGCCAGGCCTCGAGCGAGCGAGACGCGTTGCCGTTGGCCGCCGGAAACGGTGAGGCCCGCCTCCCCCACGACCGTGTCGAGGCCCGCGGGGAACGCAGCGAGATCGGTCTCCAGCTGGGCCCGCGCGCAGGCGGAGGAGACGGTCGCGCGGTCGAGCTCACCGAAGCCGACGTTCGCTTCGATCGACTCGCTGAACAGGAACGCGCGCTGCGGGACGAACGTCGCTGCCCGGCGCCAGCCTGCGCGGTCCAGGCGCCGCACGTCGACGCCGTCCACCAGGATGGTCCCGGGCGGCGGATCCACCAGCCGGAGCAGGGCGCGCGCGAGCGTCGACTTGCCGCTCCCCGTGGCCCCGTAGATCCCCAGCACCGATCCGGCAGGGACCTCGACGTCTACGGCGTCGAGCGCCGGAGATGCAGCGCCCTCCCACGTGACCGAGAGCCCCCGGAACGACAGGTGCGGCGGCCGCGTGGGCGCGGGCTCCGGGTGGGGGAGATCGGGGCGCACCGGGCGCGCGTCCAGGAGCTCCAGCACGCGATCCACGGAGCCCTGGGCCTGCCGGAGGATGGCCAGCGTGAAGGTGAAGCCCCGCAGCGGCCCCGCGAGGTACCCCACCAGCGAAGCGAAGGCGACGACCTGGCCCATGGTGAGGTCGCCGGCGATGGCGCGGGGCCCACCGAGGGCGAGCGCGAGCCACACGTCGATGGCGATGGCCAGGGCGAGCACGGGCCCGATCCAGATCCGCACGGCAGCGCGGCGCACGCTGGCCTCGGCCTGGCGGTCGTTGTGGACCGAGAAGCGCGCCACCGCCGTGGCCGTGGCCCCGTGGACCCGGAGCGTGGCGAGGCCCTGGAACGTAGCGAGCGCCTCGTCCGTGACCTTGGACAGCTCCTCCTGGACCCGGCGCGTGAGGTCCCGCATCCGCCCCGCCGCCGACGTGGTGGCGAGGAACGCGACGGCGAGCGGAAGCGCAGCCAGCAGCGCGATCGTCGGAGACATCCGCACCATCTGGAGCGTGGTGACCACCACCGCGATCACCGTGTTGACCAGCCCCAGGAGGGCGAACCCGAACAACAGGCGCAGGTTCTGGAGGTCGCTCGTGACCCGGGAGGAGATGTCCCCCGGCGGGTACCGGCGGAAGAACTCGGGATCCTGATCGAGCACGTTGCGGAACACGTCGGACAGCAACGCGGCCTCCACGTGCCGACCGGGCTGGAAGAACAGGAGCCTCGACGCGGCGCGGACCACGATCACGAGGCCCGCGAGCACCGCTACGTACATCGCCTCCAGGCGCGCGGTCGCCGGGTCACCAGCCTGCAGCGCGTCGATCCCCTGCGCCAGGAACAGCGGGATCTCGACCGAGAGCCAGTTCGTGAGTCCGAGGGTGACCGCGCCGGCCACGTACCACCAGACCCAGGGGCGACCGTAGTCCCGGAACAGCCGCCACACAGGGTTCCCTTCCTTTCAGGCGCCAGAATCGCCGGTGTCTGCGGTGGGCGTAGGCTCCGGGGTCCCCTCGTCCTCCACCTCTTGGCCCACACATTGCCCGAACTGGGGCGAGTACACACTGCCCGGTGGGCAGTCCCCTGCGCTGTCGCAGCCGGAGGAGAAAGCGATCCACACGAGGAGCAGGCGACCCGATGCCTCAGTCATCGTCCTCGTCGGCCGGCTGCAGCCCGCCGCCCTGGCCCCGCCGGAACATCTGGCTGACGCTCTCGGCGCCGGCCGCGACGGCTTCCTTGGCGCTCACGTTCTGCTTGCCGCGGCGCCGCAGCAGGATGAGGCCCACGACGAACAACAACAGGAGAACGAAGCCTGCCCCGCCGCAGAACAGCGCGACGGTGGACAACAGGATGATGACGATGACGGTGGTGCTCACGCTTCTCCCCGCGAGTTCCGCGCTTGGCGCCGGAGGCCGTGTGGGGGGAGGTTACCCGGGTCCCGGCTCCGGAGCCAGCGGCGGCGTCCGGAAGTGACATCCCTCGCGCCACCGCGAGCAGCCGAGCGCCGTTCGTCCGCGCATGATCCGCCCCGCCCCACAGTCCGGGCACACGTCGCCCTCGCGGACCGCGGCGGGTGCCTTCGGCAGCGCTCGCACCGGGGCGGCAGGCGCCTTCGGTGCAGGTCGCCGGTCCCCTTCACCGTCGGGCGCGAACTCGAACACGATCTTGCGTTGCGCGGGGTCCCAGCGGAGACCCGCCGTGAACTCCTTCCCGGCCTTGCTCTTGAAGCCCTTCACCGCGGGCGTCCTGCCCTCCGCCGCCAGCTGCTTGACCATCCGGGCGCTGATCGCCCGCTTCGCGAGGGTGGTGGGGATCGAGAACCCGCACGCCGTCCCCGTGTCGCACCCGAACCGCCGGCCGCGCTCGCGCACGGGCTTTCCGCAGCCCGGACAGGTGCCCAGCACCGGCGTGTCCGGCATCGCCACCTCGGGCGCCTGCCCCACGCGGATGGCGTCGACGAGGCCCCGCACGTGGTGCACCACGGCGTCCAGGAACGCCGCGCGCGGCCAGCTGCGCCCGTCGGCCATCTCCGAGAGCCGCCCCTCCCACGCCGCCGTGAGCTCGGCGCTCTTCAGCTCCTCCACGGGGACCGCGGCGATCAGCGCCTTCCCGGAGGCCGTGGCGCGCAGATCGCGGCCCTGCCGGACGATGTACGAGCGGTCGAGCAGCACCTGCAGGATGGCGGCGCGGGTGGCTGGCGTGCCGAGCCCGTGGCCCCGCATGGCGCGAACCAGCGCCTCGTCGTCGAGCTGCTTGCCAGCCGTCTCCATCGACAACAGGATCGAGGCGTCGTTGTAGGCCCGGGGTGGGCGCGTCCTGCCCTCCTTCGCGACGGCGGAGCGCGCGTCCACGGGGTCGCCCTGCTCGACCGGGGGCAGATCGACATCCACCGACTTCCCCGGCGGGTCCACCGCGCGCCACCCGGCCTCGCGGCACACCCGGCCGCGCGTGCGGAAGTGCAGGTCGCCGGGCGGCAACGTGGGGATGGGCGCCTCCGTCGGCACGGCGACCACCAGGCGGGTGACATCGAACTGGGCGTCCGGGAGGAGCGCGGCGAGCAGGCGGCGCGCGACGAGGTCGAAGATCCGCTTCTCGTCGGGGTCGAGGCCCCCGGACGGGGTCTTCCCGGTGGGGATGATCGCGGGGTGGTCCCCGACCTCGGCGGCGTTGACCACGCGGGGGCCCGGGTTCAACGGCGCCGCGAGCAGCTGGCTGGCGAACGGGGCGTACGGCGCGAGCGGGAGCAGCCCGCGCAACACGTCCGGCAGCTCGGCGACCTGGTCGGGCACGAGGTACCGGGCGTCGGTTCGCGGGTAGGTGAGGAGCTTGTGCTGCTCGTACAGCGCCTGGGCGACCTCGAGCGTGCGCTGCGCGGAGAGGCCGTAGCGCTGGTTGGCGCGCCGCTGGAGGCTGGTGAGGTCGTAGAGCAGCGGGGGCCGCTCGCGGGTCCGCTTGCGCTCGGCGGTGATGACCGTCCCGCGGCGCTCCACCGTGGCGGCGACGACGGCCGCTGCGGTCTCCTCGTCGAGCCGCTCGGCCAGGGGGCGCTCCGCATCGTCGTCTTCGTCCCGGGGCTCCCTCCCCTCCTTGCCTTCCTCCTTCGTCAGGTCGGGCCGGAAGAAGCGCGTAGAGAACGAGGCCTCCGGGTCGGCGGGGGCCGCGAACACGGCCTCGACGGTGAAGAACGTTTCGGGCACGAACCGCTCGATCTCGGCGTCGCGCCGCACGATCATCGCGAGGGTCGGCGTCTGGACGCGGCCGACGGACAACAGCTCGGCCCCGCCCACGTCCCGCGCCCGGACGGTGAGCGCGCGGGTGGCGTTGAGCCCGACGAGCCAGTCGGCCTCGGAGCGGCAACGCGCGGCGTCTCCGAGCCGATCGTACTGCGCGCTGGGGCGCAGTCGGGCCCACGCGTCCTGGATCGCCCGATCGGTGAGCGAGCTCGTCCACAGGCGCAGCACGGGCTTGCGCAGCTCGGCCAGCTCGGCGACGTACCGGAAGATCAGCTCCCCTTCCCGCCCGGCGTCGCACGCGTTCACGACGTCTTCGGTCTCCTTCGCCCGGAGGAGCTTGCGGATCACCGCGAACTGGTCCTTGGCGCCCTCGCGCAGCCGCAACGCGAAGGTGGCGGGCACCATGGGGAGGGTCTCGAAGGACCACCGCTTCCAGGCGGCGTCGTAGTGCGCGGGCTCCTCGAGCTCGGCGAGGTGGCCGTGGCACCAGGTGATCACGAGCCCGTTCCCCTCGAGGAACCCCTGGCCCTTGCGGGTGGCCCCGAGCACCCGGGCCAGATCCCGGGCGACCGAGGGCTTCTCGGCGACGACGACGCGCATGTGCCCGACTAACTTGCCGACGGGCGGTTCATATCTTATATGTGACATATGACATTCGATGCCATGTCCACCGAGCGCTGCGAACGCGCAGCGGAGCTCCTCGCGGCGCTCGCCCATCCGGTCCGCCTGCGGATCGTGTGCGGCCTGCTGACCGACGCCTGCACGGTGTCGCCGATGGTGGACTGCCTGGGACTGCCCCAGGCGCTGGTGAGCCGGCACCTCGCGATCCTGCGGGACGCCGGCGTGGTGGTGGCCGTCCGGGACGGTCGCCGGCAGGTGTACCGCGTCGCGAACCCGGCCGTCGGGCCGCTGGTGGCGGCGCTCGTCGCGGGGTTGCCGGCAACCGCCGCCGCCTCCGCCGGAGGTGTGGGATGAGTCAGTGGTGGCCCGCGTTGGCCGTGCTCGCCGTGGTGGGGTTGTTCTTCCTGTCCCGGAGCTTCGGGAAGAAGGACAGCGCGCAGGCGCACCAGCTCGTGGAGAGCGGCGCCGCGTTGATCGACGTGCGGACGCCCGGGGAGTACGGCGCCGGGCACCTCGCCGGCGCCAGGAACATCCCGGTGGCGGAGCTCAACCAGCGCCTCTCGGAGGTGGGCGCGCCCTCCACCCCGGTGGTGGTGTACTGCGCCAGCGGCGCCCGCAGCGCCGCCGCGACCTCCGCTCTGCGGCAGGCCGGCTACGCGACGGTGGTCGATCTGGGCGCCATGTCGAACTGGTGACCCGCCCGGTCAGGCCACCAGCGCAGCGAGCTCGGTCCTGACGTTCTTCAGGGCCTGCTCGAGGTGGTCGGCCCGGATCTGCACGTGCTGGTTCGCTGCGTGCTCCGAGAGCTCCTTGGCTGCCAGGCCCACCTCGACGTGCCCGTCGAGCAGGGAGACACCAGCGTCCGCGAGTTGCACCACGGCAGCGAGGGGTGCGCCGGGTCCGAGCTCGGCGGCGTGGTGCTCGCGCACGATGCCGGCGTACGCGGGCGGGAGTCCCCACTGGAGGATGCACGCGGCGCCGAGCTCTGCGTGGTCGATGCCGAAGATGATGCGCTCGGCGGTGGTCACGCGCGGGTCGTCGCGACCGAGACGGGCCAGCACCATCGCGTGCCGCTTGGGCTCCACCTCGAGCATCACGAGCTCGCCGAGGTCGTGGAGGATGCCGAGGACCAGCGCCGCCGCGGGATCGACGTTCCGGACGTGGCGCGTGAGGGCCGTGGCGAGGACCCCGCTCCCGAGCAGGTGCCGCCACAACGCGGCTGCGGCGGGGCTGGCGGTGCGGCTCATGCCCACGAGCGCGAACGACACGGTGAGGTCCCGCACCACGTGCAGCCCGAGCACCACCAGCGCCTCGTCGATGGTGCCGACCCGGCGTTGCCGACCGTAGAACGGCGAGTTCGCCGTCTTCAGGATCCGCGCGGTCAGGACCGGATCCCGCCCGATGGCCGCCGCGATGCGCCGGCTGCTGGCCTGCGGGTCCTTGACCACGTCGAAGATGTCGAACGCGGAGGACGGGAACAGGCCCACCCGTTCGGCGGCATTGAGGAGGTCGGAGATCCGAGGGGGCGCAGCGACGGCCATGGGAATGGTTTCGGATCAGGCGCGCGCCGGTTGAGAGTGACGCAACGGAAGCCAGGTGGTGTCCCACCCGCAGAGGTGCCCATGTGGTGGATGTTCTCGACGCCCGCGTTCGCGACCTGGACCCTGGCAGCGGTGGATCCCGAGTCAGGCGAGGTGGGGGTGGCGGGCGCGACCTGCGGCCCGTTCGTGTGGATGGTGGCGGAGCTGGTCCCCGGCGAAGGCGCGGTCGCCGCGCAGTACGACACCTCCCTCCGCGGGAAACGTGCCATCGCCGACGCCCTGGCCGCGGGTGACGACCCGGAGACGGCGCTGGCCGGGGTCATCGACCCGGCGTTCGACGATCGCATGGCGCTCCGGCAGTACGGGGTGGTGGGCTTCGCGGGGACCGCGGCGGGCTTCACCGGCGACGAGGTGGAGGGCGCCGCCGCGTGGGTGGGCGACGAGACGGTGTCGGTGCAGGGCAACACGTTGCGCGGACCGGAGGTGGTGGACGAGGCCTACCGCGCGTTCCTCGGGGCGGAGGGCTCGCTCGGGGATCGGCTCCTGGCGGGTCTGGAGGCCGGGCGCGAGGCCGGTGGGGACGCGCGCTGCGACGTGGACCAACCGGAGAAGTCGGCGTTCCTGTTCGTGGCGGACGGGGACGGCGAGGAGACGAAGATCCGGGCGAGCGGCGCCTTCCGCGGCGCGGACCCGGTGGACCGAGTGCGAGAGGAGTGGGAGGGGACTGCGGGCTGCGACGTCACGGGCGGCGCGGGCTCGCTGGCGGCGGTCGTGGTGGTGGCAGGCCTCGTGCGCCGCGGGCGGCGAGCCGGCAGGGTGTAGTCTCCCGGGCTGGCGCAGGAGGCGGGGATGGTGGTGTTCGGGGTCGCGTGGGCGGGTCCGGTGGTGGCCGATCCGGTCGCCGCGCAGGCAGCGGTCAGGGCGGCGTGCCCGGCGGGGCTCGCGCTCGTGCCGGGCCAGAGCTTCACCTTCACCGAGCCCGGCAAGGCGTGGGATGGCGCACTCGTCGCGGTGGCGTTCGACGCACACACCCTGTGTGTCGCCCACCGCGCCGCCGGGCAGCCCGTGGCGGCGGTCGTGCGGCCCTTTCCGCTGTGCATGAACTGCTCGCTCGACGACGTGTCCGCCGTGGGGTTCGCCGACGTGAACGGCGACGGGGCCCCGGACGTGTCGGTCGCGCTGGCAGCGACGGACGGCTGGAACCCGCAGTCCGAGACCGAGCGCTTCCACCAGGGCACGGTGTTCGCGGTGTGGACGCGTTCGGCGGACGGTGCCACGTGGACCTGGCGCGAGGGGGCGGATCGCGTGACCGCGACGACGTTGAAGGAGCTCTGGGCCGCGCTGAAGGCGGCGCCCTGACCGACGAACGCGGCGCCCCGCTCAGCGGGTGAGGTGCACGCGGAGGCGCTCGGCAGTGGCTTCGGACAGGAAGCTGAGCTCCCGGCCACCGCCGAACGGCTCGGTGACGAGGCAGGGACGCCCGTCGACGACGGTGAGTACCGCGCGCGCTGCGCTGCGGGCCTTCGCGAGGAGCAGGTCGAGCGCGCGGTCACCCGTGCTGACGGGACCCGCGTACCAGCGGGAATGGGGCACCGCGGCGGGGGCCCACGAGTCCCGGACGACCTCTCCGAGGGCCACGAGGAGGGCGTACGGCTTGTGGTCGCACACCTCCGCCCACCCGTCGCCGTGTTCGCGCTCGAGGTCGCGGGCCACCGAAGGCGCCAGCGGTCCGTCGACGCCCCCGGGCTTCACGAGCCGGTCGTCGACGTCGACCTCGCATGCGTCAGGGTCGGGCTGGGTGGCGACGAACAGCCGGACGCTCCGCGAAAGGAGTCCAGCGACATGCGCCGCCAGCGCGCGGGCGGTCGACGCGGGGAGGGACGAGCGGAGCGCGCCGCTCTCGGAGAGCAGGAACACGACCTCGAGCGCACCGGGGCCGGCCTCGCACGGTCGGTATCCGAGCGTCTCGAGCGCACGGGCGACCGCGGCTTCGAAGCGGCGGGGCGGGCTCTCGGGCGCGCTGAGGAACACCAGGGACGGGGACATGCGGCACCGTAGTCTCCGGCCCGGGGGGCTGCCACCGAACGAGCCGCGCTGGAGCGGCGCCGCACCTGACGGTTCGCGGCGGATAACGGCAGTGGGGGGTAGCCATGTGGTGGTTGGGAGGAGCGGCGCGAGCGCGCCGTACACCGATCCCGCCGAGGGGGTGGGCCGAACGGTCCTGGCGCGGGTCCTGGCCGACGGGACCGGGGCGCGCGCGCGCTCGGTATGTTGCCTGCGAGCCTCACGCTCCCGCCGCCCTACCCGCCGTTCTGCCAGCCCGGCGCCACGACCTTCCGGTTGGAGCAGGGTTCGAGCGGCGCGGTCGACGGACTGCTGCGGCGCGGGCTGGTGGGTGGGTCGCCCGAGGAGGCGCTGGCGGACGAGCTCCTGGGGGCGGTGGGACTCTCGCTGGGCGACTGACTGCGCCCCGCGCAGTAGTTGAGCCGGCGGTCGAGGCCGAGGCCGAGGCCGATGTCGAACTCGAGGTCGAGGTCGAACTCGAACTCGAGGTCGAGGTCGAACTCGAGGTCGAGGTCGATCTCGAGGTCGCTCCCATCGACGTCGAGGTCGAGGTCGATGGCTGGCGGTGGCGTCGGTGTCCAACGGCCCGGCATTCCGACGCCGACCAGATGACGAACTGACAGGCGACGAAAGCCCGCGAAGCACGGGATGTCGAGGACGATCGGCGAACCCGGTTGCTCCAGCCGCGCGGCGAAGCCACCGGATCAATCCGGGCGCGGGGCGGAGTGAGCCAACCCCGAGAGGGGTCGGCAACCATCCCCCCTCGAACCGACCAGGTCCCGAACCATCCCCCATCGAACCGACCACTTCCCCGCCGAAAGGGCCCAAGCGCCGGGCTGGCTGGCCGAAACACGGCCTTGGCTGGAAGGCGTCCGCCGCGTTTTCGGGACGTTGGTCGGTTGGGAGGGGGATGGTTCGGCGTCTGGTCGGTTGGGAGGGGGATGCTTCCGATCGCGCGGCGGCGCCAGGAATCGGAATCCACGCATCGCTCCGAGGTCCACCGAACCCGGATCAATTCAGCGGCGCGTGGCGCCCCACGCAGCGAGGACCCGGTCGGGGGTGGCTGCGCCGGTGAGGACCTCGGCCTTGCCCTCGGTGAGGCGGGCGCGGAGGACCTCGCGCCCCCCGGCGTCGCGGCCGATCAGGAGGTCCCCGGACGCTTGCAGCTTCACGGCCGGCCAGGGCTGCGGCGCGGGAACGGGCGCGGGCGCGGGCGGGTCACCGACCTCGACTTCGAGCGGATCGGCGCCGGCGAGCACCGGCAGCAGCTGGGCGAGCAGGGCGCGCTCCTCCGGTGGGCAACGCCAGCGCCCGGGGGTGGTGAGGCGCCACCGCGCCACCGCCCCGGACGCAGCGGGGCGCGCGCGCTCCGGGGTGGTCAAGGCGTCGAAGGTGGCGTCGTAGCGCGGCCGATCGGGGTGGTCGGCGGCGGGGACGGCGTCGAGGCCTGCGCGGCGGGCAGCGCGGTCTCGCCAGCGGTCGAGGTCGGGGGCGCGGCCGCTGCGGTCGAGGCGCCCGAGGAGGTGGAGCTGCTCGAGCAGGTCCTCGACCTGGCCCCCGGTCCGGCGGTGGTCGAGCCCGGGCGCCAGGAACCGCGCGGCGCCGGTGCTGGCACGGGCGCGCACGGTGGGGACCACCAGCCGGACGCGGCGCGGGGTGAACGACGGGTGCAGGGCGGTCGCCGGGGCACGCGCTCGGGATCGGTGGCGAGCGCGCCGATCGCCGAGACCTCGGTGAACATCCACGCCAGGTCGTCTTCGCGGACCCCGCCTTCGCCGTCGAAGTCGTCCCCGGACTCGGCCGGCTTCGCGGTCGCGGACCAGCGTCGGTCGGGGTCGAGTCGCTCTCGCGCCACGCGGCTCGTCAGGTGGATCGACGTGCCCTGGACCTCGGCGGAGACCGAGGCCGCGAGCACGGTGACGGCGCGACCGGTGCGGCCGAGGATCGCCTCGGCGGCAGCCCGCGCGGTGACCTCCGGGAGCTCCGCCAGCCACCCCTCGTCGAAGCCGGGGGCGTCGGGCTCGTCCGGCGCGAGGGGTCCCTCGTCGACGAGCGTGCCGCCGAGCGCCTCCACCACCACCACCCAGTCTTCCCACGCGGCGGGTCCGACCCAGCGCTGGTCGCGGTCCTCCAGGTGCCCGGGTCCGTACGACGCCATCTGCTCCAGCCTACACCAGGGTAGACTGCCGCGGATGCAGGGATCCGTGGCAACGCCGAACCCGCCGAGACGCCTCCGGCGGGCAACGCTGCTGGCGGCGCTGCTCCTCGCTGCCCTGGCGCTGGTGACCTGGTGGCGCCGCCCCGCTCCAGCCGCGCCGGTCGCCCCCCCTGCACCTGCGCTGGCACGGCCCCCGTCCACCCCGGGCCGCGCTCCGCCGCCCCGCCCTCCGGAGCCCGCCCCGGTGACCGGGGAGGAGGCAGCCAGGTACGCAGCGGCCCGGGAGGCGCTCGACGCGGTCGCTGCGGTCACGGGACGGACGGTGGTGTCCTGCCCGCACCCGAACCTGGGAGCCGGGGGCTTCGGTGGGCACAACGACAGCGTGTCGCTGTGGGGCGGGCCGGGCGTCGTGCTGATGGCGACCCCGGAGCCGGCAGGCGCCCTGATGTTCCGGAGCGAAGACTTCGATCCAGCGACCGGGATCGCCACGGAGGGACCACCGGTGGGCGTGCTCGGGTGGTCCACCCTCCCCGATGGCACCGTCGCGTGCAGCTGGACCGAGGCGAGCCACGTGCCGATGCGGGTGCGGGTGGTGGACGAGGACGGCGTCCCCCTGGCAGATGCAGCTGTGTGGTCCGTCGACGCGACGCTGACGACGACGACGGGGCCGGACGGCTGGGCCACCCTCGACGCCTGGTCGCGAGACCCCGTGCGGGTCCACGGGTGGGCGGACGGGACCAGCCTCTCCGAGCCCGCCATGGCCACGGCGGACGCCGAGACCACGCTCGTGGTCGCGCGGAACCCCCCAGGTGGACCCGAGGGGTTTCCCGACGTCCCGGCCTGGCGGGCGGAGCAGACGAGGCTCGCGCACCAGGCCGTCCTGGACACGCTGGACGAGACCCCCGGGTTGTCCGCTGCCGCGGTGAAGGAGCTGGTGGGGCAGACCGACTCGTTCGAGTTCGCCCTGGAGCTCGCCCGGGAGCCACTCCCCGACGACCCCTGAGCGACCCTCGGCCCGTCGAGTGTCGAGACCCACGGGAGGGCCGTCCTCTGTGAGCTCGACGCACCGTCCCCCATCGAGGTTACCGAGGGGCCCCCGTGGAGGCGACAATGGACGGATACGAGACGTGGAACGGTGGCCGGTCGCGGCGAATCGAGGTCGGAGCACTCAAGGTCCCGCACCGCGAGATCCCGCTCACCACGGGCGAGACCTTCCGCCTGTACGACACCGCCGGGCCCGCTGCCGTCGACGGCAGGCTGCCCGTCCGGCGGCCCTGGTTGTCCGAGCACCCCGCCGGAGAGACCCAGCTCACGCTCGCCCGCCAGGGCCTCGTGACCCCGGAGATGCGGTTCGTGGCGGAGCGCGAGGGCGTCGACGTCGAGAAGGTGCGGTCCGAGCTCGCCGCCGGCCGGGCCATCATCCCGGCGAACATCCGCCACGTCGAGCTCGAGCCCATGATCGTGGGCAAGGCGTTCCGCACCAAGGTCAACGCCAACATCGGGAACTCGCGCGTCCGCGCCTCGCTCGACGAAGAGGTCGAGAAGCTGCGGCACGCCGTCCGCTGGGGCGCCGACACGGTGATGGACCTCTCCACCGGGCCCGACATCCCCGAGACCCGCGAGGCCATCCTCCGCAACTCGCCCGTGCCCATCGGCACGGTGCCGATCTACGAGTGCCTCGAGCGGGTCAACGGCCGCGCCGAGAAGCTCGATCTGCAGCTGTACCTCGACGTCCTCGCCGAGCAGTGCGAGCAGGGCGTGGACTACTTCACGGTGCACGCCGGGGTGCGCCTGCAGTACATCCCGCTCACGGCGAAGCGGATCACGGGCATCGTCAGCCGCGGCGGCTCGATCCTCGCCAAGTGGTGCCTGCACCACCACCGCGAGAACTTCCTGTACGAGCACTTCGACCGCATCTGCGAGGTGCTCCGCAAGTACGACGTGTCGTTCTCCCTGGGCGACGGCCTGCGCCCGGGCTGCACCGCCGACGCGAACGACGCCGCGCAGTTCGGCGAGCTGCGCACCCTCGGCGAGCTCACGAAGGTCGCCTGGGCACACGGCGTGCAGGTGATGATCGAGGGCCCCGGGCACGTCCCGCTGCACCTCATCGCCGAGAACATGGTCGAGCAGGCGAAGCACTGCCACGAGGCGCCGTTCTACACGCTCGGGCCGCTGCCGATCGACGTGTCGCCCGGGTACGACCACCTGGCGTCGGCCATCGGCGCTGCGATGATCGGCATGATGGGCACGGCGCTCCTCTGCTACGTCACGCCGAAGGAGCACCTGGGCCTGCCCGACCGCGAGGACGTGAAGCAGGGCCTGATCGCGTACCGCATCGCGGCGCACGCGGCCGACATCGCGAAGGGTGTCCCCGGCGCGCGCGACTGGGACGACGCGCTGTCCAAGGCGCGGTTCGAGTTCCGCTGGGAGGACCAGTTCAACCTGGCGATCGACCCGGGCATCGCGCGGTCGTACCACGACGCCACGCTGCCGGCGGAGGGCGCGAAGACGGCGCACTTCTGCTCGATGTGCGGCCCGCGGTTCTGCTCGATGGAGATCACCCAGGAGGTCCGGCGGATGGCCGCGGCCGAGGGCAAGAGCGTCGAGGAGGCGCGGCTGGCGGGCATGGCGGAGAAGTCGCGCGAGTTCGACGCCAAGGGCGGCCAGGTCTACCTGCCCCAGACCCCGGCGAAGTAGGCGCGGGCTCAGCGGCGCGTGACGACCAGGAAGGTCGCGTACTCCCCCGCGCGCGCGGCGGGGGTGGGCGGCAACGACGGGCCGAACAGCGTCGAGATCGAGCCGTCCAGGAACAGCGCGTCCGGGGCGTGCAGCACGTCGCGGAACAGCGTCGCGAACGCGTGGAAGTTCAGCGGGCCGCAGCTCGCGAGCACCACCGTGTGCTCGTCGACCCGCCCCACGCCGTTGCGGGCCTTGGCGCTGTTGGAGGCAGGCAGGAAGGCGGGGTGCAGGGCCCCGCGCTCGACCAGGAGCGGCCCGGACTGCGTGGCGGCGCGGACCTTCCCGGTCGCCGCGATGGTTTCCGTGCGGGCCACGTGCGGGCCGGCGGCGTCGAGCCAGAACGCGCCGTTGGGGGTGAGGAAGAAGTTGCCCACGCCCTCCCCGCGCTCGATGGGGCGGGTCTGGACGCCGTCGACCACGGTCCAGCCCACCGGGACCTCGGGGCTGTGGTACAGCCCGCCGTTGGTGGCCACCACGAGCCCGGGGAGCGCCTCGACCTCGCCGACGTGGTGCAGCGCGACGAGCGAGAGGTCGGTGGTGCGCAGGTCGACCGTCGCGACCTGGCACGTGGTGCCGGCGTGGGGGACGGTGGTGATCACGGCGCACCTCCCGCGAGCGGGTCCCCGTCGTGGACGACCACCTCGGGACCCAGGGCGTAGCGCACCTCCGCACAGTTCGCGTGGAGCCGCTCGGTCCGGAGGGTCACCGGTGGGTTGCCGCGGAGGTGCACCTCGCGCCACAGCTCGTTGGCGCGGTACACCTTCCCCTCCCGGCGGAAGAACCGAGGGTTCCGCTCGAACACGTGGAACTTCACGCGCGGCGCGCGGTCGCAGCGCAGCTCGCCCTCGAGGAGGTGGTCGGTGAGCCACACGCGGACCTGGAAGGTCGCGTCGGTCTCGTTGCGGAACACGTAGTCACGGTAGTTCCAGAACACCGTGGCCCCGCTGCCGAACGGCAGGACGCGGCCGTCGTCGGGGAACGGGTCGAAGCCGTGGTGCGACCGCTCCAGCACCGTGAGCGGGCTGTGGAGGACCAGCCAGTGGAGCAGGTTCGAGAGCTGGCAGAGCCCACCCCCGACCCCGGGCCGCGCGACCCCGCGGGAGAGCTCCATGCCCTCCACGAAGCCGCGGCTGCGCAGGGGCGGGCCCACCAGCCGGCAGAACGAGAACACCTCGCCCGGCGCCAGGACCACGTTGTGGACGTGGGGGAGGGCCGCGCGGAGGTTCTGCACCTTGCCGTGCTGCAGGTGGACGAGGCCGTCGTCGACCTTCCGGAGCAGCTTCGAGGTGTGCTTGAACACGCGGTGCGGCAGCGGGTCGGTGGCGACCACCCGGGCGTACGGGCGGGGGTCGAGCGCCCACGACGCCGCACGCACCACACGCTTCTGCCACACCGACGCGTGGTAGAGCGCGGGGTGCCACTGCCAGGGGCGGGTCCGGACGGGCCAGGGGACGATCACGCGCACCTCCGGCTCCAACGTAGGTCCCGGCCGTGCAGCGCCCGTGCAGGAACCCAGGGCGTCGTCAGCGCGCGCGCTTCGCCAGGAGCTCGCCGTACAAGGCCTCCCACTGGTCCACCACGGCGTCCATCCCGAACGTGCCGGTGACCCGCGCGCGACCCACCTCCCCCATCCGGTGACGCGCGTCCGTGGGCATCCCCTGGACGGCCGACATCGCCGCCGCCAGCGCCGTCGGGTCCTTCGCGGGCACCAGCCACCCGCCCTCGGGAGCGCGCACGATCTCGCGGTTGCCGCCCACGTCGGTGGCCACCACGGGCAGGCCCGACGCCGCGGCCTCGAGGAGCACGATGGGCAGGCCCTCCCAGGCCGACGACATCACGTAGCCGTCCGCGGCGTTCATCAGGTCGCGGACGTCGGTCCGGAGGCCCAGCAGCTGCACGCGGTCCCCGAGGCCGAGCGAGCTGACGAGGGCCTGGTGTTCGTCGAACAGCGGGCCGTCCCCCGCGACGAGGAGCCGCCACGCGCCGTGATCGGGCAGCGCGCGGACCGCCGCGAGCAGGTTCGGGTAGTCCTTGGGCAGGCAGTGGCGGCCGACCGCGAGCCACAGGAACTCGTCGGGCGCGGCACCGAGCGAGCGGCGAGCGGCCTCGCGGCGCGCCGGGTCGGGCGCGAACCGCGTGACGTCGATGCCGTTGGGGACGAAGCGGATCCTCCCGGCGGGGGCGGCGTGCACCTGGCGGAACCGCTCCACGGCCTGCGGAGAGACGTTCGTGGTGAGGTCGGTGAGGCGGTCGGTGAGCCGGTAGAACGCCATCTTGGCGCGGCCGCCTTCGATGGTGGAGTGCGCCGTGGTGACCACCACCGGCAGGCGCGTGAACAGGCGCGCGAGGCGGGTGGCGAAGTTCGGCGGCAACGTGTGGGAGTGGACGAGGTCCGGCCGGAGGCGCCGCAGCGTGCGGACCAGCCGGAGCACGAGCAGCGGCGACTTCGAGCGCAGCGGCAGCCCGAGGTCGCAGTACGGGATGCCGAGCTCGTCGGCGCGCTTCTCGAGCCCGAGGGGCGGCGTGATCGCCACGATGGTGGGTGACCAGCCGCGCCGCTTGAGCGCCCCGGCGAGCTCGACGACCTGCACCTCGGCGCCGCCGAAGCCCAGGCCGATGATCACGAACGCGATGCTGCGGCCCACCTGCACTCCCCCGCCGCCCCTATCCGCCTGGAGCCCGACCCGGTCAGGCCAGCGCGCCCATGGGGGCGAAGGTCGCCCCGGCGGGGAGGCTGCTGCGGACGCGATCGAGCGCCTCCGCGAAGCGGGCGACCCGCAGCGGCGGATCGTCGCCGAGGTTGTGGGGGTGACACCACAGGTGGAGCACCTCGCCTTCGCGCAGCCGGGCGGCGTCGCGGGCGAGGCGGCGCACGTGGAGCCGCCACAGGGGCGTGGGGAGCGACAACCGCAGGAAGTGCGAGGCGCGGTGCTCGGCCTCCGGGTAGGTGCGGCGGCCCAGCGGCCCGAGCGCGTCCACCAGCCGCAGCGCCCGCAGCGCCCGGCTCTGCTCCGCGCCCTTCCGCTCCCGCCAGAAGAAGGCCCGCGGGTTCTCGCGCCACACCCGGACGCCGCGGGCCGCGAGCACGTCGGTGAAGCGCACCTGGTTGCGCGGGAACACGAACGAGACGGGCCGCTCCCCCCACCGGTCCACGAACAGCGCGGCGACGGCGTCGGCGTCGGCCTCGGCGTCTTCCCGGGTGAACCCGGGCTCGTGCATGAACACGTGGGCGAAGGTGTGCGAGCCGAGCTCCTGGCCCGGCGTGGCCCGGACGAGCGCCACGAGGTCCGGGGCGAAGTGCAGCTCGCCGGACGGGTCCACGCGGTGGTACTCCGGGGTCCGGCGCAGGGACGGCGCGGTGTACGCGGGGGACGGCGGCGCGCGGGACTCGAACTCGTCCCACCCAGCACACGCGAGCGCCCCCACGGTGGCCCAGGTGGCCGGGACCCGGTTCTTCGCCAGCCACTCGAGGAGGCGCGGCACCACCTCGCGCACCCCGAGCAGCGGCCGCCGGTAGCGGGCCGGGTCGTCGCCGAGGGCGTCGTACATGCCCCACCGGAGCTCGAAGTCGAGCGACACCACCACGCGGGCGTTCATCGGTCCCCGGCACCGCCGTAACCTGGGTTGCGGCCCGCGGACGTGCGCGGTAGCAACGTCCGGGAGCCGACACATGGCCGACCTCGTGTTCCGTCCGATGACGCCCGACGACGCAGACCTGGAGCGGTTCTCGGCCTGCTTCGAAGCCAACGGCAGCCCCCGCGACGACCGGCAGCTCCGCTGGCAGTACCGCGAGCCCCCGGTGGGCCGGCTGTACGCCGAGTTCGCCGAGGAGCCGGGCGGCAAGGTGGGCGGCATCTACGCCGTGTTCCCTGCGCGGTTCCGGGTGCGGGGCAAGGTGTACGTGGGGGTGCAGTCGCTCAACACCCTCACCGACGAGGCGCACCGCGGGAAGGGCCTGTTCACGAAGCTCGCCAAGCGCGTCTACGACCGCTGCCAGGCCGAAGACGTGGCCCTGGTGTACGGCTTCCCCAACGGCTCCTCCGCGCACGGGTTCTTCGAGCGCCTCGGGTGGGCGCGCCTGGACCCGGTCCCGTTCCTGGTGCGCCCCCTGCGGCCCCGGTACCTCCTCCGCAAGGCCCGCCTGCCGGAGGCCCTGGTGAAGTGGGTCCCCGACGTGTGGCCGCGTCCCCTCCCCCGCGTGCGCCTGGCCGCGAACGAGGAGGTGGCCGTCGCCACCGCGGTGGACGCTTCGCTGGCGGCGGTCTGGGCGTCGTTCGCGGTGGGCGTGAACGCAGCCGTCGAGCGCGACCTCGACTACCTGAAGTGGCGGCTGGCGCGACCGAAGGCCGGGTACAAGGTCCTGGTCTTCCGCCGCGGCGGCGAGGTGCGCGGCTGGGTGGCGTTCACGGTCCAGGAGAAACACGGCGGCCGCATCGGCTACGTGATGGAGCTCCTGCACGCCCCCGGAGACGACGCTGCGGGCGCAGCCCTCGCCGCCGCAGCCCTCCGGGACCTCTCCGCGCTCGGCGCCGAGGTGGTGTTGGCCTGGTGCTTCGATCACAGCGCCAACCGCGGCGCCTACGGCGCGGTGGGCTTCCGTCCCCTGCCCCCCGCGGTGTGGCCCATCGAGCTGCACTTCGGCGTGCGCGCCCTGGCTGCCCCCGCAGACGCGGCGCTCGGCAACCGCGAGAACTGGTACCTGTCGTACCTGGACTCGGACACGGTGTAGGGCAGGCCGGTCCTACGGGGTCGGAAACCGCTTCGCCAGCGCGGCCTCCCGGACCGCGAACGGGTCCGGCCCGTCGGGGTGGAGCCGCACCAGCCAGGAGGAACCACCCGGCTGGGGGCGAGTCGGCTCCCCGTAGATCGGGTCCGCCATCGCCGCTTCGAGCGTCACGAACCGGACCCCCTCCGCAGCCAGCGCGACCAGGAGCTCGTCGAGGTGGTCGGCCTCCAGGTGGTTGACGTGGAGCAAGAGGACGTGGGGGACGGGCTCGGGGCGATGCACCTTCGCCAGCCGAACGGCCGCCAGCAGGTCCTCCCGGGTCGTGTCCACGAAGGCCCGGGTCAGCTCCTCGCGGGCGTCGTCGGTCGTGGCCGCGTCGTACCGCTGGGCCAGGTACCACTCGGTGGTCGCCACCGTGACGGGGGCGTTGCGCTCGCCGAGCCCAGCCAGCACCGCCGCCGCAGCGTCGGCGGTCGCCTGGTCGGCGCCCTGGCGGAGGTAGGGGTACCGGAACCACGCGATCGGGCCACCCGATTGGCGGACCAGCGTCTCGTGTGACCGCCTCACGTCGGCAGCCCACTCGTCGGGCGACACCCGGTCGACGGACACGTGCCGCGCGGTGTGGTTGCCCACCGTGTGCCCGGCGCCCGTCCACTTCGTGACCAGCGCGGGCGCGTCCTCGGCGGCGTCTCCGTTCACGAACACCGCAGCGGGCACGGACGCCTCCCGGAGGTGCGCGAGGATCGAGGCGCTGACGTCGCTCCACTCGGCCTGCGGAGCCGTGGGTCGCCCCTGCGCGGTCTGGTACGGGAGGTCGTCGAAGGTCAGGGCCACGTCGATCGGAGCCGATCGCCCCCCGGCCGCCGTCGCCAGCTGCTGGAGCGCCATGCGGAAGTTCGCTTCGGCGCCCTGGGTCCCTTCGGCCCAGACCAACCAGCGAACCACGGGGTTCTCGACGAACCCGTGCTCGCTCCAGCGGACCAGGGTCCCCTCCGGGACCGGGGTGAGATCGATGGTCCGGTGGACGACGAAGATGCCGAAGTCCACGTCGTACTCCACGCGACGTCCCGCCCGCGCGTCCGTGATCTGCCACGTCTCGAGGTCGAAGTCCGATCCCGGCGCCCGGAAGGTGAGCACGGTCCCCACCCCGACGTCGGGCCCGAACTTCTTCCCGAGCACCACGAGGCCGCTCGGGCTGCCGTCGGGCAGCGGCGTGGTCCACCAGGTGTTGACGCCGTCTACCGACACCAGCAGCGGGAACAACCGCTCGGAGGGGACGGGGAGGGTGACGTCGACCGCTGCGTCGACGGTACCCGGCAACAGGTATCCGGCCAGCGAGAGCCCGCCCGCCGCCACCCCCAGCGCGATCAGCGCGAACCCGCCACGCCGAAGCCAGGTCGCTGCTGCCGCCATGTGCCCCCGCTCAGTCTTCCTGGACGGGCTTCTGGATGGCGACGACCGTGGTCCCGGCGACCACGCGGTCCCCGATCTCGACGGTGACCTCGAAGTCCGCACGCTCGAGCTGCTTCTGCCCGGACCGCTGGACGTAGGTCGCGCAGCGCTCGTGCAGCGGCGTGAGCCGGAGGGTGTCGTTGTCGGCCAGCTGGAGCGACGCTTGCCGACGCCCCGCGAGCGCGCGGTCGAGCGTGAAGCCGTGGGCGCGCGCCTTGGCCGCCCGGGGGCCCGGACACCAGCGGATGTTGTCCTGGCCGCGGCGATCGGGGAACGGGAGCCCCGGGTGGTTCGGCTCCCGGCCGAGCTCGGCGGTGGAGTTGTGCATCATGCCGATCCGGACGTTGTCGGAGTCGTGCAGGAGCAGGCCTGCGTACGTGTGGTTGGTGGCCTCGAACCGGACGATGCCGGCGGGCGTGGAGATCTCGTCGTCGTCGTTGAGCGGAGCGCTCTCTCCGGACGCGAGGGGCCGCTGGTTGAGCAGGATGCCGTTGGCCATGGCCTGCAGGCGCGCGCCCGCCGACGTGACCTCGACCCGCAGCAGCGAGCGGTCCGAGCGGTTGAGCCAGCGGCCGTCGGCCATGAGGTCGTAGAAGTAGGAGCTGACGACCTCCGAGAGGGGCACCGCCGGGAGGGCGAGGCCGCACATCACGAGCTCCACGTCGATCGGTGCGCCGACCCCCTCGAGCACGATCGTGTCGGACCCCGAGTTCCGCATCGGGGTGGGCTTGACCGCGGCCTGGAGGGCCTCCTCGAGCGCCTCGGGGGTGCCGATCACGAGCCCGCGGCCGGACTCGGTCCACAGATTGCGGTCTTCGCTGGCGATGTTGTAGGCGGACAACCAGAGGTTGGACGGGGAGATGACGGGGAGCGAGTCCATCGCCTCGGCGAGGGCCGGCGACCCCGGGATGAACCCCTCCAGCAGCACCATGGACTGCGGATCGAGCAGCGGCGGACGCGTTCCCCGCCGGATGCGCACGATCCGGTTGACCTTCGCAGCGGCCTCCAGCGCCTGGGGGAGGTACGCCTTGTGTTTGGGGACCGCGCGGAAGACCTCCTTCTCGCCGGGGATCCCCTTGAGCTTGTAGCGACCGAGGCTCTCCCAGGGGATCTCGGCTGCGTTCATGCAGACGCGGGTCCCCGGACCGAACCAGACCTCGCCGGGCGGGGTGAGGGCCAGCACGCGCGCCGCGAGGTTCACGGCCTCTCCGAACGCGTCGCCCTCGATCTCCTCGACGTCGCCGCTCGTCATCCCGATCCGCAGGATGATGCCGCCCGTGCCGTTCACCATCTGCTGGATCTCGAGCGCGGCCCGCAGCGCTTCCGTGGCCGATACGAACAGCACCATGAAGGAGTCGCCGAGGTTCTTGACCACCCGCCCGCCGTTCCGCTCCACGATGGGCGTGACGAGCTGCTCGTGCTCGGCGAGGAGCTTGCGCAGACCTTCCCGGTCGGTCCGCGACACCTTGGCGGTGTACGACTCGAGGTCCGTGAACGCGACTGTCCGGGTGACCGTCCCCACACACGCTCCCACATCGGTTCCCGTGGCCCACGTACCCGTGGATCCACGTTTCCCGTGGCGCAGATAGGGTACCCCAGGCGGGGGTGGGACGTCCACGGCTCTCCGCTGCTTCGGTCGAGCCCGACCTGGAAAGGACGCCCATGCCCACGAGGCTGTCGGTCAACATCAACAAGTACGCGCTGCTTCGCAACAGCCGCGGCCACGACACGCCGAACCTGCTCGCGGCGGCGGACACCTGCCTCCGCGCCGGGGCTCACGGCATCACGGTGCACCCCCGGCGGGACGAGCGGCACGTGCGGTTGGACGACGTGGCTCCGCTCGCCGCCCACCTCCGGGAGCGGTGGCCGGGGGTCGAGTACAACATCGAGTGCGAGGACCACCCCGACCTCGTCGCGCTCGTCCTGGCGGTGCGGCCCGACCAGTGCACGCTCGTCCCCGTGCGGCCCGGGGAGGTCACCAGCGACCACGGCTGGGACCCGATCCACGAGCGGGACCGGCTGCGTCGGTCGATCGAACCGCTGCGCGAAGCCGGCGTGCGGGTGAGCTGCTTCAGCGACTGCGAGCCAGCCACGATCGAGGCCTTCGCCGCGACCGGCACCGACCGCGTGGAGCTCTACACGGGCCCGTACGCCTGGGCCTGGGGCACCACCGACCAGCACGACTGGGTGGACCGCATGGCCCGCTGCGCGCGCTCTGCGCTTGCGGTGGGCCTCGGGCTCAACGCGGGCCACGACCTCGATCGGCACAACCTCGCCGGCGTGCGGGACCTGCCGGGCCTGCTCGAGGTGTCCATCGGGCACGCCCAGATCTGCCGGGCCCTCGAGGTGGGGACTACCCGCTCGGTGCAGGAGCTCCTCGCTGCCCTGGGTCACCTGGTCGAGTCCAGCTGGGTCGAAGCTGGCTGAGTGGAGCTGCGGTCAGGTCAGCCGCGGACCAGCGACACCACGTGGGACAACACGTCCTCGAGGCTGTGGCCGTGTTTCGTCATGACGCGGGCCACGCTGGCCTGGATGCCCGCGATCTCGTCGGTCGTGAGGTCCTTCGCGGTCATCACCACCACGGGGATGTCGCGCCACGCAGGGTTGGCGCGCGCCTCGCGCAGGAAGGTGAGGCCGTCCATCACGGGCATCATGAGATCGAGCAGGATCAGGCCCGGGATCTCCTGATCGAGGAGCGCGAGGGCCTCCCCGCCGTGGGCGGCCACCCGGACCCGCACCCCCGACCGCTCGAGCATCTGGCGGAGGATGGAGCGCGTGGCCTGGTCGTCTTCGACCACCAGCACGTCGCCGCCGCGGATGAAGCGCTGGACGCTGTCGATGAGGACGTCGCGGTTCACGGGCTTGACGAGGTACTCGTCGGCGCCGAGGGCGATGCCGCGGGAGCGGTCGTCGACCGTGGACAACACCACGACCGGGATGCTGGCCAGCTCGGGGTCGGACTTGAGTCGGGTGAGCACGTCCCAGCCCGAGCGGCCCGGCAGGATGAGGTCGAGCAGGATGGCCCGCGGGCGGAGGCGGCGCGCGAGCAGCACCCCGCGTTCCCCGTCCGCCGCGCCGGCGACCCGGTAGCCCTCCTTGGCGAGGATGCGCCCGATCACGTCCTGCATGTCGGGATCGTCGTCGATCACCAACACCGTGCGTGGGTCGTTCGGGGCCAGTCGCTCGGCAGCCGCGGCGAGCTCGAGCGCGGCGGGGGTGCGCGCAGCGTCCTGATCGGGCAGCCGGAGCGTGAAGGTGGTACCGCCGACGCCGCTCACCACGTCGACCGCGCCGCCCATGAGCTCGACGAGGCGCCGACACAGCGCGAGCCCCAGCCCGGCGCCGTCGGCCCGCTGGGGAGCCCCGTCGGCGAACTCCGAGAACACCGCCACCTGCTGCTCGGTGGTGAGGGCTTCTCCGTGGTCGCGCACGCGGATGTTGATCGCGGGACCCTCGCGCCGAGCGAGTACGTCGACCTGCTGGGACGGCGTGGCGAGGACCGCGCGGTGGACGAGGTGCTCGACACACTGGCGCAGCCGCCCGGCGTCCGACGACACGACGCCGAGGTCGGGCGCGAGCTCGAGGTGGATCTTCGACGGGGTCCGGACCGCGCGGACGTTGTCGACGGCGTCGGAGACGACGGGACCTACCTCGAAGCGCTCGGGCGCGAGCTTCATGCGGCCGGCGTCGATCTTGGCGAGGTCGATCACGTCGTTGATGAGGCCGAGGAGCGTGCGGCCGGCCCGATCGATGCGGGACACGTCCTCGACGAGCGTGGCCTCGCCCCGGTCGGAGAGCTCCTCCCGCACGAGGTCCGAGTACCCGAGGATGGCGTTGAGGGGCGTCCGGAGCTCGTGGGACAGGTTGGCGATGAACTGCGCCCGCCCCTTCTCCGTCCGCGCCGCGGTCTGCGCCATGGTGCGGGCCTCGCGGATCTCGAGCCGGGCGCGTTCGAGCTCGGCCCGCAGCTTCCCGATCTCCTGGTACCGCGACACGAGCCGGGGCCAGAGCTCCGCCCACGCCTCGGGCGTGGGGACGACCGTGGGCCCCACGGCTCCGAGATCGTTCGCCAGCAGCGGGGGCAGGTCGTCCGGCATGCCATCTCCGGGCGGCATCATGGCACCAATCGACGGAGGAGGGCAGCAGCTCCCGCATGGCTCGGTTCGAGCGCCAAAACCCGCCGCGCCTCGGCCACCGCGCCCGCGGGATCGGTGGCGGCGAGCGTCGCGGCGAGGCCGTACCCCACGTCGGGATCGGCGGGGGAGAGGGCTGCGGCGGAGCGGAGGGCGTCGAGGCCGGCCGTGCCCCCCGCGCGGGCCTGCAGCAGGCCGAGGTTGTACCAGGCCCGACCGAACTCCGGGTCTGCGGCCACGACCTGTTCGAGCGTCCGCTGCGCGCCGACCTCGTCCCCGATGCCGGCCTGGGCCAGCGCCAGCCGGAACCGCAGCTCGCTGTCGGTGGGCGCGAGGGCCGTCGCGGAGGTGAGGAGCCGCACCGCGTCCTGGGGACGCTCCGTGCGCGCCGCCAGCAGGGCCAGCGCGTCGAGGACGGGCACCGAGCGCGGATCGAGCCCGAGCGCCGCCTCGAGATCCATGCGCGCGGACCCGGCCTCCCCGCGCTCCATCGCCCAGGTTCCCCGCTCGAGCAGCGCCGTGGGGTCGTCGACGTGGAGCTGCAGGTAGCGGACGTAGTCCGCGGCGTCCGCAGAGCCGGGACGGAGGCGGAACCGGAGCGCCCGCGCGGCGCTCACCCGCACGACGCGGACGGGATCGCGCAGCAGGGGCGCCAGCGCGGGCTCCACCTCGGGCAACCCCGCCACCGGGCCGAGGGCGTCGGCGGCAGCGAACCGCACCAACGGGTCGGGGTCGGTGGCCAGGGCGACGAGCGCGGTCCGCACCTCGGGGCGCTCGAGCCAGGGCTGGAGGTGGAGCGCCGCGGCGCTTCGCCAGGCGGCCGACGGATCCGCCAGGGTGGCGAGCAGCGTGGGCAGCGCGGCGTCGTCGCCGGTCCGGGCCCGGGACAGCGCCAGGGCGCGCGGCTCCGGCGCCGACCGGCCCCACCAGCGCGCGGCCGCCGCACCGACGTCGACGTTGGTGGGGTGGCACGCCTGGCAGGCGTTCGCCAGGCCCGTGGCCACGGTGAGGGCCGGGTCCGGGAGGGAGAACACGTGGTCGTGGCGGGGGTCGACCTGCATGTAGGTGGTGACCGGCATGTGGCACGAGACACACCCCGCCTGCTCCGGCGCATGGTGGGCGTGGGCCGGGTCGAACTGCGGCATCGCGGCGTGGCACGAGAGGCACAACGCGTCGCCCGGCTGGCGGGTGCGCCCGGAGTGCGGGTCGTGGCAGGACGTGCAGGTGACGCCCTTCCCGTGCATCTTCGAGCCCAGGAACGCGGTGTACTCGAAGTCCTCGTCCTGGACGCCGCCGTCCGGTCGGAACGTGGGCGACGCGTCCACCAGCGCGGGCGCGAAGTGATCGAGGAACCGGTCGCCCGGCCGGAAGTCCTCGGTGAGCGTGGCCCGGCGCGCGTGGCAGGCAGCGCAGGTGTCGAGGTCGGGCGTGGGGAGCGCGTCGCCGCCGGGGTGCGCGCCGGTGCCGTGGCAGGCCGCGCAGCCCACCCCGAGCTCGTCGTGGGTGGAGCGGTAGGTCCCGACCTGCTGGAGCCCCTTGCGGAATCCCGTGGTGTGGCACTCCCCACACCGCGCGTTCCACGTCATCCCCGCGCCGGTCCAGTGGCCCCACTCGCCCGGGGCGCGCCCGTCGCCGAAGATGTCGAACCAGCCGCCGTCGGCGGTGCGGGTGGCGACCTGCGTGACCTGCAGTCGACCCGTGGACGGCACCTCCACGAGGTACTGCACCAGCGGGTCCACGCCGAGCGCGCGGACGACGGGAAAGGTGGCCTCCACGCCGTCCGGTCCCACGGCGCGGATCTCCGTCGGGTCCCCGGGGCCGAGGAGGCGCTCCGCCCGCGCGTGGGTGGACGTGGTCCAGGCCGCGTGCTCCTCCGCGTGGCAACCGGCACAAGAGGCGCTGCCGGCGCCGGAAGCGGGGGTCGCGGCCGGTGACGGGGGCGGCGGGGGCGGCGGGGGCGGGTCGTCGCCCCCGATGGCGGGGAGCGCGAGCCGGAGGAGCACGAACACCAGCGGCAGCGCCACCACCAGCGCGATCACGAGGCCCCAGGTCCGAACCGCTTCCCTCACCCGCACTCCGACGACCGCCGTAGCCCGAACCGGTTATTGGCGCCCTCCCTGGAGGGTCTCGTGAGCAATGCTTCCCCACAGCGGGAGTACCTTTCCTCCGCCGTCGTCCGGTTCGCCGGCGATTCGGGCGACGGGATGCAGGTCCTCGGTGACCAGTTCACGCGCAACTCGGCGCTCGTCGGCAACGACATCGCCACCCTGCCCGACTTCCCCGCCGAGATCCGCGCCCCCGCCGGCACCCGCGAGGGCGTCTCCGGGTTCCAGCTCCAGTTCAGCGACTCGGAGATCTTCACCCCCGGCGACGACGTCGACGTGCTGGTGGCGATGAACCCGGCCGCCCTCGTTCGGAACCTCGCCGCGCTCAAGCCCGGCGGGCTGATCGTGGTCAACATCGACTCGTTCAAGGCCGGCGACCTCGCCAAGGCCAAGGTCGACACGAACCCCCTCGAGGATGGGAGCCTGGCGAAGTACCGCGTGGTGGAGGCGCCCATCGCGGTCACCACCACCCGCGCCGTCGCCCCGCACGGCCTCAACGCCAAGCAGGCCGACCGCTGCAAGAACTTCTTCGCGCTCGGGATGATGTACTGGCTGTACGGCCGGACGATGGACTCGACCGTCCAGCACGTGAAGACGAAGTTCAAGTCGCCGTACCTCGAAGCCAACCTCGCCGCGCTGCAGGCCGGCCACGACTACGCCGCCACGGTCGAGCTGTTCCAGACCACGTACGAGGTCCCGAAGGCCGCGATCAAGCCGGGCAAGTACCGCAACATCACCGGCAACGCAGCGCTCGCGCTCGGCCTCGTCGCGGCAGCCCAGAAGTCCGGCGTCACGCTGTTCTACGGCAGCTACCCGATCACGCCCGCCTCCGACATCCTCCACTCCCTCGCGCCCTACAAGAACTTCGGTGTGGCCACCTTCCAGGCCGAAGACGAGATCAGCGCGGTCTGTGCCGCCATCGGCGCGTCGTGGGGCGGGAACCTCGGCGTCTGCGGCACCTCCGGGCCGGGCGTCGCGCTCAAGTCCGAGGCGATCGGGCTCGCCGTGATGACCGAGCTCCCCCTGGTCGTGATCGACGTGCAGCGAGGCGGGCCCTCGACCGGCCTGCCCACCAAGACCGAGCAGGCCGACCTGATGCAGGCGATGTACGGCCGCAACGGCGAGGCGCCCGTGGCGGTGCTGGCCAGCGCCACCCCCTCGGACTGCTTCGACGTGGCGATGGAGGCGGCGCGGGTGGCGATGACCCACATGTGCCCGGTGATCCTGCTCTCCGACGGGTACGTCGCGAACGGCGCCGAGCCCTGGCCGGTCCCTGACCTCGCCTCCCTGCCCGACCTCCGTCCCACCTTCCGGACCGAGAAAGAGGGGTTCCAGCCCTACTCCCGCGACCCGGTCACCCTCGCCCGCCCCTGGGTTCGCCCCGGCACCCCGGGCCTCGAGCACCGCATCGGTGGCATCGAGAAGCAGGACGGCAGCGGAAACATCAGCTACGACCCGAAGAACCACGAGCGGATGTGCGAGCTGCGCGCCGAGAAGATCCGCCGCATCGCCGACGCCCTGCCGCCGCTCGAAGTCCACGGGGATCGCGAAGGCGTGTTGGTTGTCGGGTGGGGCTCCACCTGGGGCGCCATCCGCACCGCAGTGGACGCCTGCCGCGCCAGCGGGACCCAGGTCGGACACCTGCACCTGCGGTGGCTCAACCCGCTCCCACGCGACCTCGAAGCCGTGCTCCGCCGGTACGACCACGTCCTGGTGCCCGAGATGAACCTCGGGCAGCTGTCCCGCATCCTCCGCTCCGAGTTCGTGATCGACTGCGTCCCGCTCACCAAGATCCAGGGGCTGCCGTTCCTCACCCGTGAGATCGTCGCCGGCATCCAGCGCTTCGCAACCCAGGCCCAGGGCTGACCATGACCCAGACCCCCGTGTACACGAAGAAGGACTTCTCCAGCGACCAGATGGTCCGCTGGTGCCCGGGCTGCGGCGACTACTCGATCCTCGCCCAGGTCCAGGCCGCGTTCTCGGAGATGGGTGTCGCGAAGGAGAACTTCGCGATCATCGCCGGGATCGGCTGTTCGTCGCGGTTCCCGTACTACATGGAGACCTACGGGTTCCACACCATCCACGGGCGGGCGCCCGCGTTCGCGACGGGCCTCAAGTCCACCCGCCCCGAGCTCTCGGTCTGGGTGGTCACGGGCGACGGCGACGCCCTGTCCATCGGCGGCAACCACATCATCCACCTGTTCCGGCGCAACGTCGATCTCAACGTGATGATGTTCAACAACAAGATCTACGGCCTCACGAAGGGGCAGTACTCGCCCACGTCCGAGCTCGGCAAGAAGACGAAGTCGAGCCCCATGGGCAGCATCGACGCTCCGTTCAACCCGCTCTTGCTGGCCATCGGGTCGGGCGCCACCTACGTGTGCCGATCCGTGGACGTGTTCACGAAGCACCTCGCAGAACAGGTCAAGGCGATGCACAAGCACGCTGGGACCTCGTTCATCGAGATCTTCCAGAACTGCAACATCTTCAACGACAACGCCTGGTCCGACTTCACCGACCGGGGCGCCCGCGACGAGAAGGTGTTGTACCTCGAGGCAGGCAAGCCGCTCATCTGGGGCAAGACCCAGCGGATGGGGCTCGTGGCGCAGGGCTTCGGCGGCCTCGCCGTCATCCCCGTGACCAGCCCCGAGGACGAAGCGCGCGTCGTCGTCCACGACCCCACGAACAAGGCGCTGGCCATGGCGCTCACCCAGCTCGACCCGACCCAGGGGCAGCCGGTGCCGATGGGCGTGTTCTACACCGAGCAGCGCCCCACGTACGATGAGCTGTTCCATTCGCAGATCGAGCAGGCGACCGCCCGCAAGGGAATCGGCGACCTGCAGGCCCTCCTCGACGAAGGGGACACCTGGACGGTCGGGTGATCCCGCTCGCCAGCGCGGTCCCCGGCGCGTTCTCCGGCCTGCGAGGCGTGTTCTGCGACATCGACGACACCCTCACCTGGGAGGGGCGTCTGGTCCCCGCCGCGTTCCTGGCGCTGGAGCGCCTGCGCGCTGCGGGGCTGCGGGTCGTACCGGTCACCGGTCGCCCCGGGGGCTGGGTGGACCACCTCGCGCGGATGTGGCCGGTGGACGGCGTGGTGGGCGAGAACGGGGGGCTGTGGTTCTGGCGCGACGACCACCAGCTCGTGCGCCGGTTCGCCCAGCCGGAGGTGGAGCGGCGGCGCAACCGCGAGCGGCTCCAGGACCTGGGCTCGCTCATCCTGGCGCGGGTCCCCGGGTCGGCGCTGGCGAGCGACCAGCCGTACCGGGATCTCGATCTCGCCGTCGACTTCTGCGAGGACGTGCCACCGCTGCCGCGCGAGGCCATCGACGCGATCGTGGGGCACTTCCGGGCCGCCGGCGCCACGGCGAAGGTGTCGAGCATCCACGTGAACGGGTGGTACGGCGCCTTCGACAAGCGGTCGGGGTGCCGCGACTTCGTGCGCGACCGGTGGGGCGAAGACCTCGAGGCGACGAAAGCCGAGTGGCTGTACGTCGGCGACAGCCCGAACGACGAGCCGATGTTCGCGTGGTTTCCGCGGACGGTGGGCGTCGCGAACGTGGCCGCCTTCGCGGACCAGATGACCCACCTGCCCACGTGGATCACGCCGTCCAACGGGGGCCACGGGTTCGCGGAGCTCGCGGACCGCGTCCTCTCCGAGCGCTGATCAGGCCGCGACGAGCAGGCCCAGGGCGAAGCCGAGGGAGGCGCAGGCAGCGCACATCCCGGCCGCCAGGACCACGCCGATGCCGCTCACCAGGACCATCTGCTCGAAGGTGTCGTCCACCGGGCCGGTGGCCACGAAGACCGGAGCGGGCGCCGGTTCGGCCTGGAGCGCGGCCGGCAGGTGCTCGAGCGAGAACTCTTCCCACGCCTGTTCGGGGTGCTGCTCCCACTGCGTGAACCGAGGGTCCTGGACGAACCCGTCCGGGTCCTCGTCGAGCCAGGAGGGGTCGGGGGCCGGGTGCTCCATCGTCTGGGCGTAGTGGATGTCCCGTGGGTCCATGAAAGCCTCCCGCGCCTGGGAGGTTGCGAACCTCGTGCCGCAGTGCGCGCGCCCGATCTCCGGCGTTGGCCGCGGGCCGAGCCCAGGGACTGCGGCGTTCTGATCGCAGTCCCGAGCGCCAGCGGGTCACCTCAGGGCTGCGCGCCGTCCAGGATCCACTCCTCGACGATGGCGAGGTCCGCAGGGGCCATCGGCGCCTGGAGCCGCGGCATCTGCAGCCCGATCCCGCCGATCGAGGCCTGGGTCCCGTTGATCTTGTGCCACAGGTACGACTGGGCCGGGACGCCGGGCTCGATGTAGTCGAGGACCGGGACCCCGTTGCCCGAGCTCACGTTCACGAGGCTCGTGGAGTCGACGATGGTGAGCCCACCGCTCCCGCCGTGGCAACCGAGGCAGCCGTAGGACGAGAAGAGCGGTTGCACCGACACCGCGTACGACAACGTGTCCGAGCCGTCGCAGTCCTGGTCGATGCCGTCCCCGGCGACCTCGGTCGCGCCGGGGAAGACGGTGGGATCTGCGTCGTCGCAGTCCACGTCCGAGGGGGAGCCGTCGCCGTCCACGTCGCAGGCCTCGTTGGCTCCGCCCGGCGTCCCGTCGTTGTCGACCGAGTACGGGGTGGTGGCGACACACCAGGTGGCGCCGGCGTTGTTGGCGAGGGCGTCGTAGGTGTTCACGTCGTGGTTGAGCGAGGCGCCCGGCTGGTCCGGGAACGTCACGCCGTCGTCGTAGGCCACGAGGTCGAACACGGTGGCGCCAAACGAGATCTGCACGCTGTCTGCCGCGTTCGCGAGCGTGAGCGTGGTGGGGTACTCGAAGTCCACGGACACCCCGCCGTTGGTGAGGATGTCGCTGTTGAGCGAGAAGACGGCGTACCCACCGGGCGCGAGCACGATCGATGCGTCCACCGTGTCGTTCACTGCGCCCGAGGTCAGGACCAGCTGGTCGAGGTCGACCGTCACGCCCGAGGCGTTGTACACCTCGAACCACTCGCCGTTCGCGTCGCTGACGACGTTCGGATCCTTCATGATCTCGGTGATCACGAGGTCGCCGGCGAACAGCGCAGCCAGGCCGAACGGCGCGTCGAACCCGTCACAGTCCTGGTCGATGGCGTCGCCGGGGATCTCCGTGGCGCCGGGGAACACGGTCGCCTCGCCGTCGTCGCAGTCCGCCGGGAAGTCCGACCCGTCGTTGTCCACGTCGGTCTCGTCGCCGCCCGCGCAGTCGTTGTCGATCCCGTCGTACGGGACCTCC
>JBIKWC010000273.1:0-9791 GCA_044356535.1 Myxococcota bacterium
GCGCGGCTCGCAGGGCGGAGGACCGCGCCAAGCTGAAGGGGCCTCGGCCGATCCCCGGTTCGAGGCCGGGCATCGGCACCGCAGCGAGCCGACCAGCCCAGGCACCACCCCGATCCGGGGTCGGGGAACGGGCAGGGGCACGGGCAGGGGAGGAGCCCTGGCGCGAGGCCGCTCCGCGGCCTACGCGCCACGGGCTCCTAGCCGCCGACCGGACCCATCGGCGGGTCAGGTGGTCCCGTAGAGGCGGAGGATCTTCGCTGCCTCGTTGCCGAAGTGCGCGCGGACCACCAGGAAGCCCTCGAGGGTCTTGTTGGCGCGGACGTTGAACAGCAGGAACTCCTCGCTGTTGCGGATGTCGTCGAGCTTGGACTGCTGGCCGCGGACGAGGACGAGCCCGTTGAGGTCCCCTCCGTACGCGCCGAGCAACACGGGCTCGAAGCTCGCGATCTGGCCCTCGGCGTGCAGCCGCACGAGGTACTGGAGCATCTCGCCCCACAGCTCCACCGCCTGCGGGTCCCGCCCCGGCACCACCCGATTCCAGCCGATCAACAACCCAGCGTCCGCCACGGAGACCTCCCGGCGGGCAGTGTATACGCGCCCCATCCCCTGGGGTACCCTCCCGCGGGGGCCGCGTGACGACGTGGGGTCCGGACAGCGTGGTGCAACGGCGCCGGGTGCGGTTCGGGGCTGTGTCGTGGGCGGTCCTCTCGCAGGTGCTGCGCGAGCTGGGGTGGCGTTGGTGGCTCCTCGAGGAGGAGGACACCGACCCGGGCGCTGGCGCGGCGACCTTCGGGTTCGTGTTCCAGGACGGCTGGCTCGAGCTCGACGACGGGTTGTACGACCGGGGTGGGACCAAGCTCGGGGAGGCGCGCGCGGAGGGGCTCGCGCGCCACCTCGCCGTGGCCCAGGGGCGGGTGGTCGTCCTCCGCGACGAGGAGGTGGTGCTTCGCCCCCGAAACGGCGCCCTGGCGACGAGCCTGCGGATCGTGGACCGCGCCTGCGCGCCGGACGGAACCGAGCGGCTCACGGTGCGCGCCGAGGTCGACGAGGACTACGATCTGGACGCGGACTGGGTGGCCGACGAGAGCGCCACCGCCATCGCCCTGGACCTGTGGGAGGACGAGCCCTTGCCTCCGGGCGGCGCACTTCCCCCCGGCGCCGACGTCGCCACCCGGCGCGGGCACCTGCGCCCGACCCTCGAGGTCGCTCCCCCGGTCACGGGCCCACCCGCAGTGTTCTCGGGGGCGTCGTGGCGGTTCCCCCTGGACGCTGCGGGGCGCTGTGCGCTCGAGCGAGCGCTGCGCCGCGCGGGCGCTCTCGACGAGGACCAACCCCCGCCCGACCTGGGGCGGTGGACGGATCGGGCGGTGCGCAGGGCCGGACTGGTCGCGGTCCCCGAGCCGGGCACCCCGAACCACGAAGCGTTCTGCGCAGTGCTGGACGCCCTCACCGCCGGTGATCGCGGGGCCCCCGGACGGGACGGTCGGGTCGCGGGCTGGAAGCTGCGCACCCCGGGGCGGTGGCTCCTCGGCGCCCACGAGGTGGCCCGGATCGCTGCAGCCGCCGGGGTCCCCGAGGCGCTGCGCCTCCGCGGGGAGGAGCAGCCCTGGACCGTCGAGGTGCCGCTCAGCCGCCCAGGAGCCCAGACTTGAGGGGCTCGGTGGGGGGGGTGGCCCCGAGGTAGATCGAGAACAGGGCCTTCATGAAGTCGACGCCCTCGATCGTGCCCTTGACCGAGCCCTTCACGGAGACCGTGGTGCCCTTGCCGGGGACGTACTCGTACACGATCTGGTCGCCGGCGGCCATGTCGGAGAGCCAGCCGTAGAAGGTCTGGAAGTTGGCGGCCTGCGAGGCCTTGAGCCCGCCAGCGTTGTTGGTGAGGCCCAACTCGTAGGCCTCGAGCATCTTTTCCTTCGGGACGCCGCCCGAGTACTGGAACACCATCACGAGCTTCTTGGCGACATCCTGGTCGATCGCCGCCTTTGCGTCCGTGGTCTTGGCCGGCAGGTACAGACCGCCGACGTAGATGTTGAGGAACAGCTTCTCGCGCAGGCCCATCCCGTTCAGGACGAGGCTCTGCCCGCCGACGGTAGCCGTGTCGGGGAGGGAGACCCCCTCGAAGTCGCGGGCGTGGGCGATGGTCGACAGGAACAGGGCGAACAACATGTGAGCGGCCTCCGCAGGTGGGAACACGCGAGCCCTCGCGCGTTATCCCCCGAACCCGCGAATGCCCACTCGACCGCCGCTTCAGCGCCGCCGCTCGTGCGCGAACACCAGGAGCTCGAGGTCGAAGCCCGCAGACAACGGCAGCGCGTACGACGTGCGCACCCACGTGTGGAGTCCCAGCCGGAGCACGCCTGCGTCCTTGCCGATCCCCAGGTCGAGGACGCCGGCCATCGCCGGTCGGTTGTAGAACGCCACCGCCTGCCCGTCGCGCGCCAACGTGGGGGCGGCCGAGCGGAACTGGAGCCCCGGCGTGAGCGACATCCACACGGGTCCCCGGGACCGGATCCCGGACCGGACGGTGGCGGACCAGAGGTCCTTCACGCCGTCGACCAGACCCTCCGCGCCCACGAGCGAGCGCGGCGTGGGGTCCGCCGCGAAGTCGGCGCCGAGGATCCAGCTGCCCACCACCAGCTCGGCGGGCACCCGCACGCTCGGCACGAACGACGGGACCTGGGTCATCGTCCTCGTCCCGAGCCCCAGGCCGAGCGACCATGGGGTCTGGTCGGGATCGGGCGGAGCGCGCACGGCCTCCGTCGGCGGGAACGGGGCCGACTCTGCGAGGAGCTCCTCCTCCCCGGCCGGCAACCACCGCTCCCACCCGGGCGTCTCCGTACGGAGGTCCCAGGTGCGCGCGAACAACACGGCGACGTGAGCGTCGTCGGCGTCTGCGAGGCGGCGGGTCTCGGCGGTGCGCACCTCGAGGGTGTCGCCGTTCCAGGTCCAGCCGTAGGCCTCGTCGGGCTTGCCGCCCACGACGACCTCCCACGACCGATCGCTCCAATCGGCGACGAGGGCGCTGCGCAGGGAGCCGGCGGTGTCCTCGTCGGGCACCCACCAGAGCTCAGCGCCGAACGCCGCTTGCGCGAGGCACCAGATGGTCATGGTACGTCCCCTCCCTCGAGTTCGAGCCGGGCCCGGGCGACCGCCACGGCCAGCTCGGGGTCCAGGCCCGCGACATCGACGCCCACCAACAGCGCGCGGGCGTCTCCCCCGCGACCCTCCCGCGCCGCGCACAACCCCAGGAACGCCCGGGCGGTGGCCCGCTGCCGCTCCGAGCCTCGCTCCGAGACGAAGGTGTCGTGTGGCCGTGCGCGGGCGCAGTCCCGCAGAGACTCCCTCGCCAGGAACGCAGCTGCGGCGTGCAGCTCGAGCGGGCGACCGGACCCGGCCTCCCCGAGCCGCCGCTCCACACCCGCCAGGGCCCGCGCGGCCGGCAGGGTCTGCACCTGCGCCAGGACCAGCAGATCCTCGGCCTCCCCGCGGAACGGGCTCGCCGGGTACCGCGCCTGGTAGGCCTCGAGCGTCCGCGCCAGCCCATCACCCGCGAGGCCGGCATCGCGGGCGTCGAGCACCCCCTTCCAGGCCGCGACCGCAGCGGAAGGCTCCGACTGCACGACCACTGCGGGCCCGACCTCCAGGTTCGCGGGATCGGGTTCGGCGGGCGCGACGTCGACGACGGCGTCGGGCGTCGGAGCCTCGACCGGAGCGCGCGCGACCAGGGGGACGCGGCGCGGCGCGAGGTCCGGCACCTCGGTGACCACCGGGGCCACGCGCGCCACCGGGGGGCGGGCCGGCACGAAGCGATCGCCCGCCACCAGGAACGAGCCGTCTGCGGCGCGCACGGAGCCCCGGACGACCGCGAGCGCGTCGCCGGCGACGTGCACCTCGGCGTCCGCCGTGGTGAACCTGGAGCCGCCGATGTCGAGCTCGACCGGCGCGGAGACGACCACGCGCAGGATGCCCTCGAGCCCGACGACGCCGTCGTGCACGTCGGCTGCGCCCCGTCCGGAGACCCAGACCCCGGAGACCACCTCGCGCGGCGCCTCGACGGTCACCGCGAACAGGCCGTGCGGGTGGGTGGTGGGTTCGAGCGCCGCGGTGGGCAACACCCACCGGGCCGTGAGCAGCGCCACCGCCACGAGCGCGGGGGCGCCCACCCAGAGCGGAGACCAGCCGCGCTGCGGGGTCGGGAGCCGGGCCCGGAGCCGCGCGATCTCGGAGGCCGAGGGCGCCGTCGCCGACCGGACGCTCGCGGAGAGCGCGGGGTCGAGGGCCGCGGCGACGCTCTCCACCTCGTCGGCGGTGGGGTCCGTGCTGGGGCGGACCCAGGGCGGTACGCGGCTCATCCCACACCTCCCGCCAACACGGCGGTCTCGGCGGTGACGCCTTCGCGGGCCAGGGCGTCGACGAACGCCTTGCGGGCGTGGTGGGAGCGGCTGTAGACCGTCCCCACCGGGATCCCCAGCATCTCCGCCACCTCGGGCGCCGATCGCTCCTCGATCTCCAGGAGGACCACCACCTCGCGCTGCGCGAACGGGAGGGTATCGAGCGCGGCCTGCACGCGGCGCCGCTGGCCCACGAGGCCCGTCGAGTGCTCCGGGGAGGGCCCCGGGTCCCGGGCGAACATCGACTCCAGGCCCACGAACGACCAGAACGCGCTCTTCCGCCTGGCGTTCGCGACCACGCGGCGCGTGATCCCGTACAACCAGGTGCGCTCCGTCGACTCGCCGCGGAACGAGGGAAGGCGGTTGAGCGCGACCTCGAACACCTGGTGCGACACGTCCTCCGCGTCGAGGCGGGCCCCTCCGAGGCGGATCACCCACCCGAGGACGCTCGCGGCGTGCTCCCGGTAGAACCGGTCCACGGCGCGGGGCTCGAGCGCCCGCAGCGCGGGCAGGCCCTCGTCGGGACGGCGGTCGGTGGTGGCAGCGGCTCGGGTCAACGTCCCATCCTCGTCTCTGAGAGTGTCGCATCCCGCCGGACCCTTCAACGAATCCTGCTCCAGGCGGCCACATTCTCTCGGAAACGTGGTACTTCCTACACCATCACGAATCTGGCACCTGATCGCCAGATTCGGTGAAGGATCCACGGCGCCGGGGACACCCACCGGGACGAAAGGAGGTCGACATGACCGGACCAATGCGGCGCACGATGTTCTCGGCGGTGGTGTTCTCGATGGCGATGCTCGCGGGCTGCGGTGTCCGCGATCCCGGCGCAGGCCACTCTTCGTCCACGCTGGCGCGCTCCGGAGACGACGTGTTCGCCGTGAACGTCGACGAAGGCACCGTGTCCCGGATGTCGAAGCGCGGCGAGGTCGAGACCTCGGCGCGGCTCGGTGGGGAGCCCACCCGGATCGCGGCCACGGACGACCTCGTCCTGGTCACGCTGCGGGCCCAGGGGGAGCTGGTGGTGCTCGATCCCCAGGACCTCTCCGTGAAGAAGCGCATCCCCGTCGGCGCCGAGCCGTACGGCGTGGTGACGAACGCGGAAGGGACGCTGGCCTGGGTGGCCGTGTCCCTGGAGGACAAGGTCCTCGAGATCAACCCGGTCACCGGCGAGACCCTCCGGGAGTTCTCGATCCCGCACGAGCCCAAGTGGCTCGCCCTCAACCCGTCGGAGAGCGTGCTGTTCGTGGCCGCTCAGCGGTCTGGCGGCGAGATCTCCGCGATCGACCTCGACTCGGGGAACATCGTCACCAAGGACCCGCCGAAGACGGGCGGGGAGCACGGCGACCACACGGGCTTCGACCTCCCCACCGTCCCCGGCACGTTCACCCCGCGCACCACCGGCGACCTCGTGGTGTCCCCCGACGGCGGCACCCTGGCCGTTCCCACGTTGTACGTCGACAACGTGACGCCGGTGACCACGGTCGACGACCCGAGCGGTGGCGGCGGGTACGGTGGAGATTCAGGTGCCTCGCTCGGTCGCATCAACCCTGCGCTCGTCACGTACGCGATCGACGGCGCAGGGAACCTGTCCGACGGGCGCCCGGTGTTCCTGGGCGTGGCTCCGGGCGGCGCGTTCAACTCCGGTGGCCGGGAGACCTTCCGGTCGTACCCGAACGGCGTCGCCGCGCACCCGGACAGCAGGTACTTCGCGGTGTCCATGGAGGGCTCCGACGCCGTCGTGGTGGTCGACACCGAGCCGTTCCCCGGCCAGTCCGAAGACCAGCCCCGCCGCAAGGGTCGGGGGTTCGTGGACGGCCGGCAGCCGAGCCTGTTCGGCTTCTGGGATCGCCCCGTCTCCCTGATCGCCACCGACGGCAGCGGCCCCCGCGGGGTGGCGTTCGTGGGTGACGAGCTCCTGGTCCACACCTTCCTCGACCGGCGGATCGAGTCCGTCCCCTGGAGCGACGCCACCGCCGCCAACCGCCACGAGGCCAACGACAAGAACGGGGAGTCCGCTCCGCTCAAGGTCCGGTCGCGCGCGGTGGTGCGGGAGCTCACGCAGAGCGCGCTCCCGCCCGAGATCCAGCGCGGCCGCCGGCTGTTCTTCTCGGCGACCGACCGCGACATGTCCGTCCGCAACAGCGGCATCTCCTGCGCGACCTGCCACACCGACGGCCGCGACGACAGCCTGACCTGGACCTTCCGGGAGGGCGAGGGCGAGGTGCACCTGCAGACGCCGTCGCTCGCGGGACCCGTGAACGACACGGCGCCCCTCACCTGGCGGAGCCCCGTCGCGACCGTGGCGGACGAGGCCCTCCTCACCACCACCCTGCGGATGGGCGGGTTCGGCCCCTCCGCCGAGGACCTGCTCGCCATCGAGGCCTTCGTGGTGAACTCCCGCCTCCCCACGCTGCCCCCGGTGGACGCCGCGCTCGTGGCCGAAGGGAAGGTGGTGTTCGAGCGGGAGGACGTGGGCTGCGGCACCTGCCACACGGGCGACCGCCTCACCGACGGCGAGCACTACCGGGTGGTGGGCGCGGTCGAGGCCAACACGCCGGGCCTGCGCGGCATCGCAGCGACGGCCCCGTACCTGCACGACGGCTCGATGAAGAGCCTCCGCGCGGTGCTCGAGTGGGCGCGCGGCGGTGAGATGGGCGACACCTCGATGTTGTCCGATCGCGAGATGGACGCGCTCGAAGCCTACCTCTCGTCCCTCTGATCCGACGAGCCTCGCGAGCCCCGACCCCTCCCGCCAGCCGGTGGTGAGGGGTCGTCGGTTTTGGACTCCGACGAACGGAGCCTCGCCCGCCACTCCCGACGACCGCTGAGCGCGAAGGCCACGCGCCCGTTATGCGGTCGCCCTCCCGGGGCCAGCATGCAGTTCCGTAACATCGCCATCATCGCTCACGTCGACCACGGCAAGACCACCCTGGTCGACGCCATCCTCCGCCAGTGCCGGGCCTTCTCGGACCACGAGACGCTCGTGGACCGCGTGATGGACTCGATGGACCTGGAGAAGGAACGCGGCATCACCATCGCCAGCAAGAACACCGCCGTCACCTACGGCACGACGAAGATCAACATCGTCGACACACCGGGCCACGCGGACTTCGGCGGCGAGGTCGAGCGCGTGTTGTCCATGGTCGACGGCGCCATGTTGCTCGTGGACGCGTCCGAGGGCCCGTTGCCCCAGACGCGCTTCGTGTTGCGCAAGGCGATGGCGGCGGGCCTCAAGGTCATCGTCTGCATCAACAAGATCGACCGCCCCGACGCGCGGCCCGAGCAGGTCGTGCAGGCCGTGTACGACCTGTTCATCGACCTCGGCGCCGACGACGAGCAGCTCGAGTTCCCCATCCTGTACGCGGTGGCCCGCGAAGGAAAGTCGAGCCCCACGCTCGAGGATCGCGGGACGGACCTCCGTCCGCTGCTCGACTGCATCGTCAAGCACGTGCCGGCTCCGATCGGCCTGGTTCCGGGTGCGCCCTCGCAGCTGCTCGTCACCAACCTCGACTACGATCCGTACGTCGGGCGCCTCGCCCTCGGCCGTCTCGTCGGCGGGCCGTTCCGTCGCGGCAACGCGGGCCAGGTGTTCACGGAGCAGGGCCAGCGGAGCATCAAGATCCAGCTCGTGTACACGTGGCAGGGTCTCAAGCGGAGCGAGGTCGAGGAAGCCCTCCCCGGCGACATCGTCGCGGTGGCCGGCATCGAAGAGATCACCGTCGGCGACACGATCTCGACCGGTGAGAACCCGGCGCCCCTCACGCGGATCATGGTCGACGAGCCGACGATCGGCATGACGATGACCATCAACACGTCACCGTTCTCCGGACGGGACGGAAAGTACCTGACGGGCCGCCAGATCAAGGAGCGCCTCGAGCGCGAGATGCTCACGAACGTGTCCCTCCGCCTGGAGCAGGGCGCGGCGTCCGACTCCTTCAAGATCTTCGGTCGCGGCGAGCTGCAGCTCGGCATCCTCGTCGAGCAGATGCGCCGCGAGGGCTTCGAGATGTCGCTGTCGCGGCCCGAAGTCCGCTTCAAGGAAGACGCGAACGGCAAGGTCGTCGAGCCGTTCGAGGAGGTCTCCCTCGACGTCCCCGACGACTACGTCGGCCCGATCACGCAGCAGATGGCCGGACGCCGCGGCGAGCTCCGCGACATGTCCGCCGACGGGCACGGCCGGACCCGCATGGTCTACCGCGTCCCCACGCGTGGCATGATCGGGTTCCGCGGTCACATGCTCACCCTCACCCGAGGCGAGGGCGTCATGAACACGCTGTTCGACGGGTGGGACGCCCACGCGGGGCCCATCGCCCGCCGCCAGAACGGCGCCATCATCGCAGACCGCACGGGCCCCACCACCGCGTACGGCCTGTTCCACCTGCAGCCGCGCGGCACGCTGTTCGTGAACCCCGGTGAGGACGTGTACGAGGGCATGCTCGTGGGCGAGCACTCGCGCGACAGCGATCTCAACGTCAACGCGGTCCGCGCCAAGCAGCTCACGAACTTCCGAACCTCGAACGCCGACGAGAAGCTCGTTCTCGCCCCACCGCGCCAGATGACGCTCGAGGGCGCGATGGAGTTCATCGACGACGACGAGTGGATCGAGGTGACTCCGAACCACATCCGGCTCCGCAAGCGCGTGCTCGCAGGCAACCAACGTTCGATCATCCGCACGGATCGCCGCGAGGAGTCGTGATCACCTGAATGCCGAGCGCGGGGTGTGCGCTCGGCGCGGGCGGGTTACCAGTAGGCACTCCCGTTGTTCAGCAGATCGTTGTTCGGTGCTGTGAGGTTCGGCCGGAGGAGACCATACCGGTCGTTGGTGCGGGCCCCGGGTCCGCCGCAAGGTGCTGCAGATGCCGAAGAAGCTTTTTGTTGGTGGGTTGAGCTGGAACACGTCGGACGACGGGCTCCGTGACTGTTTCTCGGCGTTCGGCAACGTGTCCGAAGCGAAGGTCGTCAACGATCGTGAGACCGGTCGTTCGCGCGGCTTCGGCTTCGTGACGTTCGGCGTCGACGACGACGCCCGCAAGGCGGTCTCCGCCCTCGACGGCTCCGTCCTCGACGGCCGCACGATCCGCGTCAGCGAAGCCGAAGACAAGCCCCGCGGCGATCGCGGTGGTGACCGTGGTGGTCGCGGCGGCGGCGGTGGTGGTCGCGGCGGTGGCGGCGGCTACGGCGGCGGCGGCGGCGGCGGCGGCGATCGCTGGTGAACCCACCTCGGGTGGGCTGACCTCGCCTCGATGAGGCAGGCAGGCCGCCCTCGGTGACCGCCACGGCGGACCCAACCCCTCGGGGTCGGGTCCGCCGTGTGCGTTTTGGGGACGCCTTCCCCAGCCCACGGTCCCCCAGGGTATGTTTCACCCGTGCAACACGATGACCGCGCGCTGGAAACGT
>JBIKWC010000042.1:0-36062 GCA_044356535.1 Myxococcota bacterium
CGCGGCTGTTCCTCACGCCGACCGAACGGACGCTGATCACCGGCTCCATGAACCCCGGCGACGACGCCGTGTTCAACGACGAGACGTTCCACCTCGTCCACGACACGGGCATCGTGGACCGCTACGAGCGGTTCGTGGACGCGCTCCTCCTCGGGACCCCCGTGGTGAACGAGTGGACGGACACGGGGCTCGACGTGTTGTTCAACCCGGAGTCGAGTGGTCCGGACGCCGGCGCGCAGCTGCTCCGGTGGCTGCAGGAGGAGGACGAGCAGATCCTGCTCATGGTGTTCTCGCTCCGCGACCTCACGGCGTCCGGCGTGTCCGGCTCCCTGTCCACCATCCTCGGCGAGAAGGTCCGTCAGGGCGTACCGGTGGTGTTGGTGACCGACCGCAACCAGTCCGACGGGTACCCCGACTCGACGGAGGACCGCCTCCGCGCCCTCGGGGTGCACGTCTACGAGGCGCGCAACCTCACGACCGAGTTCACGGCCATGCACCACAAGGTGGCCATCCTCGGACGCACGCGCCTGCGGGTCGTCACCGACGCCGCCAACTGGTCGAAGGCCGGGCTCGGCAGCGCGACCGCGCGCGCGGACAACCAGGAGTCCACGCTGTTCTACGAGGACCGGTACGACGGTGGGCGCATGGGACGCCGGTACCTCGCCGAGTTCGTCCGGGTGCTCGAGACGTACGCAGACCAGTCGGCTCCGGAGCGGGAGCCGTCGTTCGCCGACTTCGGCGCCGCGTTGCTCGACCACCCCGAGTGGCCCGCCCAGGAGGTGTCGTTCGTGGCGGACCGCGCCGTGACCCAGTGGGGAGAAGACATCCACGTCCTGGGGGACCTCCCCGCCCTCGGCGTGTGGGGCGACGCCGGGCTCGGGGTCGGCCTCACGACCGACGCCGACCTCTACCCCACCTGGGTGGCGCGCGACCTCGTCGCCGTGCCCGTCGGGACCTCGTTCTCCTGGAAGTTCGTGGCGGTGCAGGGCGGCGTTGTCTCGCGGTGGGAGAGCGGCTCCGATCGCGAGGGACGCGCGCGGCCCGACGCCGCTGGTCCGAACGACGACCTCGTCCAGCTCGCCGAGGGCGACTTCCGCGAGTGAGGGGATCCAGGCTGGCTAGCCGAGCTGCCAGGCTCCTGGCTCTGGCGCGAACACGAGACCGAGCTTCTCCAGCAGGGTGAGCTCGGCCTCGAGTTCCGCGGTGGACACGCCGAGCTCTGCAGCGAGCGCGGCGGCGGAGGCGGGATCGTCGCGGTCCGCCAATGCGTCGACCAGCCGCTCCCCCAGGTCGACCTCCCCTGGATCGTCGGCCGGAGGGAGCGCGATGGGCTGGGTCGGTGGGGGGACCGACTCGGGAGCGGCCGTGCTCCTGCGCCGGGTCGGGGGGCGTCGGTCCGACGTGGTCGCAGCGCCCAGCGCGACATCCATGGCGAACGTCGCTGCTGCGTCGTACAGCGGCGTGAGCGCGCGCAGGAGGTCGTCGTCTCCGGCCAGGGGCCCGAGCTCGACCATGCCCGGCTGGGTCGCCTGTCGCACGTCGAACCGGAACGTCGGCGGGGCGAGGCGCTCCGGGCTCGTGAAGACGTCCGTGTCGCGCAGCGGCTCGTCCCCGATCGAGGGCCCGCTTCCGCCCGGCCCACCGGTGTCGCCCCACGCCCGTCGGAGGTCGGAGAGCAGCTGATCGCGGGTGCGTCCGCGCATCGTGAAGGCGAGGAACGGCTCTCCTTCGAGCGCTTCACCCACCACGTGGTGCAGCGCCGCCACGTGCGGGCAGGGGACCGCCCAGTCTCCGCAGTCGCAGTCTCCGTCGATCTCCTGAGACCTCGGAAGCAACGGGACGCCCTGCCGGGCCAGCAGCGTGAGGAGCTCCGGCTCCAGGCTGCCCTCCACCAGCGCGCCGAGGAGGTCGAGGCGAGACCGGAGCACCTGCACCACCGAAGCCCACTCGGCTTCGTCGAAGGTGCGCACCCGCAACGTCGGGCGGTGCGTGGCGCTCTCCTTCACCTCTCCGAGCGCCGTGCCGGGCGCGACCTCGAGCTCGCGCACCCGCCCTCCGCGCGCGAGGGTGCGTCCGCGCACGATCCTCGGGCGGAGCTTGGCGTCGAACCCGTCGAACACCTCGAGCCATTGCTGCGCGAGCGGTCCGAGCGGCCTCCCCGAGGTGCGGATCCCCTCTGGTGCGCGTGGGTTCACCGGGGCTCCCCGGCCAGCATCACCAACCGGCGAAGCGAGTCGTCGTCGAGCTCGGTCACCCAGCGCTCCCCCTTCCCGATGACGGTCGCGAACAGCTCGCGTTTCTCCTCGAGCATGGTGTCGATGCGCTCCTCGAGGGTCCCTTCGCACACGAGCTTGTACACCTGGACGTTCCGGTGCTGGCCGATCCGGTGGGTCCGGTCCGTCGCCTGGTCTTCGACCGCTGGGTTCCACCAGCGGTCGTAGTGCAGCACGTGGGACGCTCGCGTCAGCGTGAGCCCCGTGCCCCCGGCCTTCAGGGACACGACGAGCAGCGCCGGCACGTCCGGGACCTCGGTCTGGAACAGGCGGACCATGTGATCCCGGGCTGCGAGCGTGGTGCCGCCGTGCAGGAAGGGAACCTGCTCTCCGAGGATCGCGCTGAAGTGCGTGGCGAGGAGCTCACCCATCTCCCGGAACTGGGTGAACAACACCATGTGCTCGCCGCGCGCTGCGACCGCTTCGACGAGCTCGGTCGCGCGCTCGAGCTTCCCCGACCGGCCGACCAGGGAGGCGTCTGCAGTGGGTTGGCGTTTCTTCAGGTACTGCCAAGGGTGGTTGCAGATCTGCTTGAGGGCCGTGAGCATCGCCAGGACCCGGCCGCGACGCTCCATCTCCTCCGCCGCCGCGATCTCGGCCATCGCGCGCTCCACCTCGCCCTGGTACAGCGAGCGCTGCTCTTCGGTGAGCGAGCAGTACTCGCGGCGCTCGAGCTTGTCGGGCAGATCCGGTGCGACGTCAGGGTCGGTCTTCACGCGCCGCAGCAGGAACGGGGCCGTCGTCCTTCGGAGCCTGGCGGCGGCGTCCGCGTCGGCGAAGCGCTCGATGGGAACCGCAGTCTCCCGGTGGAACGTGGCGCGCGGTCCGAGGAGCCCCGGAACGAGGAACTCGAACACCGACCACAGCTCGTCCAACCGGTTCTCGACCGGGGTGCCGGTCAGCGCCACGCGGTGGCGCGCGCGGAGCTTGCGGGCAGCGCGGGCCCTGCGGCTGTCGGGGTTCTTGATGAGCTGGGCCTCGTCGAGCGCCACCACGTCCCACTGCTGGCGGGCCAGGAACTCCGCGTCGCGGACGAGGATGCCGTAGGTGGTGAGCACGACCTCGGCGTCGGGCAGCTCGTCGCCGTCCCGATCGGTGCCGTGCCAGCGGAGGACCTGCAACGAAGGCGCGAACCGCCGGATCTCCCGCTGCCAGTTCCCGAGCACCGAGGTCGGGCACACGACCAGCGACGTCAGGCCCTCGCCCGCGCGCCCCAACAAGTGCGAGACGAGCTGGACGGTCTTGCCGAGGCCCATGTCGTCGGCGAGCAGCGCGCCGAGCCCCAACGTGCCGAGGGTCGCGAGCCACGCGTAGCCGCGGGACTGGTAGTTGCGCAGCACCCCGTGGAGTCCAGGGGGACGGGCCAGGTCGGGCGGGTTGCGGATCGCCTCGATCACGTCCCCGAGCGAGGCGTCCGCGACCACCGGCACACCGTCGTGCACTCCGGTGAGCACCGCCGAGAGCGCCTGGGCCGCCGACATCTGGCCCTCCGAGTTCATCTCCTCGGGGAGGCGCGACAGCTCGTCCGGGTCGAGGAACACCCAGTCACCCCGCCACCGCACGATGGTCCGACCCGACCGCACGAGGGCCGCGAACTGGTCCTGCGGAACTACGGTCTCCCCGACCAGGACCTCCCACCGGTACGTCAACAGCTGCTGCAGGTCGAACCGCCCATCGCGGTGACGCGCCGGGAGCCCGAGGCGGATCCGGGCGCGAATGCGCTGGCGGCCGGCCTCCACGAAGGAGGGGGGCAGCCGGACCACGAACCCCACCCGCTCGAACTCGCCGCGCACCCGATCCAGGAACTCCCACGCGTCTCGCGCCTCCAACAGGATCGGGCTCGGCTGCGGGCCCGCGAGCAGGCGCCGCACCGGAGGCCACATGCGGGCGCACCGGGCCAGGCCGCGGAGTACGCTCTCGGCCGGGTGGTACAGTCGATCGTCGCCGACCACCACGTGCGGGCCAGCGGCGAACGCCTGCTCCATGGGGACGAACAGCTGCGGATCCGCAGGGGACTGCGCGATCGCGTAGAACGGGAACCGGGGCTCGCTGTCGGAGCCCGACGGCAGGTCGAGCGCGAGCACGACGCGGGGGACAGGCCAGCGCGTGGCGTTCGCCCAGGTGGCGATCCTCCCAGGCATGGCCTGGAAACGGGCATCTCGGAGTACGAACGCGTCGTCCTCGGCGCGCAGGGCGTTGGCGAAGTCGAGGGCCCAGCCCCGCGCGGGACCGGGGTATGCGCGGCGCCGGACGAGGGTGTCGATGGCGCGCTCGAGGAACCGGGTGAGCGTGTCTGCTGCGGTGCGCAACCGCACCGGGCCCCGTTCGGTGGTGGGCTCGAGCCTCGCGGCCGAAGGCATGGCCCGGGCGATGGCCTCGAAGCGCTCGCGGTCCTCTCGGCGGGACAACAATGGCACCCACGTGGCGCGTCCAGATCGGACCGTGGGGACCGCCCGACGCCGGGCGACCAGCTCCAGCGCGAGCTTGCTCGCCGTGGACCAGCACAGGATCGAGTCGGCGACCCGGGCGTCGTGCGGAAGCACGCCGAACGCCAGCAGCGCCTTCTCGAGCGGGAGCTCCCGTCCGGACACCACCGTGCGGGCGGCGCGGGCCTGCCTCAACCCGAGAGTGCGCTCTGCGAGGCGCCCGAGGTCGGACAGGCCAGGGACCTCGAGGAGAGCCTCTTCGAGGGGCGCGCACCTGCTCCAGACGAACACCTGGTGGTCGCCTGTCCACGTGGCCTGGAGCTGGGGTGCGACAACCACATCCGTCATCGGCGGGTGTTCCCGGGGACAGAAACCCTGGGAACGTATCGGAACGGGAAGTGGCGGGCAAACGCAACGATCGGGATCAGGGCAGGAGCAGCGCCGTCAGAGCTCCTCCTCTTCTTCCTCCTCGTCCTCGTCCTCGTCCTCGTCGTCGTCGTCGTCGTCGTCTTCTTCGCCATCGCTGGCGCTCTCGACCCACTCGATCTCGCAGAGGCGTTCCACGAGGCTGACGATCTCTTCGCCCGTGTACTCGAACTCGTCGTTCGACGACATCTCCTCCTCGAGGGTTTCCACGAGGGTCCCGTCGATCGAGGTCTCCTCCTCGAGGGAGGCCACGATGTCGTCGATGCCAGCGTCCTCGGCGTACGTTTCCAGCAATTCGATGACATACGCCGAGATCGCTTCGGTGTCCGGCGACGCCGAAACGGCCTCGAGGTACTCGTCGAGGTCGTCCACCATGTGGTCGCGCATCGATTGGGGGAGCTGCACGGATGCCTCCGGGGCCGCGAGCCGACCCTCATGGGGCCCTGCCTAGCAACCCTGCGCCCGCGTTTCAAGGCGCTCGCCGGAGATACGAGATCCTTAGGGTATCGGGCGGGAGATCCGGCGGGTCTCGCGACAGCCGGTTGGTGCGGGGCCGGCCGGGCTATACGCAGGGCACGAGGTCCCGATCGATGCAGTACCCAGAGCCCCTGCTGCGCGCGTTGCCGAAGACCGATCTCCACTGCCACCTCGATGGGTCTCTCCGCCTCGGGACCCTGCTCGAGCTGGCCCGCGAGCGGAAGGTCAAGCTCCCGTCCGAGACCGCCGATGGGATGCTGGAGCTGGTCTTCAAGGACCACTACCGCGACCTGCCGGACTACCTGCACGGGTTCGCCTACACCTGCGGGGTCCTCACTGACGAGGAGGCCCTCGAGCGCGTCGCGTACGAGCTCGGTCAGGATTGCCTCGCCGAGGGCGTCCACTACCTCGAGGTGCGGTTCGCCCCGCAGCTGCACGTGCGGCCGGGCCGCCTCGACATCCCCAAGGTCCTCGCCGCGGTCGATCGGGGGCTCGGCCGGGTGCGGCGGGAGCACGAAGCGACGGAGGGTGTACAGCGGGGTGGTGAGCCGCCGTTCCGCTACGGCCTCATCTGCTGCGCGATGCGCATGTTCACCGGGGGGTTCGGGCCGTACTTCCGTGATCTCCTGGATGTTCTCCCGCACTGGCCCGTGAAGCAGGTGTACGGCGTGGCGTCCCTGTCCCTCGCGCGCGCCGTCATCGAGGCCCGGGACCGCCAGGGGCTCCCCGTGGTCGGCTTCGACCTCGCGGGCGCCGAGGCGGGCCACCCCGCCCACGACCACACGGATGCGTACGACTTCTGCCACCGGCACTTCCTCAAGCGCACCGTCCACGCCGGAGAAGCCTACGGCCCCGAGTCGATCTTCGAGGCCATCACCCACCTGCACGCCGACCGGATCGGCCACGGGACCCACCTGTACGCGGTGGACCAGGTCGAGGACACCGATCCCGCCCGCTACGTCCGCCAGCTCTCGGAGTACATCGCGGATCGCCGGATCCTCATCGAGGTCTGCGTCACCTCCAACATGCAGACGATGCCGGAGCTCCGGCGGGTCGAGGATCACCCCCTTGGCCGCATGATCCAGGACCGCCTGTCCGTCACGTTGTGTACGGACAACCGCCTCGTCTCGCGGACGACGGTGACGCAGGAGCTCCAGAAGGTCACCGCGGCCTTCAAGATGTCCCCGCCCGAGCTGCGGAACACCGTGCTGCACGGCTTCAAGCGGAGCTTCTTCCCCGGCTCCTACAAAGAGAAGCGGGCCTACGTCCGCAAGGTCATCGACTGGTACGACCGCATGGCCGCCGACCACGGTCTCCCCGTGGTCGAGCGCGGGACGGAGCGCTGATCAGGCGGGGTCGCCCACCGGCTGCGCCGCCACCTCGACCTCCTCCGCGTCTTCCACGCCGCGGGGGCGCAGGGCGCCGACGCCCAGCACGAGCGGCACCAGGCGGGCGTAGTTGGAGCCGAGCGCCGAGTTGAACGACAACACGGCGAGCGCGATGCCGAGCGGGCCCGAGACGAGGTGCACGGCGGACAGGCCCACCGTGACCGTCCCGACCCAGGGTCCCACGACGGGGATCAGCGGGAGCAGGCGACCGATCGGGGACTTCAGCACGTCGAGTACCTTGCCCGCGCCCCAGCGGGTGACGAAGGACGCCCCCGCGCCGGAGCCGAGCCCGAGCGGCAACACCCAGGCGGGCCCCAACCGAGCGCGGGTGGCGGGGTCGAGGTCTTCGAGGGTGATGCCGTGCGCGGGCAGGTCGGCCATCAGCGCTCCGGTGAGCGCGGCCACCTGGTCCCACACGGGGAGGTCGGGGTCGACGCGGTCCGACACGCCGAGCTTGCGGGCGAGGTGCGCGACGATGTCCTCGAAGGTCGCCCGCTCCGCGACGTACCCGATCGGGGTGCTGTGGTTCCACCAGATGCCGTCGACGATGCGGGCGGAGAGCCCGCGGGCGTCTTCTGCTCCGCGCGCCGACACGCCGGAGGCGTCGAGGATCAGCTTGAGGGCTTCGGGGTCCTGCATGGCCAGGCTGCGCTCGAGGTCCTCGCGTCGGGTCGCCATCGGTTCCCTCCTCACCACCACGGTCGTGGATCCACTCGGCTTGTCTACGCCTCACCCTGCCCCGGCATTGCATGCCCTGTCGAACCGCGGTCGTCCTCGGCTTCGTGCGGCTCCACCGGCGGCCCGGGGATGCGGTATGCACCCGTGAACCAGCGATCGAGGTCCACGAGCCGACACCGCGAGGAGCAGAACGGACGCACCGCCGGATCGGAACCTGCGCCGACCGGAGTGCGACAGGTGGGACAGGTGGGGGTGGTTGGTGCTTGCAAGCGTTCGACTCCGTGCGGCGATCGTAACCTGGCGCAAGCGGACGGAACTTGTCCGCCATGCCCGGACCCTCGCGTTAGCCGGGGGCGTCCGGAGTCCGCAGCCTCCGGGGGGAGGCAGGATGTCGGTCAACAAGGTGATCCTCGTGGGGAATCTCGGTCGGGACCCCGAGACGCGCACGGCGGGCACCGGTACGGTCGTGGCGAACCTGCGGTTGGCCACCACGTCGCGGGAGCGCGACAAGGACGGCAACTGGAGCGACCAGACCGAGTGGCACACGGTGGTCGCGTTCGGGAAGGTGGCGGAGAACGTCTCGCGGTTCCTCAAGAAGGGGCGGCAGATCTACGTCGAGGGCAAGCTCCGCACCCGCAAGTGGCAGGACAAGGACGGAGCCGACAAGTACTCCACCGAGATCATCGCCGACACCGTGCAGTTCCTCGGTGGACGGCCGGACGGTGAGTCCGGTGGGGGCGAGGGCGGCGGCGGATACGGCGGTGGCGGTGGCGGTGGATACGGCGGTGGTGGTCGCGGCGGTGGCGGTGGTGGCCGCGGCGACTCCGGTGGCGGCCGCGGCGACTCCGGTGGCCGCACCGGCGGCGGCGGTGGTGCCGGCGACTTCGGTGGTGGCGGCGGACCGGACGACGACATCCCGTTCTAGGCCGCACCGCGGTAACCTGACCCATCATGGAGACAGACGGGCCGGGCATGGAGACAGACGGGCCGGACGAGGGCCGACGCAGCTCACGGGCCGGCGCCCGGGAGTGGACGCGCGTCGTTCCCATCGCGCTGCTGGTCGGCGTGGTGCTGGCGGCGGGTGCTGCCGGCGTACAGGCCTTCGACCCGGAGTGCAGAGAGCTGCCGCGCGAGGAGCTGTCGCTGGCCGAGATGGGGCACGTGCGCCGGCTCGTCGATCGCTACAAGTCCGAGCCGGGAACCCCGCTCTCGCTCACCGCGCGCCAGGCCTCGTTCCTCCTCCGCGAGGAGTTCGAGCTGCCCGTATGGGTGTCGGTCGACGGTGACGAGACCTCGTTCGAGGTCCGGATTCCGCAGGGCGACCGCTGTTGGAACATCTCGTTCGCCGGGAACGTGACCGTGCGCGACGCCGTGGCCACCCTCACGCCCACCTCGATGACGATCGGGCACCTCGCGGTCACGCGGTTCGTCGCGGGTTCGTCGTGGGACGTGGTCCCGCTGCAGCTGCGCCTGCCACGCGCGGTCGAGCTCCTCCAGCACCTCCGCTCCGTGCAGGTCGTCGACGATCGCGTGGAGGTCGTCGTCGACGATCCGGGTTGGCTCCGATGATCCTGCTCTGGCTCGCCGCTTGCGCGTACCGCGTGAACCTCACCTCCCTGCCCATGCCCGCGCGGGTGACGCTGCCCGACGGGTCGGTGGTGGTCACGCCCGTCGAAGTCCAGGCGCGGTGGGTTCCGTTCGGGGCGCAGCAGATCACGGTCGACGCGCCGGGATATCGGCCCCTCACCGTCGACCTCCGACGGTCCGGCGGACCCAACGGGGAGGTCCGCCTCGTGCTCGTACCCGACCATGGACCCGCGGGGACCTGGTCCACGGAGGACGAAAACCTGCGATGATCGCGGTTGTCCGTGCCGCCCTCCCGGATACGGGGGGTCGGGTTCGGGAATTCGTTCCTGAACAGTCGCCGATCTCGGGGGTGCGTTCGAATGCTCGGCCGCCCCGCACGTCTAAACCCACGGCACGCCCTTCGTGCGACGGGGAGTACACACATGCTTCGTGGACGGTTCCTGGTTCCGGCCCTCATCGTCACTGGGCTGCTCGCGCTCGGGTGCTCCGGAACGGGGTCAGACCCGAGCGGCGGAGGTGGTGGTGGCGGCGGCGAAAAGTCCGCGAAGCAGGGCAAGGGCGGCGATCGCTCGAAGCTCAAGGTGGGCGCCTCGTCGGGCGTCGGCGCCAGGAAGGGTCAGAAGGGGCGCAACAATCCCAACGACGAGGAGGTCCGGTCTCACCGCAAGAAGGGCGAGTACGTCGTGAAGCTCTCCCCGGGCGTGTCCCGGAGCGAGTTCCTCGAGGAGGTCGGCGCCGAAGGCCGGCGCGCTGCCCACCGAGAGGTCGGCGACAAGCGCGCCGGTGACGCGCTCGGTCTCGGCCGCACCATCCGGTTCCACAGCAACAAGCCGGAGAAGCAGGTCATCGCCCGCCTCGAGAAGATGGACGAGGTGGAGTGGGTCGAGCCCGTGGTCAACGTCGCAGCCCACGGCGCACCGAACGACCCGTACTGGTCCTACCAGTGGCACATGCAGATGTTGAAGGTCCCGCAGGCCTGGCAGACCACGAAGGGCATGGGCACCGTCGTGGCCGTCATCGACACCGGCGTGTCCGAAGGGCAGGACGGGTTCTTCAAGGTGCTGCAGGGCAAGGACTTCGTGGACGGCGACAACCGCCCCGACGACGAACACGGCCACGGCACGCACGTGGCCGGCACGATCGGCCAGGCGTCGGACAACGGCGTGGGCGTGGCGGGTGTGGCGCCCAAGGTCAGCATCCTGCCGGTCCGCGTGCTCGACGCCAACGGTGGCGGCGACAACAACGATGTTGCCGAGGGCATCATCTGGGCCGTGGACCACGGCGCGAACATCATCAACATGTCGCTCGGTGGCCCTGTCTCCACCGAGGTCGTCGCCGACGCCGTGGCCTACGCCTACGAGAAGGGCGTCACTGTCGTGTGCGCCACCGGCAACGACGGGTACTCGGACTTCATCTCGTACCCGGCCGCGCTGCCCACGCCGATCGCGGTCGGCGCCGTGGACGCCAACAAGAACGTCACGTTCTACTCGAACCAGGGCCGCGAGATCGACATCGTGGGCCCGGGCGGGGACACCGGCGCCGACGTGAACGGCGACGGGATGGAGGACGGCGTCGTCCAGGAGACGCGCATGAACGGCGAGTGGACCTACTTCTTCCTGCAGGGGACCTCGATGGCCACCCCGCACGTCGCTGGCGTCGCCGCGCTCGTACACGCGAACGGCGTCACCGATCCCGACGCGATCTACAAGGTCCTCACGAAGTCCGCGGACGATCTCGGCGCCAGGGGCTGGGACACGGTCTACGGCTACGGCCTCGTGAACCCGGTCGCCGCCCTCGAGATGAAGTCGCCGCGCACGGCCCGCGGAGGCGGCAGCAAGGCAGGCAAGGGCAAGGGCAGCAAGGGTGGCGGCGACGACGAGCTCGAGATCGCCAACGTGAAGGTGAACAACACGGGTGAAGAGCGCGCCGTGATCACGTGGACCACGAGCGAGCCGGCAGTGTCGTCGGTCGTCGGGTCGAACGGGTTCGAGCGCAAGGACGACACCCTCACCAAGGTCCACCGCCTCTCGGTGCGCGGGAAGCCGGGAGCGACCGTGGAGTTCACCATCGCCGCCCGCCACGGCCGAGACGACCGCGACCGCCAGAAGGTCAGCGTCACGTTCTGATCCGCCCGTCCCGCCCGGCCGATGGCGGTCGGGCGCGCTCCTCCGTGGTACAACGGGCGGCGGAGGTTGGTGGTGGCCGAGGCGGTGACCGAGTCCATCCGGGTGCGGGTGGTGCCCCGGTTCGAACGGGACCGCTCGGACCCGGTCCGGCGGCAGTACTTCTTCTCGTACACGGTCGAGATCGCGAACGAGGGGCCGGAGATCGTACAGCTCCTCTCTCGCAGGTGGACGATCACCGACGGCAACGGTCGCGTCGAGGAGGTCCGCGGTCCCGGAGTGGTCGGTCAGACGCCCGTCCTCGCGCCGGGGCACCGATTCACGTACACGTCGTTCTGCCCGTTGCCCACGTCGATCGGGGCGATGGAAGGAACGTACACCATGCGCCGGTCCGACGGCACGGTGTTCGAGGCCGAGATCCCGTCGTTCGTGCTCGAGGATCCGGACTCCATCAACTGACCGAGCGGTGTGCAGGGTGTCGTCCGTCGTCGTGGTCACGAATGCGCGCTCCAGGGACAACCGTCGGGATCCGTCGGTGGGTGGTCGCCTGGCCGCGGTGTTGGGCGACCAGGGCGCCGTCCGGTCCCCAGCGACGCTCGAGGAGCTCGCCACCACCGTGCGGGAGCTGCAGCGGGATCCCCCGCGGCGCCTGGCCATCCACGGCGGCGACGGCACCCTGCACCGCGTGTTGACCGCGTGGTTGACCGCGGGCGGCGCGCCCCTGCCCGAGATCGTGGTCCTCCGCGGGGGCACGATGAACATCGTCGCCGACTCGATCGGCGTGAAGCGCTCCGCCGAGCAGTTCCTCGGAGACCTCGCCGGTCCCGTGGGCCACACCGTACGCACGTTGCTCCAGCTCGAGATCGACGGCGAGCGGGTCTGGGGCTTCCTCTCCGGGAACGGCATCGTCGCCCGGTTCCTCGAGAAGTACTACGAACGCCCGGACCCCACGCCGCTCGACGCCGCCCGGCTGCTCGGGCGTGGCGCCTTGTCCGCGTTCGTCGGGGGTGAGCTGATCCGCGAGCTCACCCGTCCGTGGGTGGGGTCCGTCACCGTCGACGGCGCTCCACTCGGTGGCGTCCGGCCCTGGACCGCAGTCGCGGTGGGCTCGGTGGAGCAGCTGGGCCTCCGGTTCCGGGTCTTCCACCACCTGCGGCCCGGAGACGACGCGTTCCACGTGGTGGCGCTGTCGGGCAGCGTCGTCGATCTCGCGCGCGAGCTCCCGCGGCTCTGGGCGGGGCGAGGGGTTCGGCGCCCCGGCAACACCGACCACCGGGTGCGCGAGCTCGTGCTCGAAGGTGCGGAGAGCATGGCGCTGATGGTGGACGGCGACTTCTACCGGGCCGCGTCCGGGCGGGTCCGGATCGTACCGGGCCCCCCCGTCCGCTTCGTGGTGCCTGCGCGCCAGTCGGGCGCGGCGTGATGAGCGGGGCCCTCGGGTAGTCCTGGACCGACCCCGGGATGCGTCGACCCCCTGTTCAACGCGCCTCGGCTTCGTCACACTTTGTTTGTCCGATCGCTACGCCCCTGCCCGGAGGTCGTGTTTTGAGCCAGAGCGCCCTCGTCTCGGTCCTGCTCGAAGTCCCCGATCCGATCCACCGCTCCCGGGCGCACCTCGCCCTCGGCGAACGAGCCCTCGCCCTCCAGAAGCTCGAGGTCGCGCGCGAACACCTCGAGGAGGCCGCCGACCTCGACCCCACCGACGAGACCGCGCGCAAGCTGCTCGCCCAGCTCTCGCGGCCCCGCCGGCGGTTCTTCCGTCTGTTCGACTGAGCCGCATCGTGAGCGTACCCAGGGACTGGCCGCGGCACCTGCAGGGCCGCTGGCCGGTCGTCCGGGCGCTGTTGCTGGCGATCGGGCTCGGGTTTCATGGCCTGGCGGCCGCGCCGCTCCCGCACGTCGTGACCAGGGACGACCTGAAGAACCCGGTCACCGTCGAAGAGGTGTCGGCCTGGGCACGGCGGCTCACGCAGCTCGGGTATGCGATCTCCCCGGAAGAGCTCGGTGAGCACGTCATCACGGTGTCGGGGTGGATCGGGGGCGCCCACAAGGCGGTCCTGGCGCCCGCGCGGCCGGTGTTCCGCTTCGCCGGGACGAACCAGGGGTGGGCGCTGTTCGCGAACCCGGACACCCACCCCGCGCGGCTCCAGATCCGCGTCCGTCGCAGCGGTCGTCGGGAGTTCGAGGTCCTGTTCCAGCACCTCGACGCGGAGCACGACTGGTGGGCAGAGACCCTCACGTATCGGCGTCTCCGGGGCGTGTACGACGCCGGCGGGTACCGCTCCAAGCCGAGAGGGCCGTACAAGCGCTTCTCCCGGTGGGTGGGCCAGCGCGTGCTCGACGAGATCCCGGAGGTCACCACGGTGGAGATCCGCACGCTGCGGACCCACACGACGCTGCCCGGGGAGCCGCCCGACCCCAAGGTCGAGGTGCGGCACGTCGTCACGGTGGAGCGGACCCCGTGATCCGCTGGTGGATCGAGCTGTGGGACCGTCGGGAGACCCCGGAGCTCCTCGCGTTCGTCCGGATCGGGCTCGGGTTGGTCCTGCTGACGGACCTGTTCTGGACCTGGCGCCTGGGGCTGGTCGTTCCCCTGATGGCGTCCGAGGCACATGGCGGGTTGTCGTCGGCGACCGCCGCTTCGAGCACGTGGTACACCGTGTTCGGCGATGGCCCGCAGGCCGCGCGACTGCTGCACGCAGCCCTCGTGGTGAGCGGCCTCGCGTTGACGGCCGGCGCCTTCACGCGTTCGTCGGCGTTGGCGTTCCTGCTGTTGTCGGCGGAGTGGGCGCGGCTCCTTCCGGACGCCGACCGGGGCATCGACACCTTGCTCCGGAACGTGTTGTTCGTGTTGATGATGTCGCGCGCCGGCGATGCCTTCGGGGTCGACGCGTGGTGGTCGAGCGGAACCTGGCGGGGGAGCGGGCTGCCGGTGCCGGCCTGGCCCCGGCGGGTCCTCGTGTTGCAGATCGTGGTCATGTACTTCACGGCCGGGGTGCAGAAGTACGGTCAGCACTGGTGGCCTTGGGGCGGCTGGTCCGCGCTGTACGTGATCCTGCAGGACTGGGCGGTGGCGGCCTGGGACTTCTCGTTCCTCGCGAGCCCGTGGCTGTACCCGTTGACCCAGTTCGCCACAGCGGTCACGCTCCTGTGGCAGTGGACCTACCCGGTGGTCCTGCTCGCGACGTTCGAGCCGCCGTGGCCGCCCGGCCGGTTCCGGACCTTCTTCGCGGCGTGGCGGCTCCACTGGCTGTGGATCGTCGTCGGGGTCTGGTTTCACGTGCAGCTTGCGCTCACGATGGAGCTCGGCATCTTCCCGTACGGGCTGCTCGCCCTCTACTGGGTCTTCGTGTCGCCGGACGAGCTGCCGGCGATGCTCAGGACGGGGTCCTCTCCGTCTCCGAACACGTAGCGGTGGGCGCGCACGTGGAACGCGGTCGCGAACGCGCCTCCGAGGATGGGGACGTTGCCCGCGACCAGCGCGATCACGACCGAGATCAGGCCGAACGGCAGCGCCCAGGCGGGGTACGCCAACACGTGCCGGGCAGAGAGCGCCAGCGCACGCATCCCGCCGAGCGGGTGGAGCGCGGCGAGGCTCCCGCCGAACCCGAACAGGAGCGGCACGAGCAGCGCCGGGAGGTAGCACATCATCAGGCCCACTACCGCCAGGCCCGCCAGGAGGAACCCGGCGGTCGCTGCGCTCGTCCAGCGTTCGCCGACCGTCTCGAACGACGCCATGGGGGTGAGCTTCTTGTCGCCGCGCTGGTGGGCAGCGACCGCGCGCGTCAGCGAGGCGTTGATCGGCCCGAGGATCGCGCCGATGACGGCGCCGAACCCCGCCGCAGCCACGAACAGGCCCAGAAACAGCGTGAGCTGCAGGGGGATTGCCAGCAACGCGGCGGTGTCGTCGCCCATCGAGGACTGCAGTCCGCCGACCAGCACCGCGACCCCGAGGACGCCGACGAACCCGCCCACCATCCCGATCACATACCCGCCGATGATCGATGCGAACACGACGACCAGCGTGACGACGTACTGGCCGAGGCCTGCCAGGAGGTAGTCGGCGAAGTGGTCCTGGAAGTCCTGGAGCGTCTCCTGGAAAAGGATCCCGACTTCGGGGTGCTCTCCCCCCGGGAGGCGCTTCTGGTACGCCTTGGGCGTGAGCTCGGCCATCACGCAACTCCGGGATCAGGTATCGAGCGCGAACTCCACGAACTTCTGGCGGATGATCGACTGCAGCTCCGCCACCAGCGCGTCGTCGGCAGACACTCCGTCTGCCACGAGCATCTTCCGCCCGCGCCGCGCGAGCTTCTCCGAGACGGTCTCGGCCCGCTCGTCCACTTCCTCTGGCTCCGGGTCGCGCCCGCGCTCCTCACGGAACGACTCGGACCACATGGACCCGGCATCCATCCCCAGCTGCTCCAGCTGCGAACGGAGCGCTGGGTCCAGATCGGCGAACGTCATCATGCCTCCGACACCTTGCCTTTCCCGTAGGGGAGTCCCCATTTATTCGGCCGGGGGGGTCTGTGTCGAGCCCGCATCGAGCACTTCGTGGACTCGCTCGGAGAAGCTGCCGAAGAAGCCGTCGACGAAGCGCGACTCCAACACGGTCACCCGGACGCGCCACGTGTCGGGACGGCTGGGGTCCACGCCGATCTCCAGTCGCGGGTCCGGCGCGATCCAGGGGGACAGGAACACCGCCTCCCGCAGGACGCGCCGCGCCTCGGCGGGTCGCACCCCCGGCAACGGAACGTGCAGGTCCACGGCGGCGTCGTGGCGCAGCGAGACGACCGTCGCCTGCCCCACGAAGCTCCGGTTGGGCACGGCCACCCGTTCGCCTCGCCTGCCGACCAGCATCGTGGACAGGGGGCCCACCCACGCCACGGTCCCCGTGCGATCGCCGACCGCGACCCCCACGCCGCGTCGGATCCGTCCCTGCCCCAGGACGACGAGCCACCCCACGAGGTCGGGGAGGAGATCGCGCGCCGACCAGCCGATCGCGAGCGCTGTTGCGACCGCCACCGCGGACCCGGACGACGTGGTGGCGTCCGGCAACAAGGAGGCGAGCAACACCAGCCCGGAGACCACGCCGAGCCCGCGAGCGACAGCGCCCGCGCCGCGCAGCAGGTCCGGCAGTGGTCCGGTGGCCGAGACGCCGCTGCCACCGCGCTGGAAGAGCGAAGCGGCGCCGAACGCGGCCACGGTCGAGAGCGCTGCGAGGAGGGGGGTCATGTCCACCCCCGCGCGGTGAGGACCTGTTCGATCGGTCCCCGCAGGTGGGGGGCCAGCTTGGAGCTGGCGCCGTGGGGCACCAGCAGCCCGAGGTGGCGGAGCTGCGCGAGGTGGGTCTGCGACGCATGGGGAGGCTGGCGGAACAGGCGCGACCAGCCGTCCTCGTCGATCCAGCCCTGGCGTCGGGTCTCGAGGAGCGTGAGCAGGACGCTGTCGTCGAGCTGCTGGAGCGAGGCGGTGGGCGGCCGCGGTACCGCCCCGAGGACCACCTGCTCACCTGCTTCGTCCACGGACGTGATCGAGGCGAGCCACAGGCGCATGGCGTCCTGCAACACGCCCCCTGACGCGTCGTGCAGGGTCCGGAACCAGGCCAGCCGACTCCGCTCCTCTTCGGAGCCGCGGGTGAACGCGCGGCGCGCGCGGTAGGCGAAGTCCGTCTGCTGCTGGAAGTGGAGTCCGTACCCGCTCATCGCGTGCCGAGACTCGATCGCGCGGGCGAGCTCTTCGACGGTGAGTGGGGTGAGCTCCACTGCCGCTCCCATGGCGTCGCGGATGGAGGTCGCGGCGGCGAGGTAGCGCCATACGCCCCCGTCAGCGACCAGCAGCCACTGGTTCCGTCCACCGTCGCGCAGGATGTAGCCCGCGAGCGCCTCGATCTCGGAGAACCCGCCAGGAGCCCTGCGGAACAGCCACCGCAGGTTCTCGATGACGAACACCTGGCCAGTCCGGTGGGCGTGCGGCTCCAGCCAGCGGGCCACGGTGCCGGGGCCGGTGGGACCGTCGGCGTCGAACCACGACGGAGCCCGTCCCGCCCCGAGGGCGGCCGTGACCAGCGCCCGCGCGCCGTGTGGATCGATGCCTACGATGGCGGCGCTGCGCAGCCCGCTCGACAACGCCGTCCGCACGGCGCCGAGCTCGACCTGGCGACCGGCGACGAGGTCCCCCGTCTCGAACGGCAGGTCCGAGAACAGGCGCGTGTAGCTCTGCGGGATCGCGATGCGCCACGCCGGGGGCCGGAAGGCTGCGACGAGCTCCGCGGGGGGCACGGGCACGGTGAGCCCCGCTGCGCGCCGCCAGTGGAGGAGCCGATCCTCGCCGATGCCAGCACGGAGCTGCTCCTGCAGGCTGCCGAGCTGGGCGGGCAGCGCGTGCAACCAGCTCTGGTCGGCGGGCGCCCCCGGCCCACCGAGGCGGAGTTCCTGTTCGAACCGCCCCAGTCCGTCCAGCACCCCTTCGATGGCCGCCCGGATGGTCCCGTCGCGCGCGAGGAGCGCCTCCTGGCGCTGTCGGAGCCGGTGACGGGTGCGGGACGGCGCCGCTACCAGCATCGATCGGAGCTGCTCCCGCCGCTCGTCGGAGACCACCTCGTTGGCGGGCAGCAGGTCGAGCTCGGCCACCGCGAGGTCGACGTTGAACTGGGTGACCCGTTCGAGCTCCGTCGCAGCAGTGAGCGCCTCGGTGAGCTCGCGGGTCAGGTCGTCGCCGAGCTCGCGGAGGGGCTGGACGAGCCGGGACTCCACCATCGTGGCCGCGCGGCGGGCGGTGGCCACGGAGGTCACCGTCAACCCGTCCGGCAGGTGGCGGCGGTCGTGGCTGCCGCGCTGGACCCCGAGGAGGTGCGTGGCCGACATGTTGTCGAGGCCGTCGTGCAGCGCTGCGACGATGGGAGAGGACCAGGTCTGCCCCGCCACCAGCTCCGACATGGAGCGCAGACCCGAGACCGCGGCGGCGATGTCGCCATACACCTCGTTCCAGGAGGCACGAAGCGTCCGCACCAGGCCGTCGTGGGTGGTGGGCTCCGCGAGCATCGTGTCGGCCAGCGCCAGCCAGCGCTCCACGTCGAGGTCGAGCTGCGCGAGCCCCGCAACCACCTGTCGTCCGAAGCGGGTGTCCAGGTTCCGCCCCTCCGTGCGCGCCGCGCCGTCGACCCGGTTCTCGAGGGAGGCCAGCTCGAGCTGGAGCAGGAGCTCGTCGAGGCGCGAGCGCACCATCGCCCTCCCGTTCGCCACCGCGACCGTGAGCCGTCCGTTCGCGAGCGTGCGCTCGCGGAAGCGCGGCCGATAGCGCGGTCCCCGGCTCCCGAGCTCGAACGTCCCCGCGCGCTCGGCGTCGGCGTAGAGCCTGTCCGCGAGCCCGCCCAGTGCCGCGCGCGCGCACTCGGTCGCGTCGGCTGAGAAGGCGTCGAGCTCCGCCAACAGGGTCCGGTAGGTGTTCTCCACCGCGCGGAAGTCGGCAGCCAGGCTGGCGCAGACCACGTCGGCGGGAACACCGGACTCCGCCTCGGCGGCCCGCGTCTGCAGGGCCTGGCTCAGGGCGAGGTAGATCTCGGACGTTCGATCCGCGAGGTGGCAGCGCGCGTGTGGACCGATCGCGAGCACGGCTTCGAGCGAAGCGGGGACCCCGCCGGACAGGTGGTACCGACCGAGATCCCTCAGGGACATCGAGCGGCGGGCGCCGAAGGTCCGCACTCCGAACCGCAGCATCGCTCGCCGCAGCCGGTCGCCGAATGGCTCGGGACGGGCTGCGAGGACGGAGTCCGGGACCGGGACGGGCCGGCTGGAGGGCAGCGCCGCGACCAGGCGGTCGATCCGCTCGACGAGCGCCGTGGCGACGAAGGGGCTGCGGTTGGTGTCTGCGACCGGGTCGAAGGCCCGCACCTGCTCGATCGCCGAGGCCAACCCGTCTGCGAGGCTGTCACGAAGGGCCGCCCCGAGCTCCTGGTCTTCGAGGTGCGCCCAACGGTCTGGCCGGACCTGGCGGTTCCAGTGCTGGCGCATCTGGCGGACCCACGCTTCGCCGTCCCGGCGCACGCCCTCGATCGGGGCGCCTACCTCCTGCTCGACCAAGCGCTGCAGCCCCTCGTCCAGCGCCGCCAGGGCCTGCTCGGCGGGTGCATCTCCGAGGGAGGGAACCACGGGCCAGGGCACGGGCTCCGGCACAGGCCACCGCTTCGTTCCCACGTTGGGCGGCGGGTTGCGCTCGGGTGCAGGGCGCGCCGAGGGGCCGGCTTCCGGGATCTCGCCCGCAGCGCGGAGCCCTGCCTGCAGGACCGAGGGGCCCACGATCTCGGCCACCGCCACCACGGCGAGGGCGAGCGAGTACACCGCGTCCCGCACGTTCTCCGGCAACACGCTCCGCGCCTGCGACGCGAGGGCGATGGCCAGTCCCGCCTGCGACACGAACCCTGTCCAGGCGTACTTCTCGACCATCGCCGGGGCCCCGGAGAGCCGGGCTCCCGTGGTGGTTCCCAGGCGGACCGCGACGCCGCGCACGACGAAGATGGCCAGGGCAGGTACGGCCAGCTGAGCCAGGACGTCCAGGTGCAGCTTTGCGCCGGCGAGCGCGAAGAACACGGCGAACACCGGGCGCGACATGCGCTCCACGTTCACCAACAGGAGGCGGCCGGTGTCGGGACCAGCGGCATGGACGACGCGGTGGGCGTTCCCGACGACGAGCCCGGCGGCGATGAAGGCGACCGCAGGCTCTCCGCCGATCGAGTTGACGAGCCACGTCGTCAGGAACACGGCGCTGACGAGGAAGAGGAGCAGGTCCACCGCCACGAGGCGGAGGTAGGTGGTGAGAACGGCGCCGGTGGCGAAGCCGATCCCCACGCTGGCCACCACGCGGAGCACGGACTGCGCGACGGTCACCGTGCCGACCCCGCCCAGGATGGGGAGGGCGAGGGTGGTGGTGGCGGAGAAGAGCACCACCAACACGATCTCTCCGACCACCACACCCGTCAGCACGGCCGAGGCGACAGGCCCGCGCGCGCCAGTCGAGTGGACGACGGCGATGGACACCGCCGGGGAAGTCGCAGCAGCCAGGGTCCCGACCAGGAGACACAACACGAGGGCCGCTTCGGTCGACAGCGCGGAGAACTCGGGCAGCAACGTGGGCGCCACCGCGACCGCCGTCGCCAGGAACACGAACACCGCGACGATCGTGGTGAACACCATGCCGAGGGTGGAGCCGAGCACGTACCGGAACGACCGACGGAGCTCGTCGAACTCGAGCTCCCCGCCGGCGGACAACGCGATCAGGGCCAGCGCGAGCGCGTCGATCGGGCCGAGCTGGCCGAGGACCCCGCGGGACACGATGCCAGCGTCCAGGGGCGGGGGAACCCGGATCCATGGAGCCAGGCGCGCGATCATCTCGGGGAGGGACGGACCGAACAGGACCCCGGCCAGCAGGTACCCGGTGATGTGCGGGATCCGGACGGTGGTGGCCAGCTCCCCGATCGTGAACGCCGCCAGGATCAGGAACCCCAGCGCCAGCATCGCCCGGGGGTCGAAGCCGTCGCCCGGGACCGCGTACTGGTGCAGCAACACCATGCCCACGCTCAGCAGCGCGACCACGAGCACCCGGCGCACGAACCCGAGCGCGTCGAAGGGCGCTGCCGGCCCGCTCACGGCGCCCTTCTGGCGTCGGCTGGGCCGAGGTCCTCGTCGATCTCGCCGGCGTCCACCAGGAGTCCCCGGAGGAGGCGCGGCGCCACCAGCTCGCTCACCACCACCGCCGCGAGGATCGCGTGGTACGCGAGGTCGACCGCGAGACCTTCGTAGGTGATGCGCAGGGAGACCGCGATCGCCACCGCCACGTCCCCCTGGGCGAGGGTGCCCCGGACCAGGTCGCTCCGGAGGCCGGACCCGAGCGTGGCGGCGCTGCCGGCGAGGAAGCCCCCGGCGGCGCGCGCCACCAGGATCGCGGCGGGGAGCAGCAGACCCCCGAGGGGCTCGACCGGACGCCACAACGTGCCGGCGAACAGGAGCAGGACGAGGCGCGCAGGGCCGGCGGTGCGGTCGACGGCGTCGCGGATCTGCGGCCCCACGGTGGTGCGCCCGAGCGCCAACCCCAGGACGAAGTTGACGGTGAGTGCCGAGAGGTGGAGGAAGAACGCCGCACCGGACGCGAACAGGAGCGTTCCCGTGGCAGCGAGGAAGACGTTGTTCTGGCTCCGGTCCCGACCCAGGAACAGCAGGAAGCACACCGCGAGGACGCCGCCGATTCCGGCGGTGAACCCCGCCCACGCGATCGGACCGGGCGGGACCTGCGCGATCGATTCGCCCACGTGGAACAGCGCGAAGGACAGTCCGACGAGCGCGATCGCCAGCGCAGCGGCGGGCGCCGTCCAGTGGCGGAGGAACGGGAGCAGGGTGGACGTCCGGTCGTGGAACCGCGCCTCCAGCAGGGTCACCGCCGCCACCGAAGGAGCCGCCGCCGCGCAGGCCACCACCACCACCGCCATCCGGGTGGGGACTGGCCCCCCCCCGAGGTCGAGCCAGGACAACACGCCGGCGGCGGCGACCCCGGCGAGCCCGCCGCGCAGCACCACGTCGAGCGCCGCCCCGAACGTCGCCCGGCGCTCCCGCACGACCGCGGACGGGTCGAGCGAGAGGCCAGCCAGGAACCCGATCCAGCCCACGACCAGCGCGAACAGCGGCCGCGACGCGTTGGTGTTGGCGAACAGCCCGAACGCCGGCACCACCACCGGCCCGAGCAGCATCCCCAGGACCAGGTACTCCACCCCGGTGAGGGCGAGGATGCGCTGCTGGGCGCGCTCCACCACCAGGTGGGCGGCGAGCCAGGCGAGGCCCACCACCACGAGGAGCAGCGCCGGAGACTGCGCGGCGGACGGGGCGCCCGCCGCCCAGGCCTCGCTCCCGAGGCTCAGCCACACCGCCGTCACCGCTGGATGGTCGGCTGCGGAACGCGGCGGTGGTTCTCGGCGCGGTCGAGGATCTGGTCGGGCACGCCCTTCTCGTTGAGGCAGGCCATCTCTTCGTCGTCGAACATCATGGCCTGCGCGTCCATGTTCTTCTCGATGGTCCAGGCGGGCGCGTTCCGGCGGTGCCACAACACGATCTGCTTGCAGTTCGGCGGGGCCGTCGCGAGATCCGGGAAGTCCTCGATCGTCAGGAGCCGCCGCTCCACGCCCGGACGCACTGCCGACGGATCGCCCGCTTCGGCTTCCACGGGGGCTGCGCTCGCCACCGGGACCGTGGGCACCGGACGGTTGCGACCGACCTCGCGGGGGGTGCGCCGGGGCCAGAGCCACAACACGAGCACGGCGATCGCCACCAGCAAGGCGACACCGACGAGTGATCGACGAACGAAGGGCGAGTCCATTGGGTACGCCCCTAACACGCACTTTCGCACCGCACCGAAGCCCGCAGAGAGTAGGATGGAAGAGCGGCGGGGGTACGGATGGGCACGGGACGTTCACCGGACGAGCCGGATGGGCTCGCGTCAGGCATGGACCCGACGGGCGGCGCTGCCCGGGACGAAGGCGAAGAGATCCGCCGCTGGCTCGCGGGCCGGCTCGTGGACGAACCGCCTCCAGCCGAAGCGGGCCCCGACGAGACCCCCACGTCCCCTGGCTTGCGGCGGAATCCCCTCCTGGCCTCGGCGCCCCGCTGGACCCAACGCGCTGGTGGCCGTGGCGGTGTGGGCGAAGAAGACGAGGACGACCCCGCGACCGAGGTCGTGCGGGGCCTGGACGAAGACGACCTCGACCCGAGGACCGTCCGCATGTCGCGGGCGCAGCTCGTGAACGAATCCGTGACCGACGAGCAGACCGTTCGCGCCGAGGGGTGGTCGCTCCCCGAGGGCCCGGTCGACGAGGTTCCGTTGTCGCGCTCGCAGGAGGCCGCCGTCAACGCCCGGCCTTCGCGGCAGCGGCCCTTCCGGCCTCCGTCGCCCCCAGCGCCGCCTCCCGTCAGCATCTCCGTGTCGTCCCGATCGGGCCTCGCGCCTACGCCCGTTCCGGTCGTCCGGGAAGAGGGGGTCGGTGGCTACCACGTGCTGGCCGCCATCGGCGTGGGACTCGCGATCGGGCTCGTGGGCGCCGCGATCGTGTTGTGGCTCGCGGTCTGATCAGGCTGCGACCGATCAGGCGGCGACCACGGCCACCGGGCCGCCGACCGGCCAGTCGATCGGGTGCTTCGGGACGTAGCCCAGCACCTGGCGCGCGCGGCTCCCGTCCAGCACGAGGCCGAAGTGCATGGTGCGGCGGTTCAGGCCGTAGGTGAACTCCGAGCCCGTCAGCCGGTGCCGCAGGCCGTACAGGGGCGCGACGAGCGGCCCGGGCATCGGGATCGAGGGCGTCCCCCACTTCCGGCAGGCCTCCGTCAGGGGCAGGGTGTCGTGCCCGGGGATGTTGAACACGCCCTCCCCAGAGCCGTGGGTCGCCGCCTCGAACGCGGAGACGAGGTCGCCGACCGTGGCCACGTTGACCATCGGATCGAACCCGGCAGGCCGCAGGGCCAGCGGGGCGTGCAGGTAGTCGAACAGCTGGCTGCCCATGCCGGGTCCCAGGGCCTCTGCGCAGCGGAGCACCACGATCTCGGCGTTCGTGAGCCCCATGCGCGTACACGCGACGAGGTCGGCCTCCACCCGGTCCCGGACGTATTGCGGCGCCGAGGGATCGAGGTTCATCGGGTGGTCCTCGGTGACCAGCACCGGCAGGTCCATCGAGACCCGGTACACGACCGCGTAGCTCCGCACGACCACCCGGCGGATCGTGGGGTGCCGGTCGGAGAGGTCCATGATCGACCGCAAAGCCTCCACGTTGGCAGCGTGGACCTTCCGGCCGCGGCCGCGGGCGTCGCGGTGTTGTGCGAGGTGCACCACGACCTCGACCGAGAGGTCGCGGGCGGCGCCGAAGAGGAGCTCCCGCACCTGGCGCGACTTCGTGAGGTCCACCCGCTTGTACGTGAACCGCGCGCTGTTCGCGAACGGCATCGCGGCCTCGTGCGCCTCCTTGCCGACGGCGAGCACGTGCGACACCCGTGTGTCCGCGACGAGCGAGCGCACGAGACGCTCTCCGACGGGGTTCGTGGCGCCCGTGACCAGCACCGACATCATGCGAACACCCCTTCGCGCAGGGCGAGCCCCTTCTCCAGCAGGGCTTGTACCGCCGCCTTCACCCGCGCCGCAGCCTCGGCTACGGTGTCCGGATCGTCGGCATCGTCCGGTGTGTACTCCTGATCGAACCGCAGCGGCTCCCCGTAGTGGATGTGGTACCGGACCGGGAGCGGGAACAGGGTGAGCGTGACGGGGAGGTACGGCACCGCCCATCCGCTCGGCAGGGGAATGCGGCCGATCTGCGGCATCTGCTCCTCGGCGCCGACGATGCCGACAGGCACGACCGGCGCGGAGTACCGGATCGCGAGCTCGCAGTGCCCTACGCGCCAGTCCTGGAGCTGGTAGCGGTCGCGGAAGAGCTTGCCGACGCCCGGGACGCCCTCTGGGAAGATCATCAGGAGCTCGCCCGCCTCGAGCAGCGCCTTGGCGTTCCCGCGGCTGCCACCGACGACACCGCAGCGGGCGAACAGCGTGGAAACGATGGGGAGTGCCGTCACGAAGTGGTCGGCGACCGGACGCGCGGTCCGCGGCGGATGGGTGTTCCGGAGGACGTCGGTCCACAACATGGCCCCGTCGACCGGGATGGAGCCCGAGTGGTTGGCCGCCAGGATCCCCGGTCCCGTGGCGGGGATGTTCTCGACCCCGTAGGACTTGACCCGGAAGTAGCGGTCGTGGACGGGGCTGCCGAGGGTGTCTCCGAGGGCGACGAAGTCGGGGTGCATGCCGAACCGGTCGTACCCGTGGCCAGCATCGGCGAAGTGGAGCCGACCTGCGCGGTCCCGGACGGCCGGGCCTCCGACGAGGCTGGACAGGGCTCGGGCGACACGCGGGGGAAACGGCATCCGCGCAGTCTACGCTACCGGCCAGCGTTGGCGGTAGCGGCCTGCTGCCACGCCTGCTCGGCACCGGCAGCGTCCCCGGCGGCCTGCAGGGCGTCACCCAGCAGGAGCAGGAGCTGGCTGCGCTCGGGCGTGTTCTCGGAGGACAGGGCCAACCCCCGGCGGGCCACGCTCACGGCCGCCGCAGGATCCCCCGCCGCCAGGAACGCGCTCGTCGACCGGCCCGCGACGTACTGCCCCGCGCGCGGCGGCGCCCCCACCGCTGCCGCGAGGCGGTCGGCCCCCCCGCGGAGGTCACCCGAGCGGACCTGGGCCTCGGCTTCGGTCAGCGCGCCGTCGAACAGCTGCTGCGTGGCCTTGTCGAGCCCGCGGCGCCAGCCGTTGTTCGCGAGGTCCTTCGGGACCGCGGCCGTCCGTGGCTCGGGCGCAGCGTCCTCCTTGGCGGCCGGGCGGCGAGCCAGGGCATCGCTCGAAGCCTCCGCCGCGGGGGGAGCGGCCGCCGTGGCCTTGGGGGGCGCCGGGGGCGCGTCCATGGCCTCTTCGGCGAGCTCCGCCTCCGCCACTGCGTCCGACTGCAACCCGCCCGCGCCGCCCGCCACTCCGGCCACCACCGGCGCGTCGAGCTCCGGGATGGTGGTGTTGGCGCGGAGCTTGGACTCGCTCTGCATCGGCGCGACAGGCACGCCGCCGGCGACCACGTCCTCGGTGGCCCTCCGGTCCTCCTGGCGTGCGGCATCGGGTTTCGCGGAGCCGCCCTCCGTCGGCTCGGCGATCGGCATGGGCGCCGGAGCCGACGCTGCGGCCGGCGAGAGGGCCTCCGCCTGCGGCGCTCCCGCAGGGGTGGGCATCTGCAGGGTCTGTCCAGCGGGCAGGGCCACGAACAGCAACACCGCTGCCGCCGCGATCAACAACCCGAGCGAGCTGGTGCCCCCGACGGCGAGGCTCGCCCACCGGACCCAACCGCGTCCCGCCGGCGCCGCTTCGGACGACGTCACCGAGGCGACCTGCGGCCGCGACACTGCAGGGAACGGCACCACTTCGCCGCCCGCATCGGACGACGCAGCAGCGCGGCGCTCCGGCGCTGCGAGCGGACCCGCGGTCAACCCGTCGAGGATCTCGTCCAGGTCGACGACCGGATCGGCCGCGAGCTCGGGACGCAACGCATACATCGACTCGACCACCTCGGCGTCGAGCTCGGTGGGCGGAGGACTCCCCGGAGGTCCGGAGAGCCAGCGCGCCAGGGCCTGGGCTTGCTCTTCCTGGGTCATGGGGGGAACACCTTGCGGAACGCCTTGGCGGCGCGGTGGAGGATCACGTCGAAGTTGCCCACCGAGACCTCCATGGCCTCGGCGCATTCCTCTCGGGTTCGCTCCTCGAGGAGCCTCATCCGCAGCGCCTTCGCGTAGCGGGCGTTCAGGTTGGACATCGACAGGTCGACCATCTTCCGGAGCTCGTCCACCTCGAGGCCCCGGTCGGGGCGGTCGTGGTGGGCGTTCTGGAACGTGGGCTCGACCTTCACCTGGTCCGCCAGGCGCTCGTCCCGGCGGTGTCGGCGGTGGACGTCGATCGCCTTGTTGGCGGCGATGCGACGCAACCAGAAGAAGATGGACCGGTTCTCCAGTCGGAACGTGTCGATGCGCTCGAGCGCGGTGCGGAAGGTGTCCTTGAGGCAGTCCTGGGCGAGCTCCGGGATGGGCAGGCGGGGGAGGATCACCTGCCGGAACAGCAGGTTGCCATACCACCCGTAGAGGGTGGCGAAGGCGCTGCGGTCTCCGCTTTGCAGGGCGACGATCACCTTCCGCTCCTCCTCGAGGTCCACGAGATCCCCCGACGGTCCCTTTCGGGATGCGCCGGCGCCCTGGTGGCCCCGTCCGTCGGTTCCGTTCACTCGACTCTCCAACGCCCGTTCGGTCGGGGATCTTACAGAGACCCGGGCTCGAACACGTTGCCGCGGCCGAGGATCCCGTTCGGATCGAGCTTCTTCTTGAGCGCGCGGAACTGTGCGAGGACGTCGTCGCCCACCATCCAGGCGAGGTGGCGGCGCTTGAGCTTGCCGACCCCGTGTTCGGCGGAGATGGTGCCGCCCAGTGCCACGGCGCGGCGGGCGAGGTCGTCGTAGAACGCGCGGGCCTGGGTGAGCTCGTCGGGGGTGCGCGGGAGCAGGTTGAGGTGCAGGTGGTTGTCGCCGAGGTGCCCGAAGAGCGCATACGGCAGGGGCGACGACTCGTAGGCGGTCATCATCTCGTCGAGCGCAGCGTCGGGGACGGCCAGATCGGTGCCGACCTTGGGCATCCCGTTGCGCACGACCTCTTCGTTGATGCCCGCGGGGATGGCGTGCCGCAGGGCCAGGAGCCGCGCGCGCGAGGGCTCGTCCACCGCCACGATCGTGTCGTCCACCAGAGCGCCTTCGTCGGCGAGGGCCTCGATCCAGGCGGCGAGGTGCTCGTCTGCACCCTCCGTGCCCACCTCCTGCTCGCAGAACAGCGCTGCGGTGGCGCCTGCGGGGACGGTGGTGCGCGACGCAGCGCGTTGCAGGCAGTTCGCGTCGTAGTACTCGAGGCAGCGCGGCGACAGCGGTCCCTCCGGCGCCCCGCGCTGGGCCGACCGGGCGCGGACCATGAACCGCACGGCGGCGGCGCGGTCCGGGAAGAACGCGAGGAGCCCGATCACGTCGGCGGGGAGCGGGATCGTGCGCACCGTGGCGCGGGTGACGACGCCGAGGGTGCCCTCGCTGCCCACGAACAGGTCGAGGAGCGAGCGGGGAGGGGCGTACCCGGCCGCGGTCTTGAGCGCGGGCTCCTTCCAGGTGGGGAGCGGCCAGTCGGCGGGGATCGGGTCGCCGCGGTGGACGTCCAGCACCTCGCCCGTGGGCAAGACGACCTCGAGGGCCTCGATCCACCTCCGGGTGGCCCCGTACTTGAACGAGCGCGCGCCCGACGCGTTGCAGGCGATGGAGGCGCCGAGAGAGCACTCGTGCCGCGACGTGGGGTCGGGCGGGTAGAACCGGCCCCGGGCCTCGAGCTGGGTCTGGAACGCGCCCAGCAGGACGCCAGCCTCCGCGGTCGACCCGTCGAGCACGCGCTGCAGCCCCGACATCGACAACACCCAGCCACCGTCGGGGACGGCGCCGGCCGTCGTGGAGGTGCGCCCTGCGCTGGGCAACAGCGGGATCCCGTGGGCCTGGCAGTGCGCGACCACCTGCGCGACCTCGGCGGTGTCGCGCGGGCGGACGAGCCCGTCGGCGCGCCCGGCGACGTTGGATGCGTCGGTGAGGAAGCCGGCGACGATGGTGGGGTCGGTGACGAGGTTCGGGAGCACGCGGTGGTCTATCCCCGGTCAGACCTCGCCAGCCACGAACGCGTCCATGGCCCGCCCCAGGCCCTCGTCGAGGCCGACGGAGGGGGCCCACCCGAGCAGCTCCTGGGCGAGCGACACGTCGGCGAGGCTGTGGCGAACGTCGCCCTTGCGGAACGCCTCGAACGTCGGCTCGAGCCCCGCGCAAGGCGCCCCGCGGGCCGCCATGCCGTCGCGCAGGATCCGGTACAGGTCGAGCAGCGTGGTCCGGCCGCCGAGGCCCACGTTCACGGCGCGACCCCAGGCTGCGGGACCGGCCGTGGCGGCCAGCAGGTTGGCGCGCACCACGTTCTCGACCGGGCAGAAGTCGCGGCTCGTGAGTCCATCACCGAAGATGATGGGCGCCTTCCCGTCCGCCAGCGTCGCGAGCCAGCGCGGAACCACCGCTGCGTACACACCATCCGGATCCTGGCGGGGGCCCACGACGTTGAAATAGCGCAGCCCCACCGCCGGCAGCTGGTACGCGGTGGCGAAGGACTCGGCCGCGACCTCGTCCATGCGCTTGCTGGCCGCGTACGGAGACAACACGCGCCCCTCCTCGCCCTCGCGCTTGGGCAGGCGCTCCGAGTCGCCGAACACCGACGACGACGACGCGTACGAGAAGCCCTTCACGCCGGCCGCCACGGCGGCGAGCGCGATGTTGACGAAGCCGTCGACGTTCACGGCGAGCGAGAGCAGCGGCTGCTCGATCGAGCGCGGGACGGAGCCGAGCGCCGCCTGGTGCAGGACCCGGTCGACGCCGTCGCAGGCCCTGGCGCAGGCGTCGCGATCGCGGAGGTCTCCCTCGATCAGCCGGAACCGCGCGGGGTCCACCCCCGGGCGCCCCAGCACCCGCGCGAGGTTCGACCGCCGCCCGGTCGAGAAGTCGTCCAGGCCCACCACGCCCTGGCCGAGCTGGAGCAACGTGTCGACGAGGTGGCTGCCGATGAAGCCGGCGGCGCCGGTGACGAGCCACTTCTGGGGCTGCGCGCGGAGCTCGGCCTCGAGGGTCGGGAAGCGGTCCATCACAACCTCCAGTACGTGACGTGCGCCGGGACGTCGCTGCGGGGGAATGCGCCCTTCACGTCCACCAGCACGCGCGCCCGCGGCTCGGCGAGCAGGCTCCGGACATGCTCCACGAGCCCGCGGTGGGGAACTGCGAGCACGACGGCGTCGAACGAGCCCTCCAGCGCGGCCGACATCGTCACGCCGTATTCGTGCGCCACCTCGCCCGCGTCGGCCCACGGATCGAACGTCACCACGTCCACCCCGAACGAGCGGAGCTCGTGGACGATGCCGGGCACCCGGCTGTTGCGCGTGTCGTGGATGTTCTCCTTGAACGTCACGCCCACGACCGCCACCCGCGCCGAGGCCACGTGGACGCCGGCCCGGATCAGCTGCTTGACCGTGCGCTGGGCGACGTACTCGCTCATGCCGTCGTTGATGCGGCGCCCCGCCAGGATGACCTGCGGGTGTACCCCCACCTGCTCGGCCCGCGCGGTGAGGTAGTACGGGTCCACGCCGATGCAATGCCCGCCGACGAGCCCGGGCGTGAACTTCACGAAGTTCCACTTGGTGCCGGCGGCGGCGAGCACGTCGAGCGTGTCGATCCCGAGCCGGTCGAAGATGATGGACAGCTCGTTCATCAGCGCGATGTTGAGGTCGCGCTGGGTGTTCTCGATCACCTTCGCGGCCTCGGCGACCTTGATGGACGGCGCGCGGTGTACGCCCGCCTTCACGACGGCGCCGTAGACGCGGGCGACGAGGTCGAGCGTGGCGTCGTCCTGGCCGGACACCACCTTGGTGATGCGCTCGAAGCTGTGCTCGCGGTCACCGGGGTTGATGCGCTCGGGCGAGTACCCGAGCGTGAAGTCCACGCCGCAGCGGAGCCCCGAGCCGGCTTCGAGGAGCGGCCCGCAGATGTCCTCGGTGACCCCGGGGTACACCGTGGACTCGTACACCACGACCGCGCCGGGCTTCAGGAACCCTGCCACCGTGCGGGTCGCCGAGCGGACGGGGCCGAGGTCGGGCCGCTTGTCGTCGTCGATCGGGGTGGGGACCGTGATCACGAAGAAGTCGCAGCCGCGCAGGGCCTCGAGCTCGTCCGAGACCGTGAGCCCACAGGCCTGCAGGCGCTCGGTGGGGACCTCACCCGTGCGATCGTGGAACTGCTGCAGCTCGGCGACGCGGCCCTTGGCGATGTCGAAGCCCACGGTGCCCGGGAACACCTCGGCGAACGCGACCGCCACCGGCAGTCCGACGTAGCCGAGGCCGATCACGGCGATGCGGCGTTGGGGGTGCTCCTGCGTCATCACGACCTCCGTCCCTGGGTCTCTGAACCCGTCTTCGCGTCGAGGTCCATGGCGCCGAGCATGGCGGCCACCACCTTGCGCACGTCGAACCTGCCTTCCGCCAGCGCCCGACCGCGCTCGCCCATCTGCACCACCCGCTCGCGGTCCGTGGCGAGGGTCGCCATCGCCTCCGCCAGGGCGCCGGCGTCCTTCACGGGCACCAGCAGGCCGTTGTCGCCGTGGGTCACGGTCTCCCGGCAGCCGGGGGCGTCGGTGGTGATGACGGCGCGACCCACGGCCATCGCCTCGAGGACCGAGCGCGGCGTGCCCTCGCGGTAGCTCGGCAACACGAAGACCGTGCACGCGGCGAGGTACGGCCGCACGTCGTCGGTCTCGCCGAGGTAGTCGACGACGCCTTCGGCCGCCCACGCGTCGAGGTCGGCGCGCTGCACCGAGCTCGGGTTGGGGTCGAGGAACCCGAGGAGCTGCACGGTCGCGGTGATCCCGCGGGCCCGGAGCTGCCTGGCGGCCTCGACCAGCTCGAACACGCCCTTGTCGCGCAGGAGGCGTCCGACGAACAGGAACACGGGCGGTCCCGCAGGCACCGGCGAGGCCACGAAGCGGTCCACGTCGATGCCGGACCCGGCGACGAGCACCACGCGCTGGGTCTTCGGCAGGATGTACGCCTCCTGGAGGTCGCGGGCGTCGTCCGGGTTCTGCAGGAAGACGCCGTTGGCCGACCGCAGGGCCGCCGCGTACAGTGGGCGCGCGACCGCCTGCACCGCGCGTTGTTTGCGGCTGCCGTCGCTGATGAACAGGTACCCGAGGCCCGTGACGAGCGCCCACCGCTGGGGCACGCGGGCGGCGGTGGCCGCGAGGGTGCCGTAGATCACGGGCTTCACGGTGTAGGACAACACCACGTCGGGCTTCACGTGGCGGAAGAGCCGGTACAACGCGCGCACGGTGCCGAGGTCCCGGACGGGGTCGGTGCCGGCGCGCTCGAGCTCGGGGAGCGGCCGGTACTCCGCGCCGAGCGCAGCGAAGCCCGCGGGCGGCCCCGGGTCGGGCGACACCACCGTGACCCGGTGGCCGGCGACGACCATGCCGCGGATGAGGGGGCCGCGAAACGAAACGATCGACTTCCCGTATCCCGCGACGATGACGACGTGCCCCACCCAGCGCTCCGCGTCTCCGTCTACCCCGCGCGCGCCTGCCCCGCATCCGGCAAGGCCCTCGGTGATAGGCAGGACGCCCGGAGCGCTGCCCATGCACCTGTCCGAGTACGCCTCGTTCGACGCCACCGACCTCGCGGGCCTCGTCCGCGCCGGTCAGGTCACCCCCGACGAGCTCGTGGACCTCGCGCAGCAGGCGATCACCACCGTGGACCCCCAGCTCGGGGCCGTGGTGCACCCCATGTACGACGACGCGCGCGCCACCCCCGCGGCCTCCGGTCCGTTCCGCGGCGTGCCGATGGTGGTGAAGGACTTCGACGGGTTCGTGGCCGGGCACCCGTGGACCGCGTCCACCCGCTTCCTCGAGGGCTTCGTCCCGGACCACGACTCCGAGGCGATCGCGCGCCTGCGCCGCGCTGGCTTCCGGTTCGTCGCCAAGACCAAGTGCCCCGAGCTCGCCATCCTGGGCACCACCGAGCCCGAGTGGCGCGGTCCGGCGCGCAACCCGTGGAACCCCGACCACTCGACGGGCGGCTCCTCGGGCGGCTCTGCGGCGCTGGTCGCGGCCCGCGCGGTGCCGGTCGGGCACGGCGGAGACGGCGGTGGCTCTCTGCGCATCCCGGGGTCGTCGTGCGGGGTGGTGGGCTTCAAGGCCACCCGGGGCCGCATCCCCGTGGGTCCCGACCAGGGCGAGGGGTGGGGCGGGTTCGTGCAGTGGGGCGCGCTCGTCCGCAGCGTCCGTGACGCCGCCGCGCTGCTCGACGTGATGGCCGGCCCGATGGACGGCGACCCGTACGCCGCCCCGCCGCTCGAGCGCCCGCTGGGCCAGGAGGTGGGCGCCGATCCGGGCAGGCTGCGGATCGCGCTGTACGACGGCTCGCTGTACGGCAAAGACGTGCACCCCGACACGCGCGCCGCGGTCCGGCAGGCAGGCAGGCTGCTCACCGACCTCGGGCACGAGGTGGTGGAGGAGCGCCCCACGCTGGACCTCCCCGCGCTCAAGCTCGGGTACCTCGTGCAGGTGGCCGTCGGTGTCGCCGCCGAGGTCGAGGACTTCGAGCGGATGACCAAGCGAACGGCGTCCCCGGACCACTTCGAGCCCGCGACGTGGTTCCTGGTGCAGGTGGGCCGCGCGTTGTCCGGGCTCGATCTCCAGCACGCGCGCGACGCCGCGCAGACCGCCGGGCGCGTGATGGCCGCGTTCCACCGCCGCCACGACGTGTTCCTCACCGCCGCCACGGCGTACCCCCCGGTGCGCATCGGAGAGCTCGCGCTCAAGCGGTGGGAGCGGGTGGGGCTGCGCGCGCTGCGCACGGCGCCGGTGAGCGCGCTCCTCCGCAAGACCCTGCACGACCTCGCCGACAACAACCTCGAGCGCACGCCCAACACGCAGCTGTTCAACCAGACCGGCCAGCCGGCGGTGTCGCTTCCGCTCGGCCAGAGCGCGGAGGGCCTGCCGATCGGCGTGCAGCTCGCCGCCGGGATGGGACGCGAGGCCTTGCTGGTGCGCCTCTCCGCGCAGCTCGAGGCCGCGGCCCCGTGGAATGGACGGGCTCCGAAGATCCGGGCCGGCTGAGGCGTCGTACCCACCCTGCGATGGGGTACGCTGCACCATGACTCTCCCGAACCTGCGGTCCGTGGCCTGCCTGTCCCTGCTCCCGGCGCTCTGGAGCGCGCTCGTCGCGTGCGACGCCGTGCCCGGTGGGGGGCCAGGCGTCAACGACGACCTCACCGTCGACTCCTTCCGCACCAGCACGAACAGCCGCGGCTCGTTCTCCGTCGACTTCGACGTGCCCGAGAACGCCGATCATTTCCAGATCACCGCGATCGGTGATCGCGACGAGTACGTGTACGTCGAGGAGCTGTGGGACCCGAGCGGCGAGCGCGTGGTGTTCTGGCGGGACTGGTGGGACAACCCGCGCAGCCTGAACAACGCGATCTTCGGTGACCGCGTGGCCGCCTTCGACTGGCCGAGCCGCAACGTCGACGGCAAGCTCACCGCCGGGACCTGGACCCTCGTCGGCAGCATGACCGACGCCGACTACTACTACGCGACCTCCTCGGGTCTCGAGGTCTCCACGGCGTACAAGGTGGACGGGAACTTCGACGACGGCACCGTGGCCGTGCGGATCGTGTGGGCGGACGGCGTCGACGCAGACCCGGCGGTGGTCGCCGCGGTCGAAGACGCGGTCGAGCGGTGGCGCGAGGTGTGGACCGGCGCGGGCATCACGCTCCGCGAGCGCTACGTGTCGAGCACGCTCGATCCCGAGCTACGGTTCGCGTGGAACGGCGACGACCCCGACGTCGAGCGCCAGTCGCAGTCGAAGGACGAGGACGAGCTGCAGCTGATCGTCGGGGATCAGGTGGGCCGCACCCTCGGTACGTACGGGGTCGCGGGGGGCATCCCCGGAACGATCATGCCGTCGGGCAGCACGTACGTCGTGTTGTCCTGGCTCGCGCACGCTGGGCGCAACGCCGAGTTCGACGCCGACGAGATCCGCCTGATGGGCGAGACGATGGCCCACGAGGTGGGGCACTACACGGGCCTGTTCCACCCGGTGGAGTCCGGCTACGACAACTGGGACGCGCTGGCCGACACCCCCGAGTGCAGCGGCTGGCGGACCTGCGAGGACCTGCTCGGCACCAACGTGATGTACCCCTACAGCATCTGTGGCGGGGGCACGTGTCTGGCCACCGACCAGCTCACCGACGACCAGAGCGGCGTGATGAACCGCTACGTGGGCGCCTTGTAGTCAGCGGCGGCGACGGAGCGCGAGCAGCGCCGCCGCCGCACCCACCCAGGAGAGGGCGGAGCCAGCGCCGTCGCAGCCGCAGCCTTCCTTCCCGTCGCTGGTCGTCGCGGTGTCGGAGTCCGTCGGCGACCCGTCCGTGGTGGTGGGGTCTGTGTCGGTCGTCCCCGGCTCCGAGTCGGTGGGGGTGGGCGTGCCCGTGTGCTCACCGGGCGGGGCGCCGGTGTGGGCGACGGGGTCACCGACGAGCACGATGTCGGCGCACTGGTAGTACGAGGAGCGCCCGACCGGGTCCAACACGGGGTCCACGGTGTTGCCGTCCATCATCTGGAGGAGCTGCAGCGTGCAGTTGGTGCACGGGGTGCTCGGCAGCGTCACCACGAACTCCCAGAGGTCGCCGCCCGCGTTCCCGGTGGCGCCCGACGGGTCTTCCACGTCGAGGAGGATGTGGGCGTCGAAGTCCCCCTGGTCTGCGCCGTCCGGATCGAACGCGACCCGCCACCGGCCGGCGTGGCCGACGACCTCGTGCGCGGTGATGGTGATGGTCTGGCCGGCGTCGTACGTCGTGACGTTGGTCGACCGGTTGGCGTCGCCGCGGGCGGTGGGATCGCTGCAGGTGCCGTTGTTGGGGCCTGCCCCACACGGGCAGGACTTGTTGTCGGAGAAGCCGTCGCTCGGGTAGCGCGGGGGCGGGTCCTCGATGCCGACGTGGGCCCTGGTGGCAGCGGAGAGCATCAGCAGGGTCATCGGGGCTCCCTCGGGCGTGGGCGCCGAGTCTACCCCGCGGCCCGTATCGCGACTCTGCACGGCACCCCCCAGGAGCGCGGGATGGAATGTGCAGCGCTGACCGTGTCGGCTGCGGCCCGGCGTGGCACCTTGTCGCCAGGAGGACCGCATGCTCGTCGTACACCTCGCCACCACCTCGCTCGCGTGTGGTGGCTTCGCCTGTGACAACGCAGCCCCCGTCTTGCAGAACGCGGAGCGCATCGTCTTCGGCGTCGGCCCCGGCGCGCCCGGAGAGGTCGAGATGCACGTGCAGATCTCGTACGAGGGGCCCTCCGAGGCCTTCGCCTGGATCGTCCCCGTCCCGGCCGAGCCGGAGCTGTTCGTCAGCACGAGCGACCTGTTCACGCGGCTGGCGCTCGCCACGCAGCCCTCCTTCCAGTTGCAGAACGAAGACGAAGGGAACTGCGTCGACAGCCAG
>JBIKWC010000533.1:0-2785 GCA_044356535.1 Myxococcota bacterium
CCGGTAGATGGGCTCCACTCCCGGCACCCCGCCATACCGGGCCAGCAGGGCAGCACCTTCCGCGTTCGCGAGGAGCGAAAGCTGCTCGCTCCACCGATCGACCTCGGTCCGGACCTCGCGCAGCGCCACGAACGAGCCGCCCGCGACGTCCACCGCCACCTCGGTGCGGCGGACCCGGACCACGCCCGTGCACTCGGCGCGGGTGATGCGGGCCCGCCCGAAGCCAGCCAGCGCGCGCAGGCTCGCCGCCACGCCCGGCGCGAACCCGTAGGCGGGGGTGCCGGCGTCGAACCAGGCCTGCACGGCGGCGTAGTTCGTCTTGCACACCGACCGGATGACGGCGCGCTCCACGGTGCACGCGAGGCAGGCGCCGGTCGCCGCCACATCGAGGACGAAGATCACCGCCCGGCGGTCGACGTGGGGCAGCAGCGAGACGACGCCCTCCGACAAGGTCGGCGGCAACATCCGCGCGGTGTACCCGGGCAGGTACACCGTGCCGCCGCGGGCCAGCGCCTCCCGGTGGACCGGCGTCCCGGGCCGAACGAAGTGTGCAGCGTCGGCGATGGCGTAGCGGACGCGCCACCCGTCGCCCAGGGGCTCGACGTGCAGCGCCTGATCGAGGTCCATCGACGTGGGGTAGTCGATGGTGCAGAAGGGGAGGTCGCGCCGGTCGACGAGCGCGGGGTCGGTGGTGTCGGTGCCTTGCGCGGCCGCCTGCGCCACGACGTCGGCGGGGAACTGGTCGTCGAGCCCGAGGCGGGCGGCGAGGGCGCGGAGGGCACGGTCCGGAGTGTCGGTCATCCGGGGACTGTACTCCGTGGTCCCAGGGCCGCCAGCAGCTCCACCTCCCGCTCCGGCGCCAGCCCGTGCGGCGCCAACGGCACGCGGTCCGTCGTCTGCAGCCAGGTGAGCGTGTCCGCGACCGTGTCCTCGACCGGCCGGTGGCGGGCCCCCGCAGCCAGCGCCGCCGCCGGGTGCAGCTGGTGGAAGCCCGGGTCGTCTTTCGCCCAGAGGGGGAACGCCGCCTCCAGCTCGTCCTCCGGGCAGCGGGCCGCGAGCGCCGCCGGATCCGCCCAGACGAACCGGGTGTCTGCGCCGGCCCACCGCCGGGCCGCCTCCACCACCGCCCCCAGCGTCGTCGTGCCCCGCGGGTGGACAGACAGGAACGTTCCCCCCACCGCGCCCTCCGCCAGCGCCACCAGGAACGCCGCCAGGTCGCGGGCGTCCACGAACTGCAGCGGCTGGTCTGCCGGCCCCGGCAGCAACCGCGTCCCACCGGCCGCAGCGCCCCGCAACAGGGAAGGGAACCGGTCGGTGGGGTCGTCCGGACCCACGATGAACCCCGGCCGCACGATCGCGGCGCGCGACCCGAAGGCTGCCTGCACCACCCGCTCGCACCCCACCTTCAGCCCGCCGTACCAGGGCCCCAGGGTGTCCGGCTCCGGGTCCGGCGGCTCGCGCACCGCGCCCGCCTCCGTCGTGCCCGGCGCCAGGCCCTCCGGGTACGCCGACACGCTCGACACGAACCCGTACCAGCCGCTGTCCGCGAGGACCTCCGTCGAGACCCGCAGGTCGCGCGGGTAGTAGCCGGAGAAGTCCAGGACCGCGTCGAAGCGCTGGCCTCCGAGCGCCGACCCCAGCGCGCCAGCGTCGGTGGCGCGCCGATCGAGGGCGACATGCGCCACCCCCGGCAGGTGCGCCGCCCCCGTCAGGCCCCGGTGCACCAGGGTCACCGAGTGGCCCCGCGACACCGCGAGCGCCGAGGCCGCCTTCCCCGCGAACCGCGTCCCGCCGAGGAACAACATCCGCACCGCCGCCTCCGCGCGCGCCCGCCGGTGACGAGCCGCGTCCCCTACGCTACCGTCGGGCGGCGAGAGGGGGGTGGATGCGGCTCCGAGACGTGATGACCTCGCCCGTGGTGACCGTGACGCGGACCGCGTCCATCACGGAGTGTGCGCTCCTCCTCCACGCGCGGAAGATGCGCCACCTCCCCGTCGTCGACGAGGCCGGGCAGCTCGAGGGGATCGTGACCGACTTCGAGATCCGGCCCCGGGGCCGCGTGGTGGACGGCGCGTTCGTGCCCCGCGATCCCGACGCCGGCAGCCTCGTCGCTGCGCAGCTCACCCGCGAGGTCGAGGTCACCCGCGGACCGGACGACCTCCTGTGGGACGCGCTCGACGCCCTCGCCGACTCCGAGCAGGACGTGTTGCTCGCCGTCGAGGGCGGGCGCCCGGTGGGGATCCTCACCGAACACGACGTGGTCCGCCTGGCCTCGCAGCGCCCGGACCTGCGCGCGCCGCCGCCGTCACCGCGGGGGTTGCCGCTGATCGAGGCCGCCACCCCACCGCTCGAGGCGCGCTCCTGGATGGCCCGCAAGCGCGCGAAACACGCCCTCGTGGTGCGCGACGGCGTGCTCGTGGGCGTGTTGTCCCTCCGCGACCTCGCCGTCGAGGACTACGTGGAGCACTTCGCTTCCGCCGGGGAGGCCGCGAGCGAGCCCATCACCCTGCGCCTGGACGTCGACGGCGACTGGAACCCGGCCCAGGTCGCGAAGCTGCTGTACGAGCGCAAGATCGGCTGCCTGCCGGTGGTGGACGCGACCGGCCGCCCCGTGCGCCTGCTGACCCGCCGGGATCTCGTGGTCGCGCTGGCCGCCGAGCGGCCCGCCGCCTGACTCCGCCCCGCGCGCGGGTTGATCCGGTCGTCCCGCGCCTCGGCCGCGGATCCGAGCGCGATGCGGTATTGGTTCCGCCGACTGTCGCCAGGACCCCTGCCTGCGCCCTCC
>JBIKWC010000534.1:0-2783 GCA_044356535.1 Myxococcota bacterium
CGCGTTTCCACCGGGCCAGCGTCAACGCCGCACCGACCGCACGACTCGTGCTACCCTCCAACCCATGCCCAGGGAAGCCGGCGATGCAGCGGGACCATGGCGGAGGCCCTTATCCTACCTGTCCCCCTCCGAGAGCCCGGGTGCCAGGACCAGGCGCCGGAGGGTTTCGGCAAGTGGAGCGAGCACGGTCGGTGAGCGCTGAGGAAGACCCATTCTGCCCACCTCCACCTCCATGAGCCAGCGCGCGAGAGCATCGGCCGAGTCACGTTCCACGCGCGCTACGAGTTCGGGGACATACGAGTCGTATTCGTCGGCGGGGAGTGAGGACGCTCCGATGGGATCCCAGCCTTCGCGCAGCAGATCGCCGACTGCGCGGAGTCGGCCCACCAGCGACCGCATGCAACCCTCCGTTCAGGAGTGAAGACGCGAACCTCGCTCGTCCACTCATGAACCCGTGCCGCCCGGACGTCGCCGGACCCGGTGTTTGCGGGGTGGGCGCTGGTCCCACCATGGATAGCCCACCCGCGGAGGAGTTGCCTCTGCTGAGTTGTCGCGCAGATTATGGCGGAACGGCGGCGCACATCTGGGTCCCGCCCCGGTCCGAGTGGCAGAGCGTAGCGGATGAGCGGTGCTGGTCGAGGGGGCAGGTGGCGAGCGGCGTGGGCCGCACTGTTCGTGGCGGCAGGAGGTAGCGCCGGCTCGGACGTCGCCCACCCCGGAGGTGCTGCAGGCGCCGACGTGCCCTCTGGCTGGAACCGCCGAAGCGCGTTACCGGGTGGCGGGGGACCGATGTGGTGGTGGGGGATCCTGGCGTGTTCACACCACGTTACCGTCTCTCCGCCCGAGCCGGCCGCTCCCACCCAGGCCGCTCCGCCCCCAGTCGTGCTCTACTGCTTCGAGATCTCGACCGACGACAGTTACTCCACGAGTTGTGACCGCACGCTCGGGCAATGCGAGTCGAAGTCGTGGATGCTCGTCAATTTCTACCGCGACCCCGCGGACAACGCGCCGCGCGCCCGCGGCCTCGTCCCGTGCGCACCCGCGCCGGAGGCGTTCGTCTGCGAGTCATCGAGCATGCTCCAGTTCGCCCCGGACGAGGACGCGGCTCGCAAGTGGGAGGCCTCCGTCGTTCACCTCCCGGAGGCGTCCGGCCTGAGCTGCCGCCCCGCGAGCGACGCGGATCGGCTCCGACTCCCCACGCCCTGACCTCGGGCTCCAGGTCGCCTGGCCCGCCCGAACGCGTCCCGCCCCGAACCCTGACCCTTGGAAGCCCTCGTGGTCACCCTCGCGCTGCTCGTGCTCGCCGCGACTCTGCTCTCCGGGTGCAGCGCGGCCCCGTCCGGAACACCCACCCCCTCGACCGCCGACACGGGGAAGGACACGTTGGTGGCCGAGCGCGGCCTCGACGGCCGGATCAACCGCGTTCGTGCCGCAGGCGAAGGCGTGCAGCCGGCGGATCGCGACCTCGCGGGGGATCAGCGGGGACCGGATCGAGCGCCTGCATGCGCTTCTTCGCGGCGGCCAGCGCGCCCCGCGGCCCCTCGTCGCCGAGCACGACCAGGTTCGGGAACCCCTGGAGGATCAGCGCCTCCGCTGCGGCGTCGCGGGCGGGGAGCTTCCCGCCGTGCACGGCGCTTCCGGATCCAGGGTCGCGGGGCCCCCATCCAACCTCCCCGCGCGTCACGGTACCTCGTGGCACCGGTGGAGCGGCAGGTACTTCGGCTCGGCCTCGGTCCGCACGCGGACCACGCGGCTGCCGCCCCACGAGGCCCCGTCGGGGAGCTCGAGCGCGAACCACTGGTCGGCGCCGTCGCCGCGGTTCATGCCGCAGCACGGATCACACGCGAACAGGCGCGGGAACAGGCTCGGGGCGGGGCTCTGCTCGAGGTCGACGCGCCACAGCGTCCCACCCGGGTCGGTGGCCACGAGGGGCGCGTCGGGGGCCAGGGCGACGACGTACCGGTGGCCCTCGCGCGTGATCACGTCGCCGTTCCGGGCCTCGGCCGGTGGCGCCACAGCCTCGTAGCGGGCCACGGACGGCGTGAGCGCGGCCGCCTCGAGCGCGCGCCCCACCCGGTCGACGTGCCGCCCGGCGCATCCGCTGGCCGCGAACCAGAGCCCCGTCACCTGCGCCCCACACCGACGGTAGCACGGACGGCCCGGCGCTTGGCAACGAGTGCAACACGCCGGACCTGCGGCCGATGGACCTCGACCGGGACTGGCCCGACGTCGAGGGCCTGCTCGTGGCCGAGCAGTGGCCGTTCCTGCGTCTCGACCTCGAGATCAGCCCGCCCAGCCCGGCGCGGTGGCGCTGGTGGCGGGGAAGGACGGGGTGTTCGCGGGCTTCTACACCGCGCACCCGTTCGGGAAGGTCCCACCAGTCACGCCGACGCCCGTGCGGGCTTACGGGGCGGTAAGCTCGGCCGCCAGGGACTTGAGCTCGGCGATCTCCGCGATGAGTCGGGGTACCCGAACGCGGTAACCGTATAGACAAATGGTGGCGATGACGACAACGCACACCACACCCGAGCCAACCAGCAGCGCGTTGGCGATCACGAGCCCCAGGACGAACTCCAGGCCGCCCATCACCATCCCTATGACGACCGTGGCGGTCGAGGTGCGGGAGACCCAGGCATAGAGCTCCATGTCGAGCAGGCGGATGCGCACCGGGCGTCGCATGAACCAGGGCGCCGCGCACCTCGTGGACAACGTGTTCCCGCGGGCTCCGGTGCGCCAGTGGGTGTTGTCGCTTCCCATGCCGCTGCGGTTCCGCCTCGCGTGGG
>JBIKWC010000535.1:0-2782 GCA_044356535.1 Myxococcota bacterium
TCAACCGCGTCCTGCTGAACGACGCCTGGTCGAAAGGCGACGAACACCGCTGGGAGGCCATCGCCCAGCGCCACGTCACCGAGATCAACCGCTCCGACCCCGACATGTGCTACCGCCTCGCGTACTACCTCGTGGACCGCGGGCCCGAGCGCATGGACGAGGCCATCAAGTGGGCCGACACCGCGCTCGAGAACCGCTCGTACTGGGAAGGCGAGACGTACGTCAAGCGCGTGTACTCGCTCTACAAGTACCGCACGCTCGCCGGCGAGAAGAAGTGGCGCGCCCTCGAAGAGGAGTTCGTCCGCACCCCTACGGACGAAGTGAGCGAGAAGGCCAAGAAGGCCCGCGACGACTACAAGACCATGGCCCGCGAATGGCTCGACTACGCCCGCGAGGCCGGCAAGGATCTCACGCTTCCGCTCAAGCACTGCGGCTCTGCGGCGGGCACCGGGGACTTCTGCTCGGTCGAGTGACTCCGCCGCGCGCCCGGGTTGATTCGCCGATCGTTCTCGACGCCCGTTGCTTCGGGGGCCCCCGTCGCTCGTCCGTTCGTGATCTGGTCGCGTCGGAGGCTGGACCGCCCGCTTGTAGCAGTCCAACCCTCGTGAAGGAACTCCTTGCCCATCGCCGCATCCTCGGCCATGGAGTACCCAGCCGAAACGCCAGCTTCTAGCTGCCAGACCTCGAGTTCGACCTCGACCTCGACCTCGACCTCGAGTTCGAACTCGACTTCAGACTTCGACCTCGAGCTCGACCTCGAGTTCGACCTCCGGCTCAACGCGGGATGGAGCCACGGCCCCAGGGCCCGGATAGGTCACCGCTCCCGAGAGGAGCCGATGACCATCGACCCGTCCCCCACGTTGCCCCCGACCTACGACCCCCACGCCGCCGGCCAGCACTGGAGCCGCGCCTGGGCCGACGCGGGGCTGTTCGTCGCCAACCCGGACGCGCCCGGCGAGCCGTTCTCGATCGTCATCCCGCCGCCCAACATCACGGGCTCGCTCCACATGGGGCACGCGCTCAACAACACGCTCCAGGACGTGTTGATCCGCTACAAGCGCATGGACGGCTACAACGTGTTGTGGGTGCCCGGCACCGACCACGCCGGGATCGCCACGCAGTGGGTGGTCCGCCGCCAGCTCGAGGCCCAGGGCGTCGACTACCGCACGCTCGGCCGCGAGGGCTTCCTCGAGAAGGTGTGGAGCTGGCGCAACGTCTCCGGCGACACCATCAGCAACCAGCTGCGGCGCCTCGGCGTCTCCTGCGACTGGAGCCGCGAGCGGTTCACCCTCGACACCGACCTGCAGCGCGCGGTGACCGAGCACTTCGTCAAGTTGTGGGAAGACGGCCTCATCTACCGCGGCCAGCGCCTCATCAACTGGGACCCGATCGACCAGACCGCGCTGTCGGACCTCGAGGTCGAGCACGAAGAGGGCTTCCAGACCGAGCTGTGGAGCTTCGCGTACCCGATCCGCCCGGAGGACGGCGGCGGCGAGATCGTGGTGGCCACCACCCGCCCGGAGACGATGCTCGGCGACACCGCCGTGGCCGTGCACCCCGACGATCCGCGCTACCAGCACCTCATCGGCAAGACGGTGCGCCACCCCATCCTGCCCCGCGACATCCCCATCATCGCCGACGCGATCCTGGTGGACCCGGCGTTCGGCACGGGCGTGGTCAAGGTGACCCCGGCGCACGACTTCAACGACTTCGCGGTCGGGCAGCGCCACCAGCTCCCGATGATCAACCTGTTGAACCCCGACGGGACGATGAACCCGAACGCGGGCCCCTACACGGGGATGACGGTCGCCGAAGCCCGCGTCGCCGTGAAGGCCGCGATCGAGGAGCTCGGCCTGTTCCGGGGCGCGCAGCCCCACCTGATGAACCTCGGCCGCTCGCAGCGGTCGGGCGCGGTGGTGGAGCCCATGCTCTCCACCCAGTGGTTCGTCAAGATGAAGCCCCTGGCCACGCCGGCGACCGCCGCCGTGCGGCACGGGTCCACCCGGTTCGTCCCGAAGCAGTGGGAGAACACCTACTTCTCGTGGATGAACGACATCCAGGACTGGTGCATCAGCCGCCAGCTGTGGTGGGGCCACCGGATCCCTGCGTGGTACTGCGACCAGGGCCACGTCACGGTGTCTCGCGAGACCCCGACGGCCTGCGCCACCTGCGGCGCACACGTCACGCAGGACGATGACGTCCTCGACACCTGGTTCTCGAGCGCGCTGTGGCCGTTCTCCGTGTTCGGGTGGCCGAACCAGACGGCGGACCTCGCGAAGTACTACCCCACCTCGGTGCTGGTCACCGGGTTCGACATCATCTTCTTCTGGGTCGCCCGGATGATGTTCGCCGGCCTGCACTTCATGGGCGAGGTGCCGTTCCGCGACGTGTACATCCACGCGCTCGTGCGGGACAAACACGGCGACAAGATGTCGAAGACCAAGGGGAACGTGGTCGATCCGCTGACGGTCATCGACCAGTGGGGCGCCGACGCCTTCCGGTTCACGCTCGTGGCGTTCGCTGCCCAGGGCCGCGACGTGTTGTGGGACGAGAAGCGGGTCGAGGGCTACTCGCGGTTCACCACCAAGATCTGGCAGGCACTGCGGTACTGCTTCCTGCAGTCCGAGGGCTACGACCCCGACGCCACCATGGAGTTCGGGCCGTACGAGCGGTGGATCCGCGCGCGCTGCGGCGCCGCCATCACCCGCGTGCGCGACGCCCTCGACGGCTACCGCTTCAACGAGGCGGCGACCGAGCTCCACGCCTTCGTGTGGAACGAGTA
>JBIKWC010000043.1:0-36011 GCA_044356535.1 Myxococcota bacterium
GAGGTCGACGTGAACGGGACCGACCCGCTCGACCCCACCGACGACGTGGCCGCGGTCGACACCGACAGCGACGGCCTCCTCGACCCGACCGAGGTCGACCTCGGCACCGATCCCCTCGACCCCGACTCCGACGACGACGGACTCCTCGACGGCCGCGAGGTCTTCGAGACCCTCACCGACCCGCTCCTCGCCGACTCCGACGGCGGCACGGTGAACGACGGCGTCGAGGTCGACGTGAACGGCACCGACCCGCTGGACCCCACCGACGATGTCCCTGCGGTCGACACGGACGGCGACGGCCTGCTCGACCCGATCGAAGTCACCCTCGGCACCGATCCCCTCGATCCCGACACCGACGACGACGGCCTCCTCGACGGCCGCGAGGTCGTCGAGACCCTCACGGACCCGCTCCTCGCCGACACCGACGGCGGCTCCGTGGACGACGGCGTCGAGGTCGACGTGAACGGCACCAACCCGCTGGACCCCACCGACGACGTGGTGGTGGTGGACGAGGACTCCGACAACGACGGCCTCACCGACGCGGAGGAGGCTGAGCTCGGCACCGACCCCCTCGACCCCGACACCGACCGCGACGACCTCGGCGACGGCAGGGAGGTCGCCCGCGGCACCGATCCGCTCGACCCCGACACCGACGGCGGCGGCGCCACCGACGGCTGGGAGGTCGACCACGACACCGACCCGCTCGACCCCGACGACGACTTCGCCGACATCGTGCCCGTCGACCCCGACGCCGACAGCGACTTCCTCACCGACCTCGAGGAGGCCGCCGCCGGCACCGACCCCGCCGACCCCGACACTGACGACGACGGCGTGCTCGACGGCGTCGAGGTGCTGGTCACCGGCACGAACCCGCTGGTCGCCGACACCGACGAAGACGGCCTGTCCGACGGGGAGGAGGTCGACCTGCGGACCGACCCGCTCGACGTGGACACCGACGGCGGCGGCATCGAAGACGGCGTGGAGGTCAACGAGCTCGGCACCGACCCGCTCGACGCCTCCGACGACGCGGAGCTGGACGGCGGCGGCGGGTGCAATTGCGACACCTCCACCACCCCGAGCCCGCTCGCGGGAGTGGCGGCGGCTGCGGCCTTGTTGGCCCTCGTGCGCCGCCGCCGCGGCAGCGCGCACGGGGCGCGGGCGTCCACGGGGGGTTAGCCCCCGGGCGTGCCGTACCTGGGCGAGATCTGCGCGATGGTGGCCCCGCTCTGCTGGTCGGTGGCCATCTTGTTCTACCGACGCAGCTCCGAGAGCGCGCCCGCCCAGTCGATGACGTTGTTCAAGAACGTCATCGCTGCGGTGCTGCTGCTCCTCACGATGTGGGCGGCGGGCGTCTCGTTCCCGACCGACCGCTCCGCCCTCGACTGGTTCCGGCTCGGCCTGTCCGGGGTCCTCGGCCTCGCGGTCGGCGACACGCTCCTGTTCCACGCCCTCGCCCGCATCGGCGCAGCGCGGGTCGCCATCGTCGACACCATCTACGCGCCCGCCGTGGTGGGGTTGTCGTTCCTGTTCCTCGGTGACACGCTGGGCCTCGCGTTCCTGTTCGGCGCCGCGATGGTGGTGGCCGGCGTGGGTGTGGCCAACCACCGCCGCGAGGTCGACACGCCGTTCGAGATCTCCACGGGCACCTGGTTCGGGATCGGCGCCATCTTCGCCACGAGCGTGGGCGTCATCCTGTCGAAGCCCGTCCTCGAGACCTCGAACCTCGTCGAGGTCACCTGCACCCGGGTGTTGTTCGGGGTGGGCGCCCAGGCCCTGTGGGCTGCAGGCACCCGGGACCGAACGGCGTTCGCCGCGTTCCGCCCGTCGAGCGGCGTGTGGCCCACGCTCGTCCCCGCCGCGTTCATCGGCACGTACCTGTCGCTCCTGTTCTGGATGGCGGGCTTCAAGTGGGCCCCGGCGTCGGTCGCCGCGGTCCTCAACCAGCTCGCGACCGTGTACATCCTGGTGTTGGCGCGGGTCGTGCTCAAGGAGCGCGTGGCCGCCCACCAGGTCGGCGGGGGCCTGCTCGCAGCAGCGGGCGCCCTGGTCGTGGTCATCAGCCGCACCTGACCCTTCCCGCGCCCTGGGAGCCCCCCTGACCGAACCCCTCCTCGTCCCGCTCGGCGCGCTCGGTGAGGGCGACGTTCGGTCCTGGGCCGGCGGCAAGGTCGCGGGCCTGGCGCGGCTGGCGGCGGCCGGGCTCCCCGTGCCCGACGGGTTCGTGGTGCCGAGCGCGCTCCTCGACCGGTGGCTGCGCGAGGTGGGGCTGGCGGGCGACGCAGGCCCCGCGATGCTCGATCCGGTGCTCGCCGCCACCTTCCGGGCGCGGCTGCTGGCCACCCCGGTGCCCCCGACGTGGGCCTCGGCGTGGCGGCGCGCTGCCGCCGACCTCGGGGGCGCGCTCGCGGTCCGGAGCTCCGGGGTGGACGAAGACGCCGCCGCCCGCTCGTTCGCCGGGCAACACGACAGCCTGCTGGGGGTCACCCCCGACGACGTCCCCAGCGCGGTGCGCGCGTGTTTCGCCTCGTTGTGGAGCGAGCGGGCAGCGGCGTACCGCGCTCACGGCGGGGGAGCGGCCACCGCGCGCCTCGCCGTGCTCGTGCAGCGCCTCGTGTCCCCCGCCGTGAGCGGCGTCATGTTCACGGTGAACCCCGCGAACGGCTCCTGGCGCGAGCTCGTGATCGAGGCGGTGTTCGGGCTCGGAGAGGGCCTCGTCTCCGGGCAGCTCGCGCCCCACACGTTCGTCGTCCGCCGGCCGCGAGACGGCCTGCCGCGGGGCCTGCGCCGGCTGGCCGAGCGCGTGCGCCTCCAGGTGGTGCAGGAGGAGCTGCCCGAGCTCCCCGAAGAGCTCGTGGCGAGCGCTGGAGGCCCCGTCTGGCGCGCGCTGCCCGCGGTGCGCCGCTCCGCCCGCACGCTCACCCCGTCGGAGGTGCGGCGCCTCGCCCGGCTGGGGCTCGCGGCCGAGCGCGCCGTGGGCGGCCCGTGTGACGTGGAGTGGGTCCGCGACCACGACGGCGCCTTCGTGCTGGTGCAGGCGCGGCCCGTGACCACCACCGCGATCGCGCGCCCGGACACGGTGCTGTTCACCCGCCGGTTCGTCGGGGAGCGCTGGTCCGAGCCCGCCACGCCCCTCGGCTGGTCGATCGTGGCGCCCATCCTGGCCGACTTCGTGTCGTACCCCGAGACCGAGCGCCGGTTCCTCGGCGGCGGGCCCCCGTTCCGCCTCTACGAGGGCTGGCCCTACGTCAACACCACCATCTTCCGCCACCTGGCCTTCAAGCTCCCGGGCTCCCCCGCGCCCGCGTTCATGCTCGAGCTCCTCCCGCCCGAGGAGGAGCAGGCGTTCCGTCGCGCGTTCGCCGTGGCCCCCGATCTGGCCGTGTACGCCTCGATCCTGCGCACCACGTTCGACGAGCGGCGGTGGCGGAAGTTCCGCTGGAACCCGTTCACCAACCCGCTGTGGTGGGACCGGTTCGTCGACGCGCTGGGCCCCTTCCTCGCAGAAGCGCGCGAGCCCACCACGCCCGCGGGCCACCTCGCGCGCGTGGACCAGCACCTCGACCGGATCCGCGAGTACGTGGGCATCCACCTGTGTTCCCTCCTGTTCGCGAACCTGTCGTGGCAGCTCCTGGACGGCGCGCTCGCCGGAGCGCTGCCCGAGGGGCACACCGCGCTGCGCGACGCCCTCGCCGTGTGTCCCCCCGGGAACCTCACGGTGGAGACCAACCGCGCCCTGCGCGCCCTCGCCGACGCCGCCACCCCCGCCGACCTGGAGGCGCTGCGCGACGGTGAAGCCTCCGGCGCCTTCGCCGAGGCGCTCGCCGCGTTCCTGCAGCGCTTCGGCCACCGCTCGCAAGCCAGCTGGGAGCTGATGGCGCCCCGCTGGCGGGACCACCCGGCGCTGTTGGTGCCGCTGCTGTCGTCCCAGCGCGGCGCCCTCCTCGATCCCGCGACCCAGGAGGCGCGCCAGGAGCAACGCCACGCCGAAGCGCTCCGGACCATCCGCGAGCGCATCACGGGGCCGCGGCTGTCGCTCGTGGAGCTCCTGGTGGGCTACACGCGGCGGTATCTGCTGCTCCGAGAGAACCAGCGGTTCTGGTTCGACCGCCTCCTGCTGGCGACCCAGGACGAGCTCCTGGCGATCGGCGATGCCCTGGTGGCCCGCGGCGCGCTGGCCCACCGCGACGACATCGCGTTCCTCGAGCTCTCCGAGGTCCGCGAGGCCGTGGCGGGCGGCGCGGTCGACCCCCGCCGCGCTGCGGCCCGCCGGACGCGGTGGGAGGTGCAACGGACAGCGTCCCCGCCCGTGTTCCTGCGGGGAGACGATCCCCTGCCGGAGTCCGCCTCCGGCCCGCGGCTCCAGGGCCTGGGCATCAGCCCCGGCCGTCGGCGCGGGCAGGTGCGCGTGGTGCACTCGCTCGACGACGGCGCCCGCCTGCTCCCCGGGGAGGTGCTGGTGGCCCGCGCGGTGGACCCGGCCTGGACCCCGCTGTTCCTGTCGGCGGGCGCGGTGGTGCTGGAGCTCGGCTCCCTGTTGTCCCACGGCGCGGTGGTGGCCCGGGAGTACGGCGTCCCCGCGGTGGTGAACGTGGCGTCCGCGACCACGCGGCTCCGCGACGGCCAGGACGTGACCGTCGACGGCACCCGCGGCGTCGTGTACGTCCACCCGGCCTGACCGGGGTACGTTCTCCGGGATGAACCGCCTCGCCCGCGCTGCCCGCTTCGTGCTCCTCGTGACGAGCGGCGTGTACTTCGGCTACGGGCTCCTCCTCTGGGTGTTCCAGGAGCGCCTGTTGTTCCCAGCGCCCGGAGGCATCGACCGCCTGTCGCTCGACCAGGTGGCGGCCGAGGTGGGCGCGCGACCGCTGGAGCTCGCCGCGAGCGACGGGACCCAGCTCTACGCCTGGCACCGGCCGGCGCCCGTGCGCCCCGGCACCCGCCCGCGGCTCGCGATCTACTTCGGCGGGAACGCCGAGGTGGTGTCCGGCAACCTCGCCACGCAGCGCCTGCTGGTGAACGCGGGCTGGGACGTGTTGGCGCTGGCCTACCGCGGCTACCCGGGCTCTGCGGGCTCCCCCGACGAAGCGGGGCTGGGCCTCGACGCGGAGGCGGCCTGGGCCTGGGCGACGGGCCCGGGCGGCTATCCTCCGGAGCGCGTGGTGTTGTACGGCCGGAGCCTGGGCGGAGGCGTCGCCAGCAAGCTCGCCGCCGGGCCGGCGAACCCGGCGGCCATGGTGCTCGAGTCCACGTTCTCGAGCCTCACCGAGGTGGCGCGCGCCCACCTGAGCCTGCCGTACCCGCTGTCGTGGCTGTTGCGCAGCCCGTTCGACTCGCGCTCGCGGGCGCCGCAGTTCGGGGTGCCGGTGTTCGTGATGCACAGCGACGACGACGAGGTGATCCCGTTCGCGGTGGGCGGGAAGCGGCTGGTGGACGTGATCGCCGACGTGGAGTTCCACGAGGTGCGCGGCCTCGGCCACAACGACCCGATCCCGGTCCACGAGGAGTCCGTCCGCGCCGCGCTGCTGGCGTTCCTCGATCGGGTGGTCGAGCCGTGAGGACCCGGGCGCGCGGCTGCCTCGTCTGGGGCACCCGCGGGCTCGCGGCCACGTTCGGGGCGGTGTACCTCGCCGCCAGCGGGGCCTTCTGGTGGTACCAGGAGGCGCTCGTGTACCTGCCCCCGGACCTCGGCGCGGAGGTGTTGCACCAGGTCGCGCGCGACCGCGGCACCCGCGAGCTCACCCTCCCGGCGCCCGACGGGACGGCGCTCCTGGCGTGGCACCAGCGCGACGGCGGCGACCGGCTGGTGTTGTTCTTCTCGGGCAACGGCGAGGCCCTCACCGACTACGTGCCGTTCCACGACGTGGTCCGCGAGGCGGGGTTCGACCTGCTGACGGTGGCGTGGCGCGGCTACCCGGGCTCCCCGGGGACGCCGTCCCAGCCGGGCCTCGTCGCCGACGCGCACACAGCCTGGGACTGGGCGGTGACGGAGGGCGGGTACGACCCTGCGCGGATCGTGGTCCACGGGCGGTCGCTGGGCGGCGGCGTCGCGGGTCAGCTGATCGCCGGGGGCGCGCGGCCGGGGGGGCTGGTGCTGGAGTCGACGTTCGGCAAGCTCCGGTGGGTGCTGGCGGGCTACGTCCCCGGGCTCCCGTACGCGCTGCTGCTCCGCTCCCCGTTCGACACGGTGGCCCTCGCCCCGACCCTCGACGTGCCGACGCTGGTGTTGGCGAGCGCCGGCGACACCCTGATCCCGCCGGACGTGGGCGGGAGGGTCCTGGCCGGGGCGCTGCCGGACGCCCGCTACCTCGAGGTGTCCGGCCTCTCGCACCAGGACGATCTGCCGGTGTCTTCTCCGGAGGTGCGGGCGGCCTGGCGGGACTTCGTGGAGCGGCAGGTGCCTCTTGCCGCTCCGTAGCGAATCGACCGAACACGGAGTCACGGAGAACACGGAGGGCACGGAGCACGGTCTGTCTGTAGCGCAGATCCGGCAACCTGGTGTCCCATCCAGGGGTACTGTGCAACGACCTCTGAACGACGGCCCGGACCGAACCGCCTGGGTCAACGGTCTCCAGAAGTACCATGCCATCGGGCTACACAACCAGCTGCCACGCAACGCCCTCCGTGCTCTCCGTGTTCTCCGTGACTCCGTGTTCGGTCGGAACTCACGCCGCCGAGGCAGGAGTTCAGGCCGCCCGCACCAGCACCGCATCCCGCGGAGCCCCAGGCGCGAGCCGCACCCACACCGACTTCCCCGCCTGGTACCGATCCACCGACAGCTGCGAGACCACCCCTTCCGCCTTCACCGTCGCGGGCTCCCCGCCCGCCTCCACCGCCACCTCGAACACCATGAACGGGCTCTTGCCGCTGCAGTGCAGCCCGAGCTCCGTGGCCGTGACGATCACGCCCTGGACCTCGGGCGCGCGCTGCAGCGAAGCCGTGAGCAGCTGGCTCGCCAGCAGGCGGTGGAGCATCGGAACGAGCGGTGGTGCGGCAGCGGCCTGCGGGGGAGCGTAGGCCTCCACCTGCCCGATGGCGCCCACCATCGCCACCTCCGAGGGCTTCGCCGGGTCGTACTGGACGTGCAGCAGGTTGCCCGGCTGCAATGCGCCCGCCTGCGCCGGGGACAACATGAACGTCGTGGACCCGGTGAACGGCGGCCCCTCCACGGGGTGGACGCGGAGCTGGGCGCGCACCTGCGGGACCCCGTTGATCGACAGCCCGGTCCTGGACACGCTGACGAGCTCTGCCGGCGCCGAGCGCCCGTTCTTGATGTTGCCCCGCATCCCGCGCAGCGACCGGAACACGAAGAAGAGGGACAGGCCGATGGGGATGAGGGTCGCCACCAGCATGACCGCGAACATCACCACGAAGAAGGCGAGGGACAGGACCATGCTGAGCGCGGAGCCGCCCAGAGCGAGCGCGACATCGGGAGACACGGAACCTCCTGCCCCCCAGTCCTACTCCCGGTCGCCCGGCGGACCGCATGAAACCTGCCGCCGGTTCATTAAAGCCTGCCCCGCCACGATCGAAACGTTTCGTGACCATCCCGCCGGAGGGTCGTCGCATACCATCACCGGACGGAGGGACGATGCTGCCCGACACCGAGCTCCTGTGTGAGCTGCGCGACGGCCTGACGCTCTGTGACGCCGGCCAGTGGCACTTCGTGTTCTTGGTCCAGACCGTCCTCGTGTGCTCGCTCGGCCTGTTGAACGTGGGCCTCGGCCTGCGCCACGTCACCGGCCGCCTCCAGGCCCCGGTCTGGGTGGCGCGGCGCTTCGCGTGGGCCACGTTGCTCGCGTCCGCCGTGCCGCTGGCGTCCGGCCTGTGGCTGCGCGAACAGATCCGCGCCGCGTCCCACGCGTGCTACCTGACCCACACCGACACCGGGTGTGTCCACTCGCTGGTGGACCGCGGCCGGGAGATGGCGGGGCTGTTCCATTGGGTGGGCTGGACCGAGGGAGCGCTGCTGGGGACGTGCCTCGTGGCGCTGGGCCTGCTGTACACGGGCAACCCCAGGCGCTGACGCCCGATCCGCGCGGTGGCGCGGTCGACATGTTGTGGGCGTCGTTCGGGTTCGCCTGGATGGGCCTCCTCGTGAAGGAGGTCTCCGTCACCGTGCCCACCCCGCAGGTCGTCGCGTGGCGCACCCTCCTCACGGCGGTCGTCGTGGGGGCGCTCGCGTGGTCGCGCGGCACGTCGCTGCGCCCGACCAACGTGGGGATGCAGGTCGTGCGGGCGCTCGTGGGCCTCGCGTCGATGTCCTGCTACTTCTTCTCGCTCTCGCGCCTGCCCCTCGGGGACGCTGTGTTGCTCACGTACCTGTCGCCCATCCTGGTGGCCGTGCTCTCCCAGTGGAGCACCGGAGAGGCCGTGTCCCGCAGGGTCTGGGGCGGGTCGGTGCTCGGGCTCCTGGGGGTGGCGCTGGTGGTCCGGCCCACGGGCAGCACCGACTGGCTCGGCGTGGGCGCGGCCCTGGCGGCCTCGGTGTTCGCGGCGTTCGCGTACCTGTCGGTGCGGGTGCTCACGCGCACCGACGCGCCCGAGGTCATCGTGTTCTGGTTCTCGGCCGTGGGGGGCGCCGTGGCCGCCGTGTCGTTCGCGGCCGGGCCCGTGGTCCCCGGGGCCACCGTGGGCGTCGAGCTCGTGGTGATGGGCGTCCTCGGGGCGGTGGCCCAGCACTTCATGACCCGCGCGTACGCCCGCGGGGCCGCTGCCACGGTGTCGGTGTTCAGCTACGCGACCCCTGTGTTCGCGTACGCGCTGGGGCTCCTGTTCCGCCAGGAGGTGCCGCCGCTCACCAGCGTGCTCGGGGCGGCGTGTGTCGTCGGCGCCGGGGCGTGGGTGGCGCGGCGCTGATTTCAGTTCTCCCGTTGGGACAGGAGCGCGCGCACCCGGTCTGCAGTGGTGCCCACGCGCGCCAGGAACGCCGCGTCGTCCACCCGGGCCGCGAAGGCCGCCACCGTGGCCTCGAAGCCCACCTGCACCAGGGCGTCGATGCGACCGAAGTCCACCAGCCCGAACCCGTCCACGCGCGGGCGCACGTACAGGTCGGCGTGGCGGGCGTCCCCGTCGGTGGGGCGGGCCATGGTCATCGTGCGCGACACGATCTCCGCGATGGTGGGCACCCGCACGCGCGGGCCCCACGGCTTGAGCCGGTGCCACAACGAGGCCACGTTCGACGGCAACACGGCGAGGTCCGTGGGCGACACGAGCTCGGGCGGCGCCTGCCCCACGTCGATGAGCACGATCGGCCCCTCGTGCAGCTCGCGCATCGTGCGCACGGGGTTGTTGTCCAGCACCCCGCCGTCCACCAGCAGGCGCCCGTCCCACCACACCGGCGGGAGCACCCCGGGGAGCGCGCTCGTCGCCAGCACCGCGCGCCACAGCGGCCCGTCGCGGTGCACCACGCGTTGCCCCCGCACGAGGTCGGCCGAGAGGCAGAACATGGGCACCAGCTGGTCCTCCATCCGCGCCTCCCCGAACAGCCGCCGGGCGAGCCGCTCCACCTGGTGGGGGTCCAGGAGCGAGTGGTACGGGAGGGTGAACCGCCGGAACGGCCGGTGGGTCACGAACGCGTCGCGGGTGCGCGCCACCATCGTGGCTTCGTCCCACCCGAGCGCCACCATCGCCGCGATGCCGCCGCCCGCGGAGGTGCCGCCCACGAAGTCGATGGGCACCCCCAGCGCCCGCAGCGCCCGCACCGCGCCCACGTGGGCGACGCCGCGGGCCCCGCCGCCCCCGAACACCAGGCCCACCGAGCGCCCGGACAACGCGCGCGCCACGCGGTCCACGGTCTCCCGATCCCCGAGGCGGACGTGGTGGACCCGCTGCACGAACGGCCGCTGGGACAGGAACGCGCCGGTGCGGGACGGCGCCTGGCCCTCGGCGTGCAGCAACACGAGCTCGACGGGGACCGACGCGGCGGAGAGCAGGCCCTCGACCTCGCGCAGGCCGCTCACGGTCTCGGCCCGCGACACCAGCAACACGCGGTCCGCCATCCGGAGGCAGCGGCGGGTCCAGGCGGTGGCGCCGGGGTCGGTCTCGTAGAGCACGAAGCGCGCGCGGGCCTCCTCGGCGAGCACCCACCGCACGATGCGCCGATCCGTGGCGTCCCAGTCGTCCACGTCGTCGTCGGCGGCGCCCGGACCGAGCTCGGCGACGAACCGGGTCCGGTCCACGCGCGACAGCGACCGCCCGCTCCCCAGCGACGCCCCGAGCGCCTCGGCGAACGCGGCCAGCGGCGCACCTTCGTCGATGGGGACCACCGCCACGTTCACCGACCCCGGCTCCGACGCCTCCCCGCCCAGCGTGCTCTCGAGCGCCGTGCGGGCCAGCGCGAGCGCCGCCTCCGGGTGCCGGTGGATCAAGGCGGTGAGGGCCTCGCGCGGCAACAGCCCGACCTCGGTGTCGCGCACGGCCACCACCCGCCGCTGCGCCACCTCCCCCGTCAACAGCTCGAGCCCGCCGATCAGCCCGCCTTCTCCGACGTCCTCGGCCCGCCCGTCGGCGCTGGTCACCCGCAGGCGCCCGTGCACCACCAGCCACAACCCGGCGAGCGTGTCCCCGGGCGCACACACCACCGTCCCGCCGGGCGCCACGTGCCACCGCAGCCCGGCCGCGCGCTCGGCCTCCGGGAGGGCCGCGAAGAACGCAGCCCGACCGAGGACCCGCTGCAGGTGTTCGGGCTCGGGCGCTGCCGAAGCGGGGGCCAGGTGGCCGGGGGTCACGGCCGGAACGCGACGAGCAACACGTCCACCGGCAGCGAGCTCGAGCCCGCGGGGGTCCAGGTGATCGAGGCGCGGTCGTGGACGGCGGCGTCCCACACCCCGAGCAACACGGCCTGCCCGGGGCGTACGTCGTCGGCGTCGCGGGGGAGATCGAGCACGGTCCCGGGGAACAGGCCATCCGACATCTGCGCGGCGCCGGCCATCGCCCCGCCGCGGGGGGCCAGCAACACCGCCAGCAGCCGGCCGTCCGAGGACGCGAGGGAGAGATCGAGCGTGTACTTCACGCCGTAGTTGCCCGCGAGGGCCTCGGGGGCGCCGGTGAGCGCGTCGACGCCGGTCGCGAACGGATCGTCGACGCCGTCGGCCAGCCGGACCCGGAGCGAGGCCCGGGCGGTGTCCAGGCACGGCACGCGCACGGTGCGGTCCGCGGGCACGAAGGTCCCCCGATCGTGGACGTCCCGGGGCAGCGCCGCGAGGCCGTCGACCTCGGCCAACACGTCGGCGCCGTCGGCCACGGCCACGAACCGGACCTCGGCGGTGCCGGCCACGTCCACGTCCCACAACCCGTGCAGCAGGCGGCCGGACGCGACCCGCACGTCGAGCGCGGGGTCGAGCGACACCCAGGTGCCTTCGGGGGCCTCCACCACCCGCGGGGCCGGGGTGCGCAGGGCCTGCAACCAACGCAGCGCCGCCATCCGCCCGGTGTACAGGTAGTCCGCGGAGGGACCGGCCACCCCCGACGCGCCGACGGTGACGGACGCGGGCCCACCGACGCCGCGCGCGACGACGGCGTAGCGCAGCGGCGCACCTCCGCTCGCGTGGTACAGGTACAACCGCCCCGGTCCGGAGAGGGTGTCGCCGTACAACAAGCCCGCGGTGTCCACCGTCTCCGGGCTGTCCGAGAACAACAGGGGCGCCGTCCCGTCCTCGACCTCGGTCGAGGCGGTGGGCCAGGTGGGGGTGTCGGCGTAGCGGCCGAGGTCGACGGTGTCGCCGGGGAGCGCCACGTTCACCGGGAACAGGACCTCGATGCCGAGGGGGGGCTCACACGCGGGACCGGAGTGGCCGGCTGCGCTGTGCGCGGTGTGCAGCGGCTCCGACGAGTCGTGTGGCGCCGGGTACGTGACGGTGTCGACGGGGTCGTCCCGCCAGTCCACCAGCGTCGTTCCGGAGCGACAGGCCCAGATCCACCACATGAGGCCCGGGTATCCTCCGCAGGCCCGTCTGCCAGCGCGCGCAGGAGACACCGTCGAATGCCGGTCGACCGGGGTCGTCTGCGACCCACGCCGGGAGGGTGGGTGATGCGCAGTGGATGGTGGCTGGCAGTGGCGGTCGGGTGTGGGTTCCCACCGGGTGACGTGGTCGACGTGGCTGGGGAGAGCTGCCTGCTGGCGACGCCGGGCGGCTGGGACGCGCGGGACGCGGTCGACGACACTGCCGACTCCTACGAGCACGTGGCCACCTGCGTCGACCTGGCAGGCCAGCTCGACGATGCCCTCGACGGCGCGCTGGGGCGGTCGGTCGACGGCGACGAGGGCCCACCCACCGGCTTCACCTCCACCGACGACGGGTACGTGAGCTCCGACGGCGCCCGCTCCACCCGTGTGACCTACCTCCTCGGGCGCGACACCGAGCGCGCGGGCTCCGCCGGTGACCCCGTCCCCGCCGACCTCTTCACGCTGTCCAGCTACCTCGTGGGCGCCCGACCGACCGTCACGGCGGACGGCGTCTCGATCGCCTACGACCGCGTGGGTCCGCTGGTGGAGCTCCTCGGCAAGGGTGCCGCGCCGCCCAACCCGCTCCGGCTGTCGACCGAGGAGCTGGCCTTCCCCACGCGGCTGCAGGAGCTGGAGGTGGTGGTGACCGTGCAGATCGACGAGCAGATGCCCTCGGGCGTGGTGTCGCACCTGATCACCACCCCCGCCACGCCGCGGACGGAGCGGGCGGCCGACGCTCCGTGGCGCCTCCAGGTCCACACGACGCTCGAGAGCGACGCGGGTACGCTCACCGGGGACGGGGAGGACCTCCTGTTCCGGCCGAACGCGAGGACCTTCACCGGCGAGGTCCTGTGGGAGCTCCTCGGCGGGAAGGTGGAGGCCGGCGGCTCGTACGGCTGGGTGGACAGCGCCGATCCGCTCACGACGGTGGCCTGCTACTGACGGGTCAGGTGCTCGCCAGGCCCGTCGGGCACGAGACGCCGGTCCCGCCGAGCCCGCAGTAGCCGCCCGGGTTCTTGGCCAGGTACTGCTGGTGGTAGTCCTCGGCGAAGTAGTACTTCGTGAGGGGCGCGATCTCCGTGGTGATCGGGTCCACGTGGCCTGCGGAGAGCAGCGCCGCCTGGTAGGCCTCGAGCACGCCCTGGGCAGCGGCGCGCTGGGCCTCCGACATCGTCAGGACGACCGAGCGGTACTGCGTGCCCACGTCGTGGCCCTGGCGCATGCCCTGGGTCGGATCGTGGCTCTCGAAGAACTTCCGGCACAGGGTCGTGAAGTCGATCCGGGCGGGGTCGAAGAACACGCGCACGACCTCCGCGTGGCCCGTCGCGCCGGAGCAGACCTCCTGGTAGGTCGCGTTGGGCGAGTAGCCGCCGGCGTACCCCACCGAGGTGGACAACACCCCGGGGAGCTGCCAGAACACCTTCTCTGCGCCCCAGAAGCAGCCGAGGCCGAACACCGCTACCTCCGCGCTGGGCGGCACCGTGCGCAGCGAGGTCCCGAGCACGTGGTGTACGTCGCCTACGCCTTCGAGCCCCTCGGCCCTGCCGGGCAGCGCCGCCTCCGGCGTGACGAGCTGGGTCTTCGGGCCGAACAGGAACGAGAACATGGGATCCCCCGACCGAGACCGTTGCGTATCTCCGCGACGGAGACGGTGTGGTGCGCCGGTGGGCATGGTAGGACGTTGCGACGGAGGGTCGATGTCCAGACTCCAGCTGCTCTCGCTGGCGTGGTTCGCGGGTTGTTCGGGGACCACCACCCCCACCAAGGACACCGACGCAGACACCGACACCGACTCGGACACCGACACCGACTCGGACACCGACGCAGACACCGACACGGACACCGACACCGGCACCACCTTCACCGTGCCCGACCCCGTCGGGGACCCCGCCACGATCCCGCTCGGCGGCACCTGCCCCCTCGACAGCCGGTACGGCGGGTTCACCGTCGACGTGTACGAGGACTACTCCCTCGTCTCCGGAAACGTCGCCGACGGCGTGAACCCGGTGACCGTGCTCCAGCTGATGGCGGAAGACGCGGGCTGCAAGCTGCTCCGCCGCAACAACCCGTTCTGTGACCCGCCGTGTTCGGCAGGCGACGTCTGCGATTTCGACGGCTCGTGTATTCCCTTCCCGTCGAACCAGGACCTCGGGCGCGTCACGGTCGGCGGCCTCGCCGAAGACGTGGTCATGGACCCGATCGAGCCCGGGCGCCAGTACTTCGACACCACCCTGCCCCACCCCGTGTTCGAGCCGGGGCACCTGATCGAGCTCCGCACCTGGGGCACCACGTTCGGCACCTCCGACGTGACCCTGCACGGCGTCGGTGTGGAGCCGATCTCGATCGGGACCGAGACCACCTGGACGATCTTCGAGGGCCAGGACCTCCCCATCACCTGGAACTCCGCCGGCGCGAGCCTCCAGAGCCGGATCTACGTCAAGCTCAACATCGACCAGCACGGCACCACGCCCGTCACGATGTTCTGCGACCTGCCGGACACCGGGAGCGCGAACCTCCCGTCCTCGCTCGTCGACACGCTCATCAACTTCGGGGTCACCGGGTTCCCCAACGCGACGATCTCGAGGCGCACCGTCGACTCGGTCCAGATCGACGCCGGCTGCATGGAGCTCGCCGTGTCGTCGCCCACGCAGCCGGACGTGCGGGTGGACGGGTTCATCCCCTGCAACGGGCCTCCGGACTGCCCGCCGCCCCAGGTCTGCGACAGCGTCACCTTCATCTGCCGCGATCCGTGACTCCGGGCGCCCCTGCGGTCGACGTTCGGACCGTGTCCGACTCCTCGGTCCTCGACGATCTCGGCGAGGTCCTGGCGCACGCGTTCGCGTTCGAGGCGGCGCGCGCCAGCGCGTGGTTCGACCGGGCCGGGATCGACCAGCTCCGCGTGGCCCACGACGCGCGCGGCGAGGTGGTGGGTGGCCTCGTGCGCATCCCGATGGGCCAGTGGTTCGGCGGGCGCCCGGTCCCGCTCACCGGGCTCGCAGGGGTCGCCGTGCGCGCCGACCGTCGCCGCCAGGGCGTGGCCTCTGGGCTGCTCCGCGCGACCCTCCACGAGCTCCGCGAGCAGGGGGTGGCGCTGTCGGGGCTCTACGCGAGCAACCAGTCGCTCTACCGCGCCGCCGGCTGGGAGCACGCAGCCAACCGGTTCCACGGCCGCATCCGGCCCCGGGACCTCCCCCCTGGCGCCCCGGCCTCACCCGTCGAGCTGGGGCGGCCCGAACACCAGACCGAGGTCGCCGCGCTCTACCGCGAGCAGGCGGCCCACCAGGCCGGGTTCCTGGACCGTGGGCCGTACCTGTGGGGTCGGATCCTGCGCCCGTTCGACGGTTCGACCGTGCACCGCGCGCTGCTCCGGACGCCGGAGGGCGTACTCGAGGCCTGGCTCGCCTACCGGCTCGAGCGGCTGCCCGACGCGACGCAGCGGCTCGAGGTCATCGACGCGGTCAGCCGCAGCCCCGAGGGCTGGAGCCGGCTGTGGAGCCACCTCGCAGACCTCTCCACGATGGTGGCGGAGATCACGCTCGTCACTGCGCCCACCGACCCGCTGCACCTCGCGCTGTCCCACCCCATGGCGATGTCGCTGCACCAGCCGTACCTCCTGCGGATCGTGGAGCCCCGGGCTGCGCTCCTCGCCCGCGGGTACGCGCGCGGCCAGGTGGAGCGCGTGGTGATGAGGCTCGTCGACCCGGTGTTCGGCGACGACACGCTCACGATCGACGTCGAAGCGGGGCACGCCGAGGTGCGCTCCGGCGGGGACCCGACGGCGCACGTCCACGTCCGCGGCCTCGCAGCGATGTTCGCGGGCCACCTCTCGCCGCACGAGGCGCAGGCCGCGGGGCTGGTGGAGGCCGGCCCGCGCTCGCTCGCTGCCCTCCAGGCGCTGTTCGCGGGCCCATCACCCTGGATGCGGGACTTCTTCTGAGCCGCGGAACGTCGAGGCGGCGGGGCCTGGCCGCAGCGGGCGCCGCCCTGGTGGTGGGAGCCACCGCGCGGGGGTGCGCCGCCGACCACGACGCCGACCGGTGGTTCGACGGCGACGCCGCGACCGTGTTGCGCACCGCGGACCACCTCGCAGAGGCCATGGCCGACGGCACGACCCCCGCCGACTTCTGGACCGGTGATCCGCGCTTCGACGGGGAGTGGGCGCTGGTGAGCTGCCAGATGACCGTGTTGTCTCTGGGTGGGTTGCTGGACCGGTTCCCCGACCGGCGCGACCGGTGGTCCCCCGCGCTCCGCGCCTGCGCGAGCTGGCTGGCGAGCGGGGAGGCCCGGCAGTTCGGGACGGCCGCCTGGGGGGTGGACGCGCTCCAGGATCCCGAACCCAGCCACGCCCACGCCTACCTCGGGTGGACCGCGGTCGCGCTCGCCACCGCCGGTCGCCACGGGGATTCGCAGGCGTCCGACGCGGGGGCAGCGCTGGCCGCCCGCCTGGCGCTGGCCGTCGACGGTCGGCCCATCACCACGCTGGAGACCTACCCGGGCGAGGTGTACCCGCCCGATCTCGCGCTGGTCGCCGCCGCCCTGGCCGCCGACGGTCGGCACGACGACGTGCTGAGGCCGTTCCTCGCGCGGTTTCGCGCCGAGGCGGTGGATGCGGACACGGGCCTGCTGTTCCAGTCGCTCGGGCCCGAGGGTCCGGTCCGCGGCTCGGGGACCGCGCTGGCTGCGCACTTCCTGGGGGAGGCGGACCCGGTGTTGGCCACGGCGCTGGCGACCGCTGCGCGCGCCCGGCTCCGCGATCACGCCGGGCCCTTCGGCGGCCTGCGCGAGGTGCTCCCCGGGGCGCCGGCGGCGCGGGACATCGACAGCGGGCCGGTGGTGTTCGGGCTGTCGGTGTCGGCGAGCGGGTTCGCGTTGTCGAGCGCCAGGCGCCTGGGCGACCGGGGCTGGCACCGCGAGCTGTTCCGGAGCGCACACACCGCCGGGCTCGCTGGGAACGGGTGGTTCTGGAGCGGCGGGTGCCTCGGCAACGCCATCCTCCTCACGATGCTGACCGCACCGCCGGCAGCGGGCTCACCATGAGCGCGGCGGCCGGATCGAGCGCGTCCGAGTAGACCACGCCCTGGTTCCGCCCACGGCGCTTGGCGTCGTACAGCGCCGTGTCGGCCGCCAGGTACAGGGCCTGTACCGCCTCCTGCGGGCTCGACGCGCAGACCTGCGACAACAGGGCCCCGCCGACGCTGACGGTGTACCCGGAGCCGATCGGGTCGGGGACCGACCGCACCAGCTCCACGAGGCGGTGGACGAACGCGTGGAGCCCCTCGAGCGGGGTCTCGCGCGCCACGATCGCGAACTCGTCGCCACCGAGCCTGCCCAGCGTGTCTCCCGCGCGCAGCGAGTTGCGCAGCTGGTCGGCGACGGCCTGCAGCGCGCGGTCCCCGGCCGCGTGGCCCCGAGAGTCGTTGATGGCCTTGAAGTGGTCGAGGTCCACCAGGACGAACGCCACTGGCCGGCCGTGCCGCCAGGAGGTGGTCACCTCGCTGGACAGCCGCTCGTCGAGGTACCCGCGGTTCCAGCACGCGGTGAGGGCGTCGATCCGAGCCTGGTGCGCGAGGAGCTCCTGGTAGCGGCGCAGTCGGAGCCCCACCCGCGCGCGCGCCCGCAGCTCCGCAGGGTCGAACGGCTTGGTGATGTAGTCGACCGCGCCGGCGTCGAGGCAGCGGACCTTGTTCTCGGTGTCGGCGGCCCCCGTGAGGATCATCACGGGGATGTCCCGGGTCTGGACGCACTCCATCAGCGTACGGACCACGTCGTAGCCGCTCTCGTGCTCCAGCACGAGGTCGAGCAGGATGAGCGACGGCTGCTGCTCGATCGCGATGGCCATCCCCGTGACGCCGTCGAGCGCGTGCAGCACCGTGAGGTTCTCGGGTCGCAGCCACACGTCGAGCAGGTTGTGGATGAGCATGGAGTCGTCGATGACCAGCACGGTTTCCTTGCGGGACACGCGACCTCCTATGCCGCGTGGGCGAGGGTGATGCGGCGGACGACCGTCCCCAGCGCTTCCAGGTGGGGCGCGAGCGGCACCGCCGGGCGGGTGGCGGCGGTCTCCAGCCCCCGACACACCTTGGTCACCACGGCGAACCCGTAGGTGCCGCCGGCCCCCAGCAGCTGGTGCGCGACGTGGCGGATCCGATCCCGATCGTCGCGCGCGAGGGCGTCCGTCAGCTCGGCGAACCTCCGCTCCAGCTCGAACGCGAAGTCCCGGATGAGGGGCTGCATCTCCGGATCCGAGGCGTAGATCGAAGGGAGGGGTGACAGGGTCGTGGACATCGAGGCTCCGCAACGATCCATTCGGCCCGCGACGCCTGGGGTTGAGCCCGGCGGCTGCCACCCGCGGGATAGCCCTGCGGCACCGGGTTGCACTCGACCGCGGCGCCGCCCTCGTCGTTACCCCCTCTCCCCGACCGGAGACCCCGTGCACACCGACCTGCGTTCGTTCATCGACGTCCTCCGCCGCGAGGGCGATCTCGTGGAGATCGACGCGCCCGTCGACCCGACGCTGGAGCTCGCCGAGGTCCACCGGCGGGTCATCGCCGCCGGCGGGCCTGCGCTGCTGTTCAAGAACCCGAAGGGCTCCACGGTCCCGGTGGTCACGAACCTGTTCGGCACGAAGCGACGGGTGGAGCTCGCGTTCGGCCCGAAGCCGCTGGTGTTCGTGCGCCACGCGGTGGACCTCGTCCACACGATCATGCCCCCCACGATGGGCAAGCTCTGGTCGGAGCGGGGCTTCTTCTGGGAGGCGCTGGGGCTGGGCACGAAAGGTGTGCGCAGCGGGCCGGTGACCGAGGTGGTCGAGCAGCCCGCGCGGATGGACCAGATCCCGATGCTCAAGTCGTGGCCCGACGACGGCGGACACTTCGTCACGCTGCCGCTGGTCTACACGGAGCACCCGGAGAACAAGAGCCACAACCTGGGGATGTACCGGGTGCAGCGCCACTCCCCCACCACGACCGGCATGCACTGGCAGATCGGGAAAGGCGGTGGGTTCCACCACCTGGTCGCGCGCCAGAAGGGCCAGGACCTCCCCGTCACCGTGTTCGTCGGAGGCCCGCCCGCGCTCGTGCTCTCCGCGATCGCGCCCCTCCCCGAGAACGTGCCCGAGCTGGTCCTGGCCTCGCTCCTGATGGGTGGGCGCGTCCCGATGGCCGACAACCCGATCGGGCACCCGCACCGGCTGGTGTCGACGTGCGAGTACGCGCTGGTGGGCCACGTGAAGCCGAACGAGGTGCAGCCCGAGGGCCCCTTCGGCGACCACTACGGCTACTACTCACTACGCCACGACTACCCGGTGCTCCACGTGGACGCGGTGTGCCGTCGCAAGGACGCGATCTGGCCCGCGACCGTAGTCGGCAAGCCGCGCCAGGAGGACGTGTGGATCGGGGACTACCTGCAGGAGCTGCTGTCGCCGCTGTTCCCGCTGGTGATGCCGAACGTGGTGGACCTGTGGAGCTATGGCGAGACCGGCTACCACGCGCTCGCCGGGGCGGTCGTGAAGGAGCGGTTCGGCCGCGAGGCGATGTCGGCCGCGTTCCGCATCCTCGGGGAGGGCCAGCTCGCGCTCACGAAGTTCCTGTGGGTGTTGTCGGAAGAGCCCCAGGGCGGCCGCGTCGATCTGCGTGACCCGAAGGCCGTCCTCGAGCACCTGCTGGCGCGGTTCCACCCGGAGACCGACCTGTACGTGTTCTCGCACCAGTCGATGGACTCCCTCGACTACGCCGGACCCGAGGTCAACAAGGGCAGCAAGGGCGTGATGCTGGGCGTGGGCGACCCCTGGCGCGAGCTCCCGCGCGCGGTGAAGGGCCCCCTCCCCTCCGGGATCCGGGCGGCGCTGCCGTTCTGCGCGGGGTGCCTCGTGATCGAGGGCCCGAAGTACACCGAGGAGCCGGGCTTCCTGCAGCGCGTGCTCGCGGACCTGCCGGAGTGGCCGCTGGTGGTGCTGGTGGACGACGCGAAGCTCGCGGTGTCCACGCCCACGCGGTTCCTGTGGACGACGTTCACCCGCTTCGAGCCCGCCGCCGACATCCAGGCCGCGAGGGTGGAGGTACACCGTCACCACCTGGTGTACCGGGGCGCGGTGGGCATCGACGCTCGCATGAAGCCCTGGTACCCGGCGGAGCTGTTCTGCGACCCCGAGACCGAAGCCACGGTCACCCGGCGGTGGAACGAGTACTTCCCGGGCCGCAAGGTGGAGATGGGCGACGCCGCCGCGGGGCACCTCGACCAGCCCTAGATCGTCGCGGGCGCCGGACCCGGGTAGGTTCCCGCCGGGAGACCCGCATGTGGTGGATGGCGGCGGCGGTGGCAGCTCCGATCGGATCCCCGATCGACGGGTGGACGGTCGAGGTACCGGCCACCTGGCGCCTGTTGTCGCACGAAGAGGGGTCTTGGGCCCTCGTGAGCGACACCGAACCGGGCCTGGTCCTGGTGACCTACACCCACGGCGCGTCGTGGGAGGACCTGCGGCGGGAAGCGGGCGCACCACTCGCCGATCAGGGCACCGCTCTCGCGGTGATGGGGGCCCCGACGGAGCGGACGGTGGGGGTCGCGAAGGCGGTGACGGCCGAGTACCAGGGAACGGCAGCGGACGGCAGCGCGCTGGCGGCGCGCGCGATCGGGCTCGCGGGGCCCACCGGAGGCCTGCTGGTGGTCGGGTTCGCCTCGCCACTGCACCTGCCGGCGGTGGTGAAGCGGGTCGAAGCGCTGGCGGTGTCGGTGAAGTGGGGGCGGCCGGATCCGGGGAACGTCGCTGCGCTGAAGGGCACCTGGTGCAACGTGGACGCCCCCGCGGCCCGCATGGTGTTCGACGGCGCGGGCGCGCTGGCTGCGCCGGTCGGAGGCAGCGCGGCCACCTATGGGATCGACGGCGACCTGGTGGTGGTGCGGTTCCCCGACCACGCCGAGCGCCGCTGTCGCCAGCGCCCAGCCGCCACGGGGCTCGAGTTGGAGTGCTCGGGTGTGCGCTGGACGACGGCCGCCTGCCACTGAGCCTGTCGGATCGGGCCCCAGGTCCATACGCCCGACGGGGGCCCGATGTGGTGGACCTGGATGGAGCCGGCGATGGCGAGCGACCTCGTGGAGCGCAGCTGGGTCGTCGTGAACGACACCGTCATGGGCGGCGTGTCGTCCGGGCAGGTCGACCCGGGGCCCCCGCTGCGGTTCACCGGCGACCTGTCGCTCGAGCAGGGAGGCGGCTTCGTGTCCATCCGGAGCCGCGACAGCGACCTGGGGCTCGAGGACGCGCTCGCGCTGCGGATCCACCTCCGCGGAGACGCCCGGACCTGGGACGTGACGCTGCGCCGCGCCGACGTTCCGCTGCGTGCCGGTTCGTACCGCGTACCCGTGCCCGTCGGCCCCGAGGGAGCCACGGTGGTCGTGCCGCTGGCGGACTTCCGGCCCACGGCGTTCGGGCGACCCGTGTGGGGGCTGCCCGCCCTCGATCGTGCGCGCGACGCCATCACCTCGGTCGGGTTCCTCCTGAGCGCCTCCGAACCCGGCCCGTTCACCCTGGAGGTCCTGTCGATCGAGGTCGTGGGGGGAGCGGTCCCCGCCGGACCCGGCCGTGACGGGGTGCTCCTGCAGCTGCAGGCGGCCCTGGCCGAGGGGGTGCCTGCGTTCAACAGGGGCGAACCGGAGCGCTGCGCCGCGACCTACCGCGCTGCGCTCACGGAGCTCCTCGGCCACCCGGCCCTGAGCCCCGGGGAGCGCTCGGTGGTGGCCGAGGCCCTCGCTGCGGCGACCGGTCGGTCCGGGAGCGACGCCGCCTGGATCCTGCGCCACGCCCTCGACACGCTGGCGGCCGGGTAGCGACCACCCTAGACTGCCGCATGGCCGACTACGCCCTGCTGCTGCTGCCCGCGACCAACCGCGTGTACGCCGAAGCCTCCGGGGCGCTCGCGCTCGCGGAGCTCGGGGTCTTCGACGAGCGCCTGCTCGGTGGGCGCCTGCGAGACCTGGCCGAGGTGCGCATCGGCGGTGTCCGGTACCTCACCTTCACCGCGCCGCCCCTCGAGCCGCGCGAGGTGCGGCTCCTCGCGTTCCTGTCCACCGCCTACGCGCTGTTCGAGCGCGTGGACGGCCTCCTCCGGCCGATCGAGCTCCAGGCACCCGCGCGGTTCGACGACGACCTGCTGTCGATCCAGAAGTACCAGGGCAAGACGAACGAGCACTTCACGCGGCTCCTGCTCAACGTCGCTGCGGCCTCCACGGCCTTCGCGGGCGAGCTCCTCGACCGCAAGCTGCACGTCTTCGACCCCCTCTGCGGGCGGGGCACCACGCTCCAGCAGGCGCTGATGTACGGCTGGGACGCCTCCGGGATGGAGCTCGACGAGCGCGACGTGGCGCTCTACGAGCAGTTCGTCGGCACGTACCTCAAGCGCAAGCGCCTCAAGCACGCGCTGCGGGGCGCTGCGATCCGCGAGGGCAAGAAGACGGTGGGGAGGCGGTTCACGTTCGAGCTCGGCGCCACCCGCGAGGCCTACAAGGCGGGCGAGACGCTGCACCTGACGGTGGTGGGGGCGGACACCCGGCAGGCCCGCGAGCACTTCGGGTCGGTGCGGTTCGACGTGATCGCGACCGACCTGCCGTACGGGGTCCAGCACGGCAGCAGCAGCGACCAGGGGCTGTCGCGGCGCCCGCTCGAGCTCCTGGAGGCGGCGCTCCCCGGGTGGGTGGCCCTGTTGCGCCCGGGCGGCGCGCTCGGGCTCGCCTGGAACCGCCACGTCGCTGGCCGCGAGCGGGTCGCCGAGCTCCTGGCGGCCCAGGGTCTCGAGGTCTCTGCCTCGGCGCCGTACCAGTCGTTCCGCCACGTGGTGGACCACGCCATCACCCGGGACGTCCTCGTCGCCCGCAAGCCGGCCTGAACGGCACTTGCGGACCGGTCGCGTACTCCAGTAGAGTCGGTTCGATGAGACACACTGCTCTGGTCCTGGTCACGTGGTTCGCTGCTTGCGCCGACGACCCCGCCGCGGCGGAGACGTGGTGTTCTACTACTCGGAGACCGTGGGCGGGCTGAACCGGATCGGTGTGCGGACCCGGCTCACGAGCTGGTCCCCAGCCGGCATGGCGAGCCGGACGTGCCCACGCCCCGCGTGGTGGTGACGCCAGGCTGACCGCACCGGTGGCAAACTGGCACCCGGATGCGCAGCGCGGTGGGGTATGAGAAGGCATGTCACGCCCGCACGCCCGCTCCAGCGCCTCCTGGTGGCTCTTCGCCGCGGTGAGCTTGGCGTGTGCGCCCGGCCCCGAAGAGGACCACCGGCTCGACCCTGCGGCCCGCGCAACCCGCGTGTCCCTGGCCCTGCGGGGCGTGCGACCCTCCGTCGCCGAGCTGCGGGCCGTCGTGGACGAACCGGCGCTCCTGCCCGTGTTGACCGACCGCTGGCTCACCGACGAAGCGTTCCTCGCCACCGTCCGCGACCTGCACGCCGAGGTGTACTCCGTCCGCGCCGACACCCGCGGCGGGTGGCCAGCCGTGGGGCCCGTCACGGACGAGACGTCGCTCGATCTGTACACTTCGCTGTACGAAGCGCCGCTGCGCCTCGTCGAGGACGTGGTCGCCCGCGACCGCCCGTACCGCGAGATCCTGACCGCTCCGTACACGCTGACGGACCGCCGGCTCGCGCTGATGGAGGGGATGGCGTACGACCCGACCGGGCCGGAGTGGCAGCGCACAGTCCACCCGGACGGGCGCCCGGAGGCGGGCGTCTTGTCCACGACGGGGTTGTGGCAGCGGTGGTGGACCAACTTCAGCGGCCACCACCGGAACCGGGCCAACACCATCACCCGGGCGTTCCTGTGTGACGAGATCGGCGCGCTCGACATCCCGGTGCGCGCCACGTTCGTGCCCGGGTCCGAGTCCGCCGCCGCCGACGAACTCCTCGCCGACCCCACGTGCGCCGGTTGCCACACCACCCTCGAGCCGCTCTCCGCCTACCTGTGGGGGTTCGACTACAACGCGGTCGCCGGGAACATCCGCGAGCGCGAGAACCTCGAGCCGGGCACCGGGTACCCCTTGCGGTACTGGGACGCGACCCGCGCCGAAGACTACGTGGACGAGGGCATCACCGGGCCGGCGTTCTACGGGAAGCCCGGCACCGACCTGCGTGACCTGGCGGTGGACCTGGCGGACGACCCGCGCTTCGCGTCCTGTGCCATCGAGCAGGCCTGGGGGTTCCTGGCGCAGTCGCCAGATGGGCAAGTGCCCGACGACGTCCGCGTTGCAGCCGAAGCGGCGTTCGGCCGCCGCGGAGACTGGAAGGCGATGGTCCGGGCGGTCGTGTTGTCGCCTGCGTTCCTGGACGAGCGCCGCACGCTGGTGTTGCGGCCGGAAGCGCTGGCCCGCAACGTCCAGGATTCCACCGGACACCGGTGGGAGCTCGAGGTCGAGCGGTGGGGCACGACCCCGGTGCTGGCCTCGTCGCGAGCGGGTGTGCGGGACCTCGCGGGGGGCACGGACCACTGGGCGATCGAGCGACCGACGTTCACCCCGTCGGCCGCGAGCCTCGAGGTCTGGGACGCCGTGGCGCGGCGGGCCGCCACCGCGGCGGTCGAGGCCGGGACGGGCATCGACCCCACCGTGGTCGACGAGGTGGAGGTGCGGGCCCAGCTCGTCGACCTCGTCGGACGCAGCACGGGCGCGCTGGTGGCGCCGGACGACGGATGGGTCGACGAGCTGTATGCCCTGTTCGCGGCCGACCTCGCGACCTCGGACCCGGCCCACGCCTGGACCATCGCGTGGTGGGCCCTGCTGTCGGACCCCGCCGCGCTGACGTACTGAGGGGACGGATGGATCGACGACAGTTCCTGTGGACCGGCGCCGCCACCCTCCTCACCGGAGCGGCGCGGGCGTCCGCGCGTCGGCCGAAGTCGCTGATCGTGGTGTACGCCCACGGCGGCTGGGACCCGACGTACACGTTCGACCCCAAGGTCGGCACCGCGATCTCCGGGCCGCAGGACGATCCGGGGGACCCGGGGAACCCGGAGGACGTGGAGGACGTGGTGTCCTACGGTGAGCTGCTCGTGGCCGTGAACCCGGTGAAGCGCCCCCACGTCGGCGCGTTCTTCGACCGGTGGTCCCGCCAGACCCTCGCCGTGAACGGGCTGTGGGCAGGCGGCATCGCGCACCTCCCGAACACCCGGCGGGCCCTCGGAGGCTCCGTGGACCGCGACCAACCCGACGCGGTGGGTGTGGTGGCGGGGCTGGCAGACCCGACCCTGCCCTTCGGGGGCATCGACCTTTCGGGGTACTGTCGGCCCGGGCCCTTCGGTACCGACCTGGGGCGGCTGGGCGACGGTTGGCAGCTCGGGTCGATGCTGGACCCCGATGGGGAGCTGGGCATGCCCGACGATGCGGCTGGCGAGCGGGTGCGGGCCTACCAGCGGTCCCGCGCGGCCCGGCTGGCGAGCGGTTCGTCGGCTCCCCGGTGGTTCGACGAGCGGGAGCGGGCGGCGGTGCGGCGGGAAGCTTTGCTGGCGCGCAGGGGAGACCTCTTGCAGCTGCTCGAGGGCAGGTCTCCCCGCAGCTCGAACGACAACCTCCTCCTCGCTGCGGATCTGGTGACCAACGACCTGTGCCGGTCGGTGATGGTCGACAGCCAGCAGTCCTTCGACACCCACGCCAACAACGTGGACCAGCACCCCCGAAACGACGAGCTGTTCGAGGGGCTCGACGTCCTCCTCGGGCAGCTCGACGCCACCGGGGCCCTCGACTCGACGCTGGTCGTGGTGGCTTCGGAGATGGTCCGCGCGCCGGTCCGCAACGGCTCGAACGGCAAGCACCACTGGCCGGGCCTCAGCTATCTCCTCCTCGGGGGTGGCATCAGCGGAGGCCGGGTCATCGGCGCCACCGACGACAGCTACGCGCCGGTGCCGATGGACGTGCGCGCGGGCGGGCTGGATCCAGCCCACGGCGAGGTCGCGCGCTACGACCACCTCGTGGCGGGGGTCCTGCAGTGGATGGACGTCGACCCCGGGCCGTGGCTCCCGGGGGTCGCGCCGCTGGGCGGGTTCGGGCGCAGCTGAGCGCGCCTCACTCGCAGACGGTGCCGTCAGCCGGCAGGGTTCCGTCGAGGAAGAACGCCTCGATCACCTGGCTCGCACAGTACCCGTAGTAGTCGAACACCACGCCCCCGACCATGCCCTCCTTGATCAAGAGCGGCGAGCTGTTCTCCAGGTGCGACTGGACCTCCAGCGCGCCCGCCAACGGGTTGAAGCCGTCGTCGCGGGAGTTGACGAGGAGAAACGGAGGGGCACCTGCTGCGGTGGTCGGAGCGGCGACCGGGTCGAGACCGGGCCCGAACGCCGAGCACCACAGGGTCTCGAACGCGATGCCGCGCGTGATCCCACCGTTGGCACCATAGGCCGCCTCGTCGGCGGTCACCCAGTCCGCGAGCTCCTGGAACGTCGGCTGCGCCGTGCTGTCGGCGCAGGACACATGGGGGTAGACGACTGCCGCGTTGGCGATGCCATACCCGTACCGGTTCCGGCCGAAGTAGTTGTCGGCGTTCGAGAGGATGATGCTGGAATCCCCGTTCCTGGCGAGGTCCAGCAGGTACCCCAGGTAGGACCAGTTGTACGACGAGCTCAGCAGGGGCACCAACCCGTAGTACGCGCGGCCGTAGGTCAGCGGTCGACCGTCGAACACGAGCGGCGCAGTGCGCGCCTGGTCGAAGACGGCGGTCAACGCACCCATCGGGTCGTCCTGCACGGCGCAGTACGAGTCGGTCTCGCACCACGCCACGAAGGCCTGCGTCAGCTCGCTGATGCCGGCGACCTGGAGCCGCGCGGCGCTCTCGGCGCCGCCGTAGGCCGGCAGGATCGAGTCGAGGACGAACCGATCGACCCGCGTCGGATACCGCTCGGCGTAGGCCAGGCCCAGCGAGGTCCCGCCCGCCACGACCCCGAGGTAGCTGATCTTGTCGACACCCAGGGCGATGCGGACGAGCTCCATGTCGTCGGCCGAGGCGTTCATGCCGAAGTGGTCGACCACCTCCGGATCCGTCCGGCGGCACTCGGCGAAGAACGCCTGCTGCGCGTCCTGCAGCGCCTGCAGGCTGGCGGGGTCGGTGGAGCCGTCCCACGCATCGAGCACGGCGTCGAGGAACGCCGGGTCGGCGGAGCACCCGAGCGGTTCGCCACCGCTGTACGCACCTCCCCCGCGCGGGTCGAAGCTCACCAGATCGTAGTCCGCGGCCACGGAGCCCAGGACGTACTGGAGGTAGGACAGCGTGTTGATGCTGTCTCCACCACCGTAGTTGAAGAACAGCGCGCCCTTGTAGTTCGCGGGATCTCCGCTCGCCGGCACCCGCCCGAGCCCCAACGGGAACGTGCCGCTGGCCGGGTCGGCGTGGTCGTACGGCACCTCGATCGTCGCGCACTCCGGCACGTAGCTCAGGCAGTGGGTGGACCACGCGATCTGCGGGAGCGGAGCTTCCGTGTCCCCGGTGTGCCCCAGATCGGTGTCGGTGTCGGTGTCGGTGTCGGTGTCGGAATCCGTGTCGGTGTCGGTGTCGGTGTCCGACTCCGAGTCCGCGCTCGTCGTGTCGGTGTCGTCCTTGTTCGTGCACGCTGCGAGCGCGAGCAGGACCAGAAGCATCGGGGATCGCTGGGTCATGGAACCTCCGGGGGAGTGGGTGCCCTGGTCCGTCACCCTGTCCCGGCTGTCGAACCATCACCGCGCCTTTCAGTCGCTCACCGCGCGATGAAATCGCATGAAAGACACGGAAACGGCGGGTGAGTGGGGGCCGGCGTATCCCTGGTGGGTCGACCCCCGACCCAGGAGATTCCATGACCTTCCGCCGAATCCTTCCGCTCCTCGCACTCGTCACGGTCGCATGCGATCCCGAGACGGACAAGGAGCCGAGCACCACCGAGACCGATACCGACACCGATACGGACACCGATACCGACACCGATACGGACACCGACACGGACACGGACACCGACACCGACACCGACTTCGAGCCGGCGGTGCTGCCCTGGCTCTCGGACGGCGCGCCACCGATCGCGCCGCCCGACATCCCCTGGCTCGCGGACGGTCGCCCCGAGGTCGCGCCCCCCTCCAGGGTCTGCGCGCCGGGCTGGTCGGAGGAGCCGCTGGCGGACGGCGGGCACCAGTGCCTCCCGTGGGCCGGTGGGGTGCGCGAGGTGTGCGCCGACCCGCTGTCCATGAGCCTGCCGGGCGCCGGGTGCGAAGTGGTGGGCGCGACCTGTCCCACGGAGGCCTGGCCCACGGACGTGGACGACGTGGGGACCTGGTTCGTGGCGCAGGGGGGCACCGGCGACGGCTCTCGAGCGGCTCCGTTCGGCGACGTGGCGTCCGCGCTCGCCGCTGCGTCGCCCGGTGACACGCTGATGCTCGGCGCGGGGACCTGGCCGGGTCGCGCCACGTTGACCGACGATCTCACCATCCGGGGCCTGTGTCCCGGGCTCACCACGCTGACCTCCGCCACCCGGGACGAGCTGGCCGGCGTGGTCGCCGTCGAGGGTGCGTCCGTGACGCTGCGCGACCTGCGGATCGCCGACAGCGCCACCATCGGCGTCGTCGCGACCGAGGGCGCCTCGGTGGCGCTCGAGGGCGTGGTCCTCGAGTCGCTGATCAACCACGGCCTGTCCGCCACGGACAGCACCCTCACCCTCACCGACGTGAACGTGACCGGCATCACGTCGGCCCGCTTCGGGTTCAACGGAGACGGGCTGTACGCTACCGGAGACAGCACGGTCGTCGTGCGTGGGGCCTCGTTCTCCCACACCCGGCGGACGGCGTTGTGGATCGAGCTCGAGTCGAACCTGGACGCGAGCGACCTCGCGATCTTCGACGTCCTCCCACAGGAGATCGACAACACGCGCGGAGCCGGCATCCGGCTGATCACCACGGACGGCGGCCCGAACGCCGCGCGGCGGGTCGCCATGGAGAACACGGTCTCCTACGGCCTCGCGAAGGGTGGATTCAACGACCTGGTGGTCGAGGACCTGTTCATCAACCACGTCGCGACCGAGGCTACCTACGGGTACAGCTTCGGGGGGTTCGGCACCACCGGCAGCGGTCCGCTCACCTGCGCGGGCCTCGTGATCCAGGACGTTCCCTACGCCGGCCTGCGCAACCTGATCGGCCCGTTGTCCTGCGAGGACGTGGTGATCCGCGGGGTGCGCACCGACGCCTCCGGCGTTGGGTCTGGGGTGCAGGTGCTGAGCGCGCGCGGCCTGCACCTCGCGCGGACGGTCGTGGAGGACGCCGAAACCGACGGCCTCCTGGTCGGCGGGTTGATGACCGGCTCGGTCACGGACCTCGTCGTGCGCCGCGCGGGCGCGGGTGGCGTCGGCTCGGGCGTGAACGTGCAGCCTGGGGTGGCCCTGACCCTCGAGCGCACGCACCTCGAGGACATCGGCGGACCAGCGCTTTCGGTGGCCGGCGCAGACCTGGTGGCGACCGACCTGTCGATCGACGGCACCAACTCCGCGCCTTCCCCGGGAGTCTCGGCGCCCGGAGTGTACGCCGTCGACTCCGACGTGACCCTCCACCGCGCGCTGGTGGACCACGCCCATCGATCGGGTCTCGACTTCGAGCTGACCGGCCAGTACGTCCTGGAGGACGTGGTGGTGCGGGACACCCAGCGGGATGCGGTCTGGGGCTACGGCAACCCCATCTACACGTCGAGCCTGACCGCGCTGCCCGTGTGGTTGACCGCCGACCGGGTGGTGCTCGACGGTGGGCTCGGCTCGGGGCTGACCGGAAACGTGCTGGACCTCGCGGCGCAGGACCTGGTGGTGTCGAACATCGTGTCCCTCGAAGAGAACGGCCGCCACGGCTTCGGACTGGACTTCGCCGACGGTGACGTGTCCCTCACCCGCGCCTCGTTCAGCGACGTCGCGTCGGCTGGCGTGCGCGCTGGCGGCGGCACGCTCTCGCTCACGGACGTGTCGGTGTCCGGCGTCACGCCGCCCGCCTGTGTCACCTCCACCTGCAGTGCGGACACCGCAGCGTCCGGCGTGTTCGTGGCCCAGGGTGCGAAGGCGACGGTCGAACGCGTGCTCCTGGAAGGGGCCGAGGTCGGGCTCCAGCTGACCGGCAGGGTCACCGCGACGGACGTGGTGTTGCGTGACGACTCGTTCGGTGTGGACGCCGTGGACGGCGTCATGACCCTCGAGCGCGCCACCTTCGAGGGCAACACCTCGAACCAGGCGGGCGAAGCCCAGCCGACCCCGTCGGCCCAGTGAGCTGGGCGAGCCAGGTCAGCGCGCTCCGGGGAGTCCGCGCCGCCACACCTCGAGCGCGAGGTGCTGGGCAGGCGTGAACCGGACCCCGGGTCGCGTCCGGCGCAGGTCGGCCTCGACGTCGAGCGCGTCGCCGGCCGCGCCGTGGTGCAACCTCCAGGCGGCGATCACCGTGGCGGACCGCCCGTGCCCCAGGGCGCAATGCACCAACACGCGTTGCCCCGGGAGGACCTCGTCGAGCCACCGGACGGCGGCGACCAGCTGCTCGGGGCTCGGGGCGTCGGCGTCGAGCACCGGCAGCGTGAGGTACCGCTCGCGGCCCTCCAGGGCCGAGGATTTCTGGAGCTCGGCGCAGAGATCCAGCACGGCTCCGATGCCCAGCTGGCGGTACACGGCGCGGTCCCGGCGGGTGGGGCGGCGCCCGAGGAACACGCCCGGCGCCACCTCGTGGAACGGGGCCTCCCCGCTCGTCAGGTGCACCATCCGCATCGACACCAGCCCCAGCAGCAGGAACGGCCCGTGGAGGGCGTAGGACCACGCAGGGAGCGTGCCGTCCGCGCGCTTGCCGAGGAGCCGGGGACCGACGCCCGCGTATGCGGCAGCAGCCAGCGCGAAGGACGAAGCGACCCACCAGAGCAGGGCGGGGAACACCCAGCCCGGCACCACGAACGCGGCCACTGCAGCGACGGCGGCGACGAGGCCGAAGGCGAAGGTGTAGCGCATGGTCCCCAGCAGCCCCCGTCGCCCGGGTGGCCCGGTCAGGTCCCGTCTTCGCGCGCGCGGATCGCGCGGAGTCGATCGTAGTGCCGATACCCGAAGCGATCCAGCGCCTCGCGCGGGGCGAGGCCGATGTCCAAGAGGGTCTTGGTCGCGTACGTACCCGCGAGGACCGGGGGATCGTAGCGGCTGCCCGCACGGTCCCGCAGCGTGGCGTGTGGCGTGAGCACGGTCTTCGGGTGCAGGTGGACGAAGTGCGCGACGCTCGTTCGCACGAAGCCCGGCTCGTCGGGGGCGACGATGCCGTGGGGGGTGGCCAGGAACGTTCCCCCCGACAGGATCTCGAGCTCCTGTCCCACCTGCGCGACGATGCAGCCCGGGGGCGGGCGTCCGGGGACCTTCTGCCCCGTCGGGTGCTCGGCGTCGGGCTGCGTGCGCAGGAACAGGCCGCCACCGTCGCGCGGCGACACGTCGGGCACGCCGTCGCGGTAGAAGCGACCACCCGGGAGCAGGGTGAGCAGGTTGAAGTCCGTGTGCTCTTCGCCCCACAACACCCGGTCGCGGTGGCGCACCTGGTCCTCGTCCAGCGGGAGGTAGGCGAGGAGCCGCGTGAGGTGCGCAGCGCCCTGGCAGGCCTCGCCGATCGCGCCTTCCGCCAGGCCGAGCGCGCGCTCCGCTGCGCCCAGGAGTCCCATGCCCACGGTGTGGAGTGCGTGGCCCACGGCGAGCGTCCGCGTCCGGAACCGGTCGGCTCCGGTGGGCCAGACGTTGTCGCACAGCAGCTCGGGCCACTGCCGGGCGCCCAGCGAGTCGATGGGTTCGGGCGCCGCGAAGAAACACTCCTTGAAATCGGGCTGCCCGCCGCCTTGCACCGACACCTCGGTGTTCGGTGGCGTCCACCCGCGCTGGAACCAGAGGTGGCGTCCCCCCCAGCTGGACTTCTCGGCGGTGGGGCGACGGAGGACCTCGAGGAAGTCGTCGTACAGCGCGTTCACGTCGGGGCGCGCGACCGGAGCGCCGCGAATCCACACGAGCCCGGGGCCACCGAACCCCGCGGCCACGGCGTCGGCGGCGCGGCGGATCGCCGCAGGCTCGGTCGAGTGCAGGTCTTCGTGCTCGACGACCGGTACGTTCACGGCGCCTCCCGGAGCTGGGGGCGCCTATCCCCGATCGTTCGCGCAGGCTCTCCCCCCGCGCCGGCCCGAGATCGGGTACGTTTCGGGTCGATGGGTCTGGAGCTCGAAGGTCGCGCGCCCCCCAGGCTCGGCGGAGGGCGCTTCATCGTCGCGGATTCCCTCGGAGACGGGGGAACGGCCTCCGTGTACCTCGCGTGGGACAACCTCGAGTCCCGCTGGTGCGCGCTCAAGGCGCTGCACAACAAGTACCTGAAGGACGACGACATGCGGCGGCGCTTCGCGCAGGAGGCCCACGCCCTCGCGCAGCTCCGCCACGAGAACATCCCCGCGTTGTACTTCCACGACGACGAAGCGAGCCCACCGTACCTCGTGATGGAGCTCGCCCGCTGCGGCTCGACGATGGACTGGATCAAGGAGCACGGCCCCATGCCGCCCGCGATGGCGGCCGACGTCATGTTTCAGGTGTGCCAGGCGCTGGCCGAGGCCCACGCCGCAGGGATCGTCCACCGCGACGTGAAGCCCCACAACTTCCTGCTCGACGACCAGGGCCGCTACCGACTCACCGACTTCGGGATCGCCCGCCTGACGGAGACCACGTCGTTCACGGCGACCGGCAGCCAGATCGGGACCTTCTCGTTCATGGCGCCCGAGCAGCGCTCCGACACGAAGTCGGTGGATCAACGCGCAGACCTGTACTCCGTCGGCGCCTCGCTCTACACGCTCCTCACGGCCCGCACCTCCGCCGAGCTGTTCGTGGCCGACCAGGACGACGACCTCCTGGCCGCGGTGCCGCCCGTGTTCCGCAAGGTCATCATCCGGGCCACCCGCTACAAGCCCGACGAACGTTACGCCTCCGTGCTCGAGCTCCAGACCGACCTGATGTGCGCGCTGTCGCGGATCCCGCCCGAACAGACGGGCTATCCACCGCTCGTGCGCCCCCGCGACCCGCTGCCGGCTGGCCCTCCGCGCGCCCTCCCGGCGGGGAAGCGGTTCGAGGACCTCGAGAAGTCCCTCGGACTCGACGTGAACCAGCCGACCTTCGTTCCCGACAAGCGGACGCGGGCCGCCGCGCTGCGGGAAGACACCCCCGACGCAGATCGGCGCAAGGCCGCCGCCCCGTACTACATGGCCCCGCGCCCCTCGGACGAAGGCGCGCTGCGGTCCCATTCCGGTCGGTCGCCGACGGACCGCCCGGCGTCTGCGGGGCTGCCGTCCTACATCGCCGACTCCGAGATCGCGTCGCTCACCAAGGCAGAGGTCGTCGCGGCGCAGCAGCGGCAGCGGGAGCAAGACGCCACCGAACACGCTGCCGACGTCCGGCGCGCGGAGGAGCTCACCGAGGCGCAGTCCTCGGGCCTCGAGCGCTGGATCGTCCCGGTGGCGGGCGGCCTGCTGGCGCTGGGGCTGCTGGTGCTGGGGCTGGTGGGGTTCGGCGCCTGGAAGGTCCGGGACGCCCGGGCGAACGCGTCGGCGGAGGCCGACCGGCTGGTGGATGTCCTCGTCGCCGAGGGCAACGTGGTGTACGAACTCGGCGGCGACCGCCGCGTGTTCGAGGAGCTGTTCCTGCGGGCCACCGACGAGCGCACCCCCGCGCACATGTCGTCGGCGATCGCGTTCGTTTCGCAGCTGGACGCGCTGGCGGCCGATCGCTCGCTCACGGCCGAGACCGAGCCGCGCATTCGCCGGCTCCAGGGGGCCCGCACCACATACCTCGAGTCGATCGACGACTGGCAGGCGCGCGCCACGTCGGTGCCGGGCTCGCTGGCCGTCGCGGTCGGCCTGGCGACGGCGCCGCGCTGAGCCCGCTGGCGGGACGGGTCAGCTCCGCGCGAACCGGTGGATCCACCGCTCCTGTTCGGGCAGCTCGGCGAGCATCCCGGCGCGGGTCCCGAGCTCGAACCGCTCGAACGTGAACCCGGGAGCCACGGTGCAGCCCACGAGCGTGTACCGGTCGCCGACAGGCTCCGCCGCCTGCCACCGGCCGGCGGGGACCACGAGGTGATGGTGGTCGTCGGCGCCCAGGAGGTGCCGCTCGAACCCGCCGGCGTGCAGCTGGTGCAGCGCCAACACGTCGCCGTCGTAGTGGTGCCACACCTCGTCGGCGCCGTGGACCCGGTGCCAGGCGGAGAAGGAGCCCGCCTCGATGAGGTAGTAGATGGTCGTGCACTGCTCGGTGCGGAGCGTCTCCCGGTACCACCCCCCTTCGGGGTGGGGGGCCAGGTTCAGCCGCTTGACCCAGCGCGCTGCGTCGCGGTGCATCAGCAGCCCGCCGGGTTGGTGCAGGTGCCGGTGTTGGACACGGTCCCCGGCTGGCCCGACGTGCCGTCGTTGCCGTCCACCCACAGGGGTGACGCCACCCCGCCCGCGCCGCCGGAGCCCGAGGCGCCGCCCGAGGAGGTGTTGCCCACGTTCGTGAGCGTGCCCTGGTACCGATACAGGGAGTAGGCGCTCCCCCCGGCGCCGCCGCCCGCGCCGCCGCCGTGGCCACCGTGGCCGCCGTCCCCGCCGCGTCCCCCGGCGCCGCCCGGCGTCCCGCCGGAGACGTCGCTGCCGCCCACGCCACCGACCGCGCCGGTCCCGCCGGGCTGGCCGTTGCCGCCGTCGCCGCCGGCTCCCCCTGCTCCCCCTGCCCCGCGGGTGAACGAGGTGTTTCGCACCGACATGGTGGCCTGGTAGCCGAACACACCGAACGAGGAGCCGCCCGCGCCGCCGGTCGTTCCGCCGTTGGCCGAGCACCCACCGGCCGCGCCGCCGCCGCCGCCGCCGCCGCGGTAGTTGCCGATCGCGCCGACATCGCAGCCACCGCCGCCGCCGCCACCGCCGCCGCCGCCGCCGGCCGAGCCGGCCGCGCCCGGGTCTCCGGCGTCGCCGTACCAGAACTTCGAGCCGGTACCGCCCAGCACCCCGTCCCGGATGCCGCCCGCGCCGGCCGCACCGTTCGTCACGAGGCCCGGCTCGCCGGCCGTACCCGCCGTGCAGGTGGCGCCGCGCGCACCACCGCCACCGGCCGCGCCCGCCGCCTGCGAGCCGTCGTTGCCGCTCACGCCGTTCTGGTCCGCGCAGTCCCCGCACGCGAACGAGCAGGTCCCCGCGCAGCAGCTCGTGTCCGAGCGCCCGCCCGCCCCGCCCGTCCCGCCCGCGGTGTTGGCGCAGGCGGAGTTCGTGCCGTTCGTACCGGCTGCCGGCTGGGTGGTCGAGCAGACCTGGAGGCCGCCGCCCCCCGTGCCCGAGGAGCCGCCCGCGGTGCCCGCGGCGCTCTGCGAGGCGCTGGTGCCCCCCGTTCCAGCCACACCGGCGCGGCCGTCGCCCTGGATGACGACGCAGCGATCCATCGTGAGGCCGGTCCCGGAATCGGCGTGGACCGTGTACGAGCTTCGGCCGTTCACGCCGGACACCGAGGTGGCGTCGGGCCCCTCGAGCTGCAGGTCGAACAGACCCACGTCGGCGCCGCTGCGCACGGCCACGGTCATGAACTCCGACTCCCCGGCGAAGGTGGAGTTGCCCTGGACGATGACCGTGTGCCCGGAGGCGGTGTTCACGTCGCGCACCCAGCTCGCGTCGTACCCGCCGTAGATGTCCACGTCCTGGTCGGCGAGGACGCCGCCCGTGTACGTACCAGCGCGCACGTACACCTGCGAGAGCGACAGGGTGGCAGCGACGTCGACGGCGTACGTGATCGTGCGGCAGGGCTGGTTGAACGAGCACACGTTGTTGGCGACGTTCGACCCGGCGGTGGACACGAACACGGCGTCGACCTTGCGGCCGTCGATGCCGTCGCAGTCCTCGTCGCGGAACAGGCCGTCGGGCACGTCGGCGGCGGTGGGGAACACCGCAGGAACGTCGTCGTCGCAGTCCCCGTCGCAGGTGGACCAGGAGTCGGTGTCGAGGTCGTCCTGGTTGAGGGCGGCATCGGCGTCGTCGCAGTCGAGGTCGTTGTCGGCGCGGCCGGTCGGTACGGCGTTGCACTCCGTCACCGGGCTGCTCAGGGC